>CANQCF010000220.1 GCA_947589505.1 uncultured Acetatifactor sp. | reverse complement strand
ACTAATTCAGAGGCTGGATTTCTCTTTTCATCACAAAAGATCACCTTAACTTTTTTCTTCGTCAGCTCGCAGAGCAGCGCCGCAGTCAAGGACACAGAAGTGGATTCGATCAGCAGAATCTCAATCTCACTTATGTGCACCTTGACGATCTTTTCTGTTCTGACTACCATAAACCCCATCTGATAATCCAGCTTTGCACTGCTGCTGATCACAACCGTACGCCAGCTCATACCGTCAATAAATCTATGCAGTTTTCATAGATTCCTGTTACAGATTGATTGATAAGCAATACTTCCTTTTTCTCAGATATTTTTTTGTTGATTCTCAAAACTCCGATATTCGGCTTTTGCTCGATCAAAGAAAGATCTGCCTTAGTATTTCCGATCACGCTGAGTTTCATAATCTCCATAATAACCTTACACTGTTCATGAAGGTCCAGAGAACCAAACAGTTCCCTTCCATTAACAAGTCTTTCTCCTACCGGATTGGGTCTTCTGGCAAATATTCCACTTGTAAATTTTTCTTTCAAAATGTCATACAGTTGCAGATTCCGTTCGTTAGTTATTATATTAGTATTCTCTGTCCCTGTTTGAATGTTCATAACTTCTTTTTCAATTTGTCTTATATAATTTGTCCATTCATAAGGCATTTTCATATTAACTGCATTTTTCATGACATAATAATCACCTGTCTTGCCAGAAATATGCATAAAGAATCCATCCACCTTCAATAGTACCTGTAAATAGATCTTCGGAAGCCTTATAGACGGATTCTTTAACCCCAGGTCATTACTGCAATATTGCAGTAATGCACCTTCATTCCCCTCCAGCTTCTCCCGCAGATAAACGGGAACCGTCTCTATGGTCCGAATCTTATTCCCCTTTTTATCTTCATGTTCCACCAGGAAAAAATAAGCAGTAGATACGCTGGTAAATCCGCCGTATCTTGTGACATTATTCAATTTTGCATTGGAGGACTTAAGCGGGATATAACTTTCTTCTTTGGCAGCCGATGCACTGCATAATGTCTCTTCAGCAAGTTTTCCTTGGCCGACGAAAGACATCCTCGTCATAAGCGGCGTGTTCTTTGCCATCATTGCCCTGACAGTTGCAATGGTGCCCTCCCTGCCATCTTTCTGTGCCACCCATGCAGTCACGCCGTTTCTGGAAATATCCCACGCGTACATCTTGGCGAGATTATAGCCATAGGCTGCTTTATCTCTCGCATATTCGTTTTTTATAAAATTCCTGACATCCTGCGTAAACTTGGTATAATATACATTTCCCACCACAATATTCAGATAAGCATCCTGCGCGTGATGAAAATCGTTCACCACACGGCATTTCAACATATCATTGTCTCTGCGGAAATCAGAAACATTTCCTGCCTTTGCATAAACAATCTTTGTTGTCGAAGGGAACAACTGTTTTAAGAGATCTGCGAGCCCCTTTGTTCCCTGGCTTGTCTCTACCAGCTGCCTTGCGATAAAGTCTGCTCTCTGATCGTCTGTAAAAGGATTGGTTCCGGTAAGGCGTTTGTACTTTTCTTCTGAAATCAGTTTTTTCTCTTTTAAAAGCCTCCAAAGCTCCCGAACCTTTGTGTTTTCACGAATAGATGCATTCAAGGGATAAATATCCGTTTTCTCCGCATTATACTGTTTCTTTACAAGGGCCAGGTTATTGTCCAGATTATCGTCTTTTACCTGACTTCTCGGATAAATATGATCGATATCGTAATCCGGAGTGAAGAGTTTATCCAGGTCTATCGGTTCTCCTGAATACAAGCATCTTCCCATTTGGGTAAGATACAGATACATTTTTTTACTCTTTAATTTGCCGGATTCATCCGCATTTTCTATAATCTTTGTCCAATCCTGGGTTTCGTCTTGAACGCTTTTATAGAGTTCCAGAAAACGTTTCTTTCGGGAATCCTTACGGCCTGCATCCCCTTTTTCTCCCTCAGACCGTGTCATTTCAATAAACACCCTCGCGGGATATTCCCCAAGGATCTCCGTCAATTCTCTGATGATCTTGATCGTCTGCCAGATCATTCTTCTGGTTGGCGCGGAAAAATAATATTCCTCCAGGTCTTCCACCTGAAACTCCTCCAAAAGTTTTACAGCGGAATTTCTTTTTTCTTCTAAAGTCCGGCGAAATCCACATTCCTCGGAGTTGATCAGCTCCATCATATTGTGGTTCGTCGCCCACATAGCGCTGATCAGGGAAAAGATCTCGCCGTTTTCATCCGTTCCCTCCAGTTCCAAAAATTCTTTTGATAAATTTCCCCAGTCCTTGAATTTTAATCCCAAAATCCTTTTCAGAACTTTTTCGTCAAGAACATCTCCAAATTCCTTTTTTAAGATCTCCTGAAGAAATTTCTTTGAATCGCCGTAAATTGTTGAAAGATAAATAATTCTCTCCACCATGTTTCTTACGGAATCCAGCTCTAATCTTTCTCCAAATACAGGCAGGAACTTACCATAGGAGCTCAAATAGTTATTGATGGCAACATCTATCCCGGAAACCTGTGCCTCGTCCTGAATAACTCCTCTATTGTAAAGGTAGGAACACAGAGTCTTCCGGGTAACTCTTCTCCCCTTCTTAAACAATTCGTTGTAGATATCCTGCTTGATTTCTACGGGTATCCTTTCCCCGTTGATCTTAATATTATTTATCTCGTTGAGAACGCAGAATCTCTGATATAACAGGGACTCTTTCGGCAGGGCTTTCTCTCCTGTCAGATAGGAACAGTCCCGAACCATTCTAAGGATAAATTTCTCAGAAGTGGCTGCAATGTCTACCTTTTCCTCCAGGTTCCAGGGCAGGACACGACCGCCCTCCTTCCGTACCACCCAGCCGTTTCCCCCATCAGCTTCACTTCTGGCAGTCAGCGGGCCTACATAATACGGGATATGAAATTCGAAAAGTTTTACGATGCGTTCGGATACCGTAAATCCAGAATCATCTTTTTCCAACAGAAAGCTTAAATGTTTTTCTGCATTTTTCAGTATATTTTTCAGTTCCTTTTTATGCACCTGATTCGGAATAACACCGTTATCTGATGTCAGCTGTTTCGGCAGAAAGCTTTCTGTTTCCAAACCTGCCAGGATCTTCTTTACATCCTGATCTTCCGCGTCCCACTTCTTGGCCAGTTTTTTGATCGTCGCATAGAGATCCGCTTTTGACCTTTCTTTTACAGCTCTTCGCGCCTTTTTATTATTGCTGTTTAAGGATTTTACATACGCACTGTATGTCCCGGCTGTCTCCGCGCGAAACATTTCGTCATACTCTTTCTGCGTATTGTACTTTCTCATAACCCTTTTTAACAATTTCAGATCACTTTTATGTGTTTCATAGGACGCGACCCGAGCCTCAGACAGATAGGCATACTCTCCCAGGATCCCAGACAGTATGCCAATATCATAGATATCCTTCATGGCAGTCATTACTTCATAATTATCATCCCCTAAGATCTGATGCAGGGTTTCACAAGTATCCTCAAACGAAGCACCCGAAAAATCAATATCCGCTTTCTCTTCCATTTCTTCAACGGAAAAAAGCTTTTTCCCATCTACCTTTCTGCCACAGATTGCTTTCAGACATTCCATGGTAACCTTATCCTTTTTATCGATTCCCAATAGTTCCCTTAATTCTTCTGTCTTCCTGGTCTTTGAACTGTCCTTGCCTGCCAGAATGGATTCCATCTTCTTATAATCCACACTTTCTGGCAGAGAAATCCCAACGGTCTCCGAAACCGTTTTTACAGATTCGACCAGTCTCGCGTATGCCGCCCCGAGACCTCCTTCCGTATTCGTCTCTCCGGATATCCCCGCGTCTATAAAATGCCCGCGGTGCTTAAACATGTTGGATACCGCCAGGTAGACAAAACGCGCATATCTTTCATCACAGGGAAGTGTATCTTCCAATAAGGCCTTGCGAAGATGGAAGATCGTAGGAAATTCTTTATAGAAATCCTTATCCTTATAATTTTTATTGTCAAACAGACAGTTACGATCTGTCAATCGAGAATCCTTGTCTTCCAAAAAATACTTACTGTTCTCCAATCGGGTGAAAAACAGAGGATCCTCTTTTGA
>CANQCF010000219.1 GCA_947589505.1 uncultured Acetatifactor sp. | reverse complement strand
GAGGTATGTAAAATGCGGTCCAGGATCAGCAGTCCCGTCTCCTTGTCCATCTCGTACTTGTTCTTGCTGCCCTTGGAGATCTCGATCACACAGATAAAATCCGTGGGCGTCACCCGCTGCGTACTGATGCTGTGCCAGATACTTCCATTTAATTCTTTCATGTTCTCCTCTTTTCCGCCGCCTCCAGGCGGCCTTTTCTTTTCAAATTATGTATTTTTCCTTCTAGATTTTAACGCAAAATTCTCCGCCGCACAATCTTTTTTTATCCCAGCAGATAGATGATCACCGCCGCCAAAATCATAAGCGCTATCCAGATCAGCGCCCACACCGCCGCGGCAATATTTCCTTTTTTCTGATCGGTCTTTTTAAAATATTCCAGCAGGCTTTCATACCGTCCGATGGTTCCCCTGCGCCGGTAAACAACAGACTCAATTACATAGGCTAAGACTCCGGTGACCACAAATACCATGATGGCGACGATACCAATCTCAACTCTGCTCATGTCTCCTTCCTCCTCTGAAAGAATGACCATCCGGACAGCGGCCTGTCCTCCCTGTTCTAAGACCTCCCTGATCACCCTCTCCTATGTAGCCTATTTTAAGATAAACCGCCGCAATATGCAACAACAAAAAACAGCCGGAATCCCATCCGGCCGTTTTTCTGATATACTCATTTGACCGACACGGTAAAAGTGAGCGTATCGGTGTAGTTGCCCGTATAGACCACATTATTCTTATCCAGATTCGTCAGAAAATCCAGAAGCACCCAGCCGCTGGGCTCTCCCGCCTTGACGGTCAGTATGGTAAAATCGTTTTCCGCAGGCGCGGCAGTGGCGTTGACCAGAAGAGAGTATCCGATTTCCCCGCCCCGATACGTCATCTTAAAATTGTTGAGACTGGAGAGATTTACGACAATGCTGCTCCCTTCATTTAGTATGACGTTGCTTACCTGCAGAGACCTCTGGATTTCTTTTTCAGAATCCGAAAACGTCACGCTGGCGGGAATTGTCAGCGTATAATTTACACCGACGCTGTAACCAACGGTGATGTTCCCGCTGTTCTGCGAAGAATCCTGGGTTATGATCTCTCCTTCCGCAAGCGAAACCACCGAAACACCAAGCGCCAGAGCCAGCGCCCACAAACACATGGATAACTTTTTCATCTCTGTTCCTCCCTTCACAAAAGCCCTACAGACTCTTTTCTTCCTCCGAAACGACATACAATCGGATTCTCATATCCGCGTTATTGGTAGGCTTCCTCTCTTCATCCATTCGATACGGCTGAACGTGGATCACCGCCTCGTAGACCCCCGGCTCCAGTTCCCGGGAGAGCGTGATCCGGTAAAGGTGTTTTCCCGGTTCCACAAGCCCCGACGTATAAAGCGTCTCGTACTCCTCTCCGACTAGGAGCCTGAGTTCAAAGGTGAGATAATACATTTCCGCGTTGTCCTCCGGGTTATACAGGTCAACCGGCACTTCTTTTTGGTCCGCGGGAAACGTCAGGGCTCCCCGGCCCGCTATCACTACGCCTTTTTCCAGGGCGCCGCCGGGCGATACGTTCTCTGACTCTGCGTCAGGATCCACCGCCAGTTCTACTCCGCCGCCGATATTCTCTTGGAAAGCCGGATTCTTCTCCTTGTTTTCGCCGCAGCCCTGCCACCGTATCAGCAGAAGGCAGATCACGATCCCCAGCAATAGGATGATCAAAGTCTCCCTTTTTTGTTTTTTATCCATCTTCTCCCCCGCGTCTGCTCTCAGATCCCGCTGCTTTCACGGCCTGAGCAGTCTCTTTCCATACGACAGTTTCTGCCCCACATCTCCGGTGCCGCCCAATGCTCAGGGAGCCCCTGCGCAGCCGGGATTGTTGCCCGGCAACCGCTTCTCTCACAGCCAGCTTTCCTTTCAGCCTGGCACTTCTGCCGCATCGTCCCTCAGCCCTGCCGAAACGAATGGAACCCGCATCGCTGCCATCTTTTTACCATATTATGACGATATCCGCTCAAATGTCACTTAAGGCGACAGGATTCTGCGGGGATACCCGATCCCCAACCGCAAAAAACCGCCTGCTTCAACAAAATCACGTTTGCGCGAAA
This sequence comes from uncultured Acetatifactor sp., assembly GCA_947589505.1. GTDB lineage: Bacteria > Bacillota > Clostridia > Lachnospirales > Lachnospiraceae > Acetatifactor. The sequence continues at coordinate 974 of CANQCF010000219.1, read as the reverse complement.
TTTTACTGAAGCAGACGGCTGTAAAAACAAGTCGCGGTTCTTAATTTCTTATTTTTTCTCGCAGGTCTTCGGATACAGAAAAATTGTGACCGCAATGCACGCCAGCCCAAAGATAAGCACATAGCACAGCATTTCCGTCACCTCTAAATCACAGCCGAAAAGACGTGCCTTAAAGGAAAAGATCTCTTTCAGGGACGCCGTGAATCTCCCATTGTCAAGGCCTCCTGCGGACCGGTCCATCCGGTCCAGCACACCGCCCAGGAGAATATTCCTGAGCAGGATCGTAATGTGGCTTGCCGGAAAGATGTTGCAGACTGTCTGTACTCCTTCCGAAAACTGAGAGATGGGGATATAAGCCCCGATCACAAAGCCCGCCGCGGCGGAGAGGATCCCGAAAAACGCCCCGCAGGCTGATGAAGTTCTGAAGAACAGCACCACGATCAGAAAGAGCGCGGTGGCTGAAACCGAACCCAGCACCACCAATCCATAGGCCGCCGCGATTGTAGAACCCTCCAGATAGAGTTTGCCCTGGAAGGCCAGGAGTACAAGTCCCGCCGTCAGAATCAGTCCGGTCAGCAGCACCGCGGAGAATGCCGCAGCCGCAAAATAGGCCAATGCAGTCTGCCATCTGCGGACCGGCGTGGCGCAGATATCCAGATCCACACCCTTCTCACGGTCCTTTACAAGGGTGGTCAGACAGTGAAAGGGCACCGTGACCATTGCGGACCCCAGGATCCCCGCAAAGAGCAGGAGATTTACATAAGCGCCGATATCCTCCTGACTAATGAGTTCTTTTAAGCCCGCCGCGGAGTCCAGAACCTCGTTGATCGCATCTACGAAAGTGCCCTTCAAAAAGAGCAGATACAGCGCAAGCACGATGATGGACGTCAGAAGCGAGAAGACCACGGCCTGCTTATCTTCAAAAAACACCAATAGATTTCTTTTTGTCAATCCCCAGAATTTTCTCATAAAAA
>CANQCF010000218.1 GCA_947589505.1 uncultured Acetatifactor sp. | reverse complement strand
GACAACATGAACAATTTACCCCAGGTAAAGATCGGTATCGTAGCTGTCAGCCGTGACTGCTTCCCCGAGAGTCTGTCCGTAAACAGAAGAAAGGCGCTGGTAAAGGCTTATACCGACAAGTACGGCGCGGCAGATATTTATGAGTGCCCTATCTGCATCGTGGAGAGCGAGATCCACATGGTTCAGGCTCTTGAGGATGTAAAGAAGGCAGGCTGCAACGCGCTCTGCGTGTATCTTGGAAACTTTGGCCCCGAGATCTCTGAAACCCTGCTGGCAAAGCACTTTGACGGACCTTCCATCTTTGTTGCTGCCGCTGAGGAGAGCCAGGGCGACCTGATGGACGGCCGCGGCGACGCATACTGCGGTATGCTGAACGCAAGCTACAACTTAAAGCTCCGCAACATCAAGGCTTACATCCCCGAGTATCCCGTAGGGACCGCCGAGGAGTGCGCTGACATGATCAACGAGTTCGTACCTATCGCGAGAGCCATCATCGGACTGAGCGACCTGAAGATCATTTCCTTTGGCCCCAGACCTCTGAACTTCCTGGCCTGCAACGCGCCCATCAAGCAGCTTTACAACCTGGGTGTTGAGATCGAGGAGAACTCCGAGCTGGATCTGTTCGAGGCGTTCAACAAGCACGCCGGAGACGAGAGGATCCCTGCAAAGGTAAAAGAGATGGCAGAGGAGCTTGGCGCCGGAAACAAGAAGCCCGAGGTCCTGGAGAAGCTGGCTCAGTACGAGCTGACCCTGCTGGATTGGGTGGAGGCTCACAGGGGCTACAGAAAGTATGTCGCTATCGCCGGAAAGTGCTGGCCTGCATTCCAGACTCAGTTTGGTTTCGTTCCCTGCTATGTAAACAGCCGTCTCACCGGTATGGGTATCCCTGTATCCTGTGAGGTGGATATCTACGGCTGCCTGTCCGAGTTCATCGGTACCTGCGTGAGCGCGGATGCAGTGACCCTGCTGGATATCAACAACTCCGTGCCCGCCGATATGTACAAGGAGTCCATCGAGGGCAAGTTCAACTATACGCACAAGGATACCTTCATGGGCTTCCACTGCGGCAACACCTGCTCCAAGAAGCTGGCGTTCTGCGAGATGAGAAACCAGAAGATCATGGCGCGTTCCCTGCCCGTAGAGGTGACCAACGGAACTCTGGAGGGCGACATCGCTCCCGGCGAGATCACCTTCTACCGCCTGCAGTCCACCGCTGACTGCAAGCTGCGCGCTTACATCGCACAGGGTGAGGTTCTGAATGTTCGCACGAAGTCCTTCGGCGCCATCGGCGTGTTCGCGATTCCCGAGATGGGACGTTTCTACCGTCATGTGCTGATCGAGAAGAATTATCCTCACCACGGTGCAGTTGCCTTCGGCCACTTCGGAAAGGCTCTGTTCGAGGTATTCAAGTACATCGGCGTGCCCATCGAGGATCTGGACTACAACCAGCCCAAGTCCCTTCCTTATCCCACCGAGAATCCCTGGGCGTAAGCCTTGCGGGATGTTCCGGGACTGAGGAGCCGGCAGGAAAGCGGCGGGATATCGATTGACAGGAAAATTGTTCTGTCAGAAGGCCCGCGGGAAAATGCTGTCTGCCGGAAGATCTTTCACAGAAAGAATGCAGTGAAAGATCCGCATGATACTGCGGAGTTTCGGAGCCGGTTATCATAGGGAAGTCTGGCCGTCACAAAGGTCAAGAGAGATTGCTGCCTCAGACGGGAATACCGCCTGGGGCAGTTTTTTTTGAGCGGCACTGGCAGGCTGGTTCTGCAGACGAAGCAGCCCCAAAGGGAAATATTGCGGAAATTTAGACAACATACTCTGGGAAGTGAAAAGAAAAATACATTTTCTTTCTGAGCGGAACAGGGTAACATAGAAAGAAAACATATGGGAGGCGATTCAATGGCAAAATTATATGTGAACCCGGAAGTGAAGAAGGGGCATATCAACCCGGAGCTCCAGGGGCATTTCTCCGAACATCTGGGAAGATGTATCTATGAGGGGATCTACGTAGGGGAAAATTCAGACATCCCGAATGTGAACGGTATGCGCACGGACGTTGTGGAGGCGCTGAAGGAGATCCAGGTTCCCGTGCTGCGCTGGCCGGGCGGGTGTTTTGCGGACGAGTATCACTGGAAGGACGGCATCGGCCCGAAGGAGAAGCGCAAGAAGATGATCAACACCCACTGGGGCGGCGTGGTGGAGGACAACAGTTTTGGAACCCACGAATTTATGGAGCTCTGCCGTCAGCTGGGCTGTAAGACGTATGTGAACGGCAATGTGGGAAGCGGAACCGTGCAGGAGATGAGCGAATGGGTGGAGTACATGACCTTTAACGGAGTGTCCCCCATGGCGGACCTGCGGGCTGCAAACGGCCACACGGAGCCCTGGAAGGTAGATTATTTCGGCGTCGGCAACGAGAACTGGGGCTGCGGCGGAAACATGCGCCCCTCCTATTACGGCGACCTCTACCGCAGATACCAGACCTATGTGCGGAATTACGACAATGAGCACCCCATTTTTAAGGTATGCTGCGGAGCCAACGGGGACGATTATTCCTGGACCAAGGGCGTCCTGGACACCTGCTTTGACCACGGCAACGGCTTCATGAACGGCCTTTCCCTTCACTATTATACCGTGCCTTACGGCAACTGGGAGCACAAGGGCCAGGCCACCGGTTTCTCGGAGGAAGACTGGTACAGCACCATGGAAAAGACCATGTATATGGAGACACTGCTGAAACGCCACGGCGCCATCATGGATCAGTTTGACCCGGAGAAGAAGATCGGCATGATCGTGGACGAATGGGGAACCTGGTACGACGTGGAGCCCGGCACGAACCCCGGCTTCCTCTACCAGCAGAACACCATCCGCGACGCACTGGTGGCGGGCATCAACCTGAATCTCTTTAACAAGCACTGCGACCGCGTGAAGATGGCGAACATCGCCCAGATGGT
>CANQCF010000217.1 GCA_947589505.1 uncultured Acetatifactor sp. | reverse complement strand
ATCAAGCAGGAGTGGGCTGAGGGCGGCAAGAGCAAGATCGCCAAGGGTTACGCAAAGCTGGTGGAGAAAGGCAAGCTGACCCAGGAGGCTGTGGACGCCATTCTCGCGAAGATCACTCCCGGATTAAAAGAAGATCTCTGCGCGGACTGCGACCTGATCGTGGAGGCCGCATTCGAGGACATGGGCGTAAAGAAGACCACCTTCGGCGAGCTGGATAAGTTCGTAAAGCCCGAGTGCATTTTCGCATCCAATACTTCCAGCCTCTCCATCACCGAGATCGGCAACGGGCTCACCCGCCCCATGATCGGCATGCACTTCTTCAACCCCGCTGACCGCATGAAGCTGGTGGAAGTGATCGCCGGCGTGAACACGCCCCAGGAGACTGTGGACGCCATCAAGAAGATTTCCGAGGAGATCGGCAAGACCCCCGTACAGGTGAATGAGGCCGCAGGCTTTGTGGTAAACCGCATCCTGATCCCCATGATCAACGAGGCGGCGTTCATCAAGATGGAGGGCGTTGCCAATATCGAGGGCATCGACTCCGCCATGAAACTGGGCGCAAACCATCCCATGGGACCCCTGGAGCTGGGCGACTTTGTGGGCCTGGATATCTGCCTTGCCATCATGGACGTTCTCTATAAGGAGACCGGGGACAGCAAGTACCGCGCCTGCCCTCTGATCCGCAAGATGGTCCGGGGCGGAAACCTGGGAGTAAAGAGCGGCAAGGGCTTCTATGTATACAACGCCGACCGCACCAAGACCCCCGTGGACGCGCTGTAAGGATTCTGAGAGGAAGCAGGACCGCCTGCTTTGACATGGGCGGGCCGTTCCCGCGGCCCGTCTGAGAGACTACATTTTATGGAGGAAACAAAATCATGGATTTCACTTTGAGCAAAAAGCATGAAATGGCGCGGACTCTGTTCAGGGAGTTTGCCGAAAAGGAAGTAAAGCCCCTTGCCATCGAGGTGGACGAGACGGAGGAATTTCCCCGGGCCACCGTTGAGAAGATGGCAAAGGCAGGTTTCATGGGTATCCCCATCCCCAAGGAGTACGGCGGACAGGGCTGCGACGTGCTGACATACGTGATGTGCGTCGAGGAGCTGGCGAAGGTCTGCGGTACCACCGCGGTTATCGTATCCGCCCACACTTCCCTCTGCTGTGACCCCATTCTCACCTACGGCACTGAGGAGCAGAAGCAGAAGTATCTGCCCGATCTCGCATCGGGAAGAAAGATCGGCGCGTTCGGTCTGACCGAGCCCGGCGCCGGCACCGACGCCCAGGGGCAGCAGACCAAGGCTGTGCTGGACGGGGACGAGTGGGTTCTCAACGGCTCCAAGATCTTCATCACCAACGGTAAGGAAGCGGATGTCTATGTGATCTTCGCCATTACCGGCATGGTTGAGAAGCGCGGCAAGATGGCAAAGGAGATCTCCGCATTTATCGTGGAAAAGGGTACTCCCGGCTTCAGCTTCGGCACAAAGGAGAAGAAGATGGGTATCCGCGGTTCTTCCACTTACGAGCTGATCTTCACCGACTGCCGTATCCCCAAGGAGAACATGCTGGGACAGCAGGGCAAGGGCTTCGGCATTGCAATGCACACCCTGGACGGCGGACGTATCGGTATCGCCGCACAGGCTCTCGGCATCGGCGAGGGAGCTCTGGAGAGAACCATCGCATACGTGAAGGAGAGAAAGCAGTTCGGCCGTGCCATCGGCGCGTTCCAGAACACCCAGTTCCAGATCGCGGATATGGCTACCAAGGCACAGGCTGCACAGTTCCTGGTATATAAGGCAGCTCTGACGAAGGACCAGTACACCAAGGACCACAAGACCTCTTACAATGTGGAGGCAGCTATGGCGAAGCTGTACGCGGCGGAGATGGCTATGGAAGTCACCACGAAGGCGGTTCAGCTCCACGGCGGATACGGATACACCAGAGAGTACGAAGTGGAGCGCATGATGCGCGACGCGAAGATCACCGAGATCTACGAGGGAACCAGCGAGGTTCAGAGAATGGTGATCTCCGGAAGCCTGCTCAAGTAAGCTGATCCTGTTCCGGCGAAACGAATAAATTCAATAGAAAATAAGGAGTGAAAATACAATGAAAATCGTTGTTTGTATTAAGCAGGTCCCCGATACCAAGGGCGGCGTAAAGTTCAACCCCGACGGTACGCTGGACAGAGCCGCTATGATGACCATTATGAACCCTGACGACAAGGCCGGCCTGGAGGCTGCCCTGAGACTCAAGGATCAGTACGGCGCAGAGGTGACCGTTATCACCATGGGTCTTCCCAAGGCTGAGGACGTTCTCCGCGAGGCTATGGCTATGGGTGCGGACAAGGGCATCCTTGTCACCGACAGAGTTCTGGGCGGCGCCGATACCTGGGCTACTTCCCAGACCCTTGCAGGAGCGATCCGCAACCTGGACTATGATCTGATCATCACCGGACGTCAGGCTATCGACGGCGATACCGCTCAGGTAGGCCCTCAGATCTCCGAACACCTGGGGATCCCTGTAATCTCTTACGCACAGAAGATCGAGATCGACGGAGACAGCGTGATCGTGGAGCGTCAGTACGACGACAGATACCATGTCCTGAAGGCAAAGATGCCCTGCCTGATCACCGCTCTGGCAGAGCTGAACGAGCCCCGCTACATGACTCCCGGCGGCATCTTTGACGCCTGCGACGCGGAGATCACCGTTTGGGGCAGAGCGAACCTGGTAGACGTAGAGGATTCCAACCTGGGCCTGAAGGGTTCTCCTACCCAGATCGCAAAGGCATCCGACAAGGTCCGCAAGGGCGCCGGCGAGAAGGTAAACCTGGACGTAACGGAATCTGTTGACTACATTGTCGGCAAGCTGAAAGACAGACATGTAATATAGGAGGATAAAATCATGAATTTAGAGGAATATAAGGGAGTATATGTCTTCGCGCAGCAGGTGGACAATGTTCTGAACAGCATTGCCTTCGAGCTGATCGGCAAGGGAAAAGATCTTGCGGACGCTCTTGGCACCCAGGTGACTGCTGTACTGGTGGGAAGCGGCGTAAAGAATCTTGCAGATGAACTGGCAGAGTACGGCGCTGACAAGGTGATCGTTGTGGACGATCCCGAACTGAAGGATTACAGGACGGAGCCTTACGCTCACGCGCTGGCATCCGTGATCAACAAGTATAAGCCCGAGATCTTCCTGGTGGGCGCTACCGCCATCGGCCGCGACCTGGGCCCCCGGGTTTCCGCAAGGATCCATACCGGACTGACCGCAGACTGCACCCAGCTGGAGATCGGCGACTTCCCCATCACCCCCGTTCCCGGCAAGGAGCAGAAGCACAATCAGCTTTTGATGACCCGTCCCGCTTTCGGCGGAAACACCATCGCTACCATCGCCTGCCCGGACTTCCGCCCTCAAATGGCGACTGTCCGCCCCGGCGTTATGCAGAAGAGGGAGAGAGTTGCCGGCGCAAAGGCAAATGTGGAAGAGTTCAATCCCGGATTTACCCCGGACAACAAGTACGTTGAGATCCTGAAGGTTGTGAAAGCCGTATCCGACACCGTGGATATCATGGACGCAAAGATCCTGGTTTCCGGCGGACGTGGAGTCGGCAGCGCAGAGAACTTTAAACTCCTGGATAACCTGGCAGAGGTTCTGGGCGCTACCGTAAGCTGCTCCCGTGCGGTTGTGGACGCGGGCTGGAAGCCCAAGGATCTGCAGGTGGGCCAGACCGGTAAGACCGTCCGTCCCAACGTGTACTTCGCTATCGGTATCTCCGGCGCGATCCAGCACCTTGCAGGTATGGAGGAGTCCGACATCATCATCGCCATCAACAAGGACGAGAGCGCTCCGATCTTTGACGTGGCTGATTACGGCATTGTAGGAGATCTGAATAAGATCCTTCCTGCCCTCACCGAGAAACTGAAGGCAGAGCTGGCTGCAAAATAAGGCGCCGCGCAGCTTAGCCGGCCGCCCTGGCTGCAAAGTAAGGCGCAGCACAGCTTAGCTGGCCGCCCTGGTTGCAAAGTAAGGCGCTGCGCAGCTTAGCCGGCCGCCCTGGCTGCGGGAAACCTGCAATGTACGGGTTCTCCCGCAGGCGCGGTTCTGTCAATCAGATGGAAAAATGCCATTCTATGAGCTCCGCATTGCCTATACGGCAGTGCGGGGTTCTTTGTCATTTGTCATAAGGAGGAATTTATGGCGAAGCAGAAAGAAGTCAAGACCAATGCCATGCGGATCCTGGAAAATCTGAAGATCCCTTTTGAACACTATACCTACGAGTGCGAAGAGTTTGTCGACGGTATCCAGGCGGCGGATACGCTGGGGCTGCCCCGCGAAAAGGTATATAAGACCCTGGTGACGCTGGGAAACTCCGGAAATCATTTTACATTCGTGATCCCTGTCGAAGCGGAGCTTGACCTGAAGAAAGCGGCAAAATCCGTGGGAGAGAAGAGCGTGGAGATGATCCATGTAAAGGACATCAACGCGGTGACAGGATATATCCGCGGCGGCTGCACGGCCATCGGCATGAAAAAGCAGTTTGTGACCAGGGTGGATCAGTCTGCTGCGTCGCTGGACAAGATCTTTGTCAGCGGCGGCAGGATCGGCTCTCAGATCGAGCTGAAGCCGGACGACCTGCTGAAAGCGGCAGGGGCGGAGTATGCGGATATCATACGCGGATAAGGCGGGAAAAAGGCCCGAAATTGATTCTAGAAGTCATTTTCCATAACGTTTTGTGCCTGAGTGAAGCGAAAGGAATGGATATAACAATGAAGCGATATGTCTCTCTGGAGGAGATCTCCGACGGAAAACTCTATAAGGCGAAGGATCTGGCCAGGGCGGACTGCCTCGGCTGCAAAGGCTGCTCCCAGTGCTGCAGGGGGATGGGGGAATCCATCGTCCTGGATCCCCTGGATGTCTTCCGGTTGACGGCAGGTCTTGGCAGGGACTTGCAGAGCATGCTGTCCGAGGGCAGCGTTGAGTGGAACGTGGTGGACGGGCTGGTGCTGCCCAATTTGAAAATGACAGGGGCGGAGGAGAAGTGCAGTTTTCTGGACGAGAACGGCAGATGCTCCGTTCACGATTTCCGACCGGGGATCTGCAGGCTTTTCCCCCTGGGGAGATATTACGGGGAACAGGAATTCTGGTATATTTTGCAGACAGGGGAATGCAATCATTCCAGGGCAAAGATCCAGATCGGAAAATGGTTGGATACCCCGGATCTGCCCCGCTATGAGGCATTTGTCTGGGAGTGGCACTG
>CANQCF010000216.1 GCA_947589505.1 uncultured Acetatifactor sp. | reverse complement strand
TCCGAAGCGAGCTGACGGAAAAGGCGGAGGACGGCGCTATCGATGTGTTTGGAAAGAATCTGGAGCAGCTTCTGATGCAGCCTCCCATTGCGGGAAAAACTGTGCTGGGGTGGGATCCCGCGTTCCGCACCGGCTGTAAGCTGGCGGTAGTGGACGCTACCGGAAAAGTGCTGGACACGAAGGTAATCTATCCCACGGCGCCCCAGAATAAGGTGGAGGAGTCCAAGGCTGAGCTGAAGCGGATTATCAAAAAGTATAATGTGGATTTGATTTCTGTGGGAAACGGCACCGCGTCCCGGGAGTCGGAGCAGATCATAGTGGAACTTTTGAAGGAGCTTGACCGCCCCGTGCAGTATGTGATCGTGAACGAGGCGGGGGCTTCCGTGTACTCGGCCAGCAAGCTGGCGACGGAGGAATTCCCGCAGTTTGACGTGGGGCAGAGGAGCGCGGCTTCCATTGCAAGGAGGCTTCAGGATCCTCTGGCGGAGCTGGTAAAGATCGATCCCCGGTCCATCGGCGTGGGGCAGTACCAGCACGATATGAACCAGAAGAAGCTGGGCGAGGCGCTGGGGGGCGTTGTGGAGTCCTGCGTTAACCGGGTTGGCGTGGATGTGAACACCGCGTCCGCGCCGCTTCTGGAGTATATCTCCGGGATCAATAAGACCATCGCCAAAAATATCGTGGACTACCGGGAGGCAAACGGCAGGTTCACGGACCGCCGTCAGCTCTTAAAAGTGCCGAAGCTGGGGCCCAAGGCTTACGAGCAGTGCGCGGGCTTTATGAGGATCCTGGACGGCAGGAACCCGCTGGACGCAACCAGCGTCCACCCGGAGTCCTATGAGGCGGCGGAGAAGCTCCTGGCAAAGCTGGATCTCACCATGGAGGACGTCCGGGAGATGCAGAAGAAGGCGGCCGCGGAACGGAAAACCGGAAAGACGGATACAGTCGGCGGACGAGGTTCGGCATCTTCAGAGAAAGGCGCTTCCGGAAAGGCAGTTTCGGAAAAAAACAGGTTGGCGGGCAAAAAACAGGCAGGTCAGCAGATCCGGGTCCGCAACACGGATACTGCCATGGGAAAGGCTCTGGCCGCGGCCATGAGCGGGTTTGTCCTTTCGGGGGAGACCGGATCCGACCGTTCTGATTCCGGAAAGGGATCGGAGCGCGGGGCAGGGTACACCGCTTTGGGAGAGAAAAACGGAGGCCGTGACAACAGGGCCGGATCCACGCAGGGAGGGGAAAATGCCGAAACGGCGGCGCAGCCGGGGGCCGGAAAAGGCCCGGCGCAGTCCGGGGGGTTCAGCCTGGAGAGGCGGGTGAAGGACAAGGCGGCGCTGGCGGAGGAGCTGGGGATCGGCGAGATCACGCTGACCGATATTCTGAAGGAACTGGAAAAGCCGGCTAGGGACCCCAGGGACGACATGCCGAGGCCCATCCTGCGGAGCGATGTGCTGGATATGAAGGACTTAAAGCCCGGCATGATCTTAAAGGGCACGGTGCGGAACGTGATCGACTTCGGTGTCTTTGTGGATATCGGGGTCCATCAGGACGGACTGGTACATATCTCCCAGATCACGGACCGGTTTATCAAGCATCCGCTGGAGGCGGTCAGCGTCGGAGATATCGTGGACGTACAGGTGCTTTCCGTGGATATGGCGAAGAAGCGCATCAGTCTGACGATGAAGATCAAGGGAGACGGGAAAGCGGAGTAAGTTTGTTCCCCGCGGCCGGAACCGGAAGCAGGCGGACGGTGCTGCCGGAACCGAGAGCCGGCGGACCAACGTGGCCGGAACCGCGAGAAGGTGGACCGGCGCGGCCGGAATCGAGAGCAGGTGGACGGTGCCGCCGGAACCGGAGGCAGACGGCGTGGCCGGAACTGAGTATAGGCGGACGGCGCGGCCGGGAAAGTCTTGGCAGGAGTGTGGTTAGTGTGCAGAAGATCCGCTGTGTGGTAGAGAGGATCACCTATCAGAACCCGGAGAACGGGTACACCGTCTTAAAGTGCCGGGTGAAAGATCACAGTGATCTGGTGCCGGTCATCGGCAATATGATAGACGTCAACGTGGGTTCCGTTCTCATCGTGGAGGGCGACTGGAAGGTGGACGCCAAGTACGGGAGGCAGTTTACGGCTCAGAACTGGGAGGAAACGCTGCCCGCCACCGTCTACGGCATGGAGAAATATCTGGGATCCGGCCTGATCCGGGGCGTGGGTCCGAAGTATGCGAAGAAGATTGTTCAGAAGTTCGGCACGGATACCTTTGCGGTCATAGAGGATCACATAGAACTGCTGATCGAGATCGAGGGGATCGGCAGAAAGCGGATCCAGATGATCGCCCAGTCCTGGGAGAGGCAGAAGGAAGTAAAGAACGTCATGCTCTTTCTGCAGGAGCACCAAGTGTCCACCGCCTACGCGGCGAGGATCTATAAGCAGTACGGCAGCGAGAGCATCGCCGTGATCCGGGAAAATCCCTATCGCCTGGCGGACGATATCTGGGGGATCGGTTTTAAGACCGCGGATCAGATCGCGGGAAAGCTGAATTTCGGGAAAGAATCCTTCGTCCGGCTGCGGAGCGGTCTGATGTACACGCTCTCCCAGCTCGCGGACGAGGGACATGTGTTTGCCGAAAAGCAGCAGTTGATCGACAGGGCTTCTGAGCTTTTGGAGGCGTCGCCGGAGACGGTGATCATGACCATGGACGAGATGCTCCACAAGGGGGACTTGATTCTGGAAAAGAAAATCTCTCCCAGGGACGGCGGGGGAGACGCGGCTGTTTATCTGCCTCCATTCTATTTCGCGGAGATTGGGGTGGCGGGAAAGCTGAAGAAGCTGGCGGTCTCCCCGGCGGCGGATAAACTATACACGAGGCTTATGGAGGCGCGGAGGAGTACGGGAAACGAAGCGCTGTCGGTGGATATCTCCGCGGTCCAGGCAAAGACCGGCATGGAATACGACGAGATCCAGGCGGACGCCATCCGACTGGCGGCGACTTCTAAAGTGATGGTGCTGACGGGCGGTCCCGGAACGGGAAAGACTACCACCACTCACGGGATCATAGCGGCGTACCGCGCGTACGGCCTGCGGATCCTTCTGGCAGCGCCTACGGGCCGGGCGGCGAAGCGGATGACCGAGACCACGGGGCTGGAGGCAAAGACGATCCACAGGCTCCTGGAGTGCAAGCCGCCGGAGGGGTACCAGAAGAACGA
>CANQCF010000215.1 GCA_947589505.1 uncultured Acetatifactor sp. | reverse complement strand
CGCCATCAGGGTTCCAACGGCGCCTGCTCCTCCCCCAGCCGTGTGTTCAAGGGGAAGGGAATGCCCGGTCACATGGGCAGCGTGCGCGTTACCGTTCAGAACCTGACAGTCGTTAAGGTTGATCCGGAGAAGAATCTGATCCTGGTCAGGGGCGCAGTTCCCGGGGCAAAGAAGGCTCTGGTCACCATCAAAGAGACCGTCAAGGTTGAAGCATAGTTTAAGGCGAAAGGAGGACCAATCAGATGGCAAACGTATCTGTATATAATATGGAAGGCAAGGAAGTTGGTACGATCGAGTTAAACGATGCTGTGTTCGGCGTGGAAGTAAACGAGCACCTGGTACACATGGCGGTTGTACAGCAGCTTGCAAATAATCGTCAGGGCACCCAGAAGGCAAAGACCCGTTCCGAGGTATCCGGCGGCGGAAGAAAGCCCTGGAGACAGAAGGGAACCGGTCATGCGAGACAGGGTTCCATCCGCGCTCCCCAGTGGACCGGCGGCGGCATGGTGTTCGCTCCCGTTCCCAGGGACTACTCCTTTAAGATGAACAAGAAGGAGAAGAGGGCTGCTCTGAAGTCCGCGCTGTCCGACAAGGTGGCAAACGGAAAGCTGATCGTTCTGGATGAGCTGAAGTTCGATGAGATCAAGACCAAGGATTTTGTGAATGTGATGAACAACCTGAAAGTGGAGAAGGGCCTTGTGGTTCTGGCGGAGAGCGATGAAAACGTCGTGATGTCCGCGAAAAACGCGACCTGCGCAGAGACCACCCAGGTGAACTGCATCAATGTTTACGATATCATGTGCGCTAAGACGGTGGTTCTGACGAAGGACGCCGTGGCGAAGATCGAGGAGGTATATGCGTAATGGCTGACATTAAGTACTATGATGTGATCCTGAAACCTGTGTTGACGGAGAAGAGCATGGCTGATACGGCCGAGAAGAAATATACTTTCCTGGTTCATCCCGAGGCAAACAAGATCCAGATCCGGGAGGCCGTTGAGAAGATGTTCGACGGCGTGAAAGTGGAGAGCGTCCACACGATGAATATGGACGGCAAGAATAAGAGACGCGGCATGGTTACAGGCAAGACCGCCAAGACCAAGAAGGCTATCGTAAAGCTCACCGCGGACAGCAAGGAGATCGAGATCTACGCCGGTCTGTAAGCAGCCGTCAGGATTAAGGTATGCGGCACAGGGTGCTGCGCAAAGAATCAAGCAGAAAAGGAGAAAGAACAATGGGTATCAAGACATATAAACCCTATACGCCTTCCAGAAGGCACATGACAGGTTCCGACTTCTCCGAGATCACCAAGAAGACTCCCGAGAAGAGCCTCACGGTATCTCTCAAGAAGAACGCGGGCCGCAACAATCAGGGCAAGATCACTGTGAGACACCAGGGCGGCGGCTCCAGAAGAAAGTACAGAATCATCGATTTTAAGAGAAATAAGGACGGGATTCCCGCTACCGTGATCGGCATCGAGTACGATCCCAACAGAACCGCAAACATCGCACTGATCTGCTATGCAGACGGCGAGAAGGCATATATCATCGCTCCCGAAGGCCTCACCGACGGGATGAAGGTGATGAACGGCCCCCAGGCCGAGGTCAGAGTCGGCAACTGCCTGCCTCTGTCCGAGATCCCCGTAGGTACTCAGGTACACAATATCGAGCTGTATCCCGGAAAAGGCGGCCAGATGGTGCGCGCAGCCGGAAACAGCGCTCAGCTGATGGCTAAGGAAGGCAAGTACGCAACCCTTCGTCTTCCCTCCGGAGAGATGAGAATGGTTCCCCTGGTATGCCGCGCAACCATCGGCATCGTGGGAAATGTAGACCACAACCTGGTAAATATCGGTAAGGCCGGACGCAAGCGCCACATGGGTATCCGTCCTACCGTCCGCGGTTCCGTGATGAATCCTAACGACCATCCTCACGGCGGCGGTGAAGGCAAGACCGGCATCGGCCGTCCCGGTCCTTCCACTCCTTGGGGCAAGCCCGCTCTGGGTCTTAAGACCAGAAAGCAGAAGAAGGCTTCCAACAAGCTGATCGTAAGAAGACGCGACGGCAAGGCAATCAAATAATTAAGGAGGAAGAAGACGATGGCTAGATCACTGAAAAAAGGACCTTTCGCAGACGGACATCTGCTTAAGAAGGTAGATGCCCTGAACGCATCCGGACAGAAGCAGGTCATCAAGACCTGGTCCCGCCGTTCTACAATTTTCCCTTCCTTTGTAGGACATACGATTGCGGTTCACGACGGCAGAAAGCATGTCCCCGTGTATGTGACGGAGGATATGGTTGGCCATAAGCTGGGCGAGTTCGTTGCTACCAGAACTTTCCGCGGACATGGCAAGGACGAGAAGAAGTCCAAGGTAAAGTAAGACAAGACAGGTAAATGACGCATGGCTGCCCGGAGAGGGCAACCGCAGGACGCCGGGTGCGGCGCTCCCGTCCGGCTGCGGCTCAGGAGCCGTAGCGGATGCGTTTGTTAGAAAAGGAGGACAAAATCTATGGCTAAAGGACATAGATCCCAGATCAAGAGAGAGAGAAACGCCCAGAAGGACACCAGACCTTCCGCAAAGCTTTCGTACGCGAGAGTATCCGTACAGAAGGCATGCTTCGTACTGGATGCGATCAGGGGCAAGGACGTACAGACCGCCCTGGCTATCCTGGAGTACAATCCCAGATATGCTTCCAGCCTGGTAAAGAAACTGCTTCAGTCTGCGATCGCTAACGCAGAGAACAACAATGGAATGAGGGCTGAGGATCTTGTGGTAGCTGAGTGCTACGCAAACAAGGGACCCACGATGAAGCGTGTGAGACCCCGCGCGCAGGGCAGAGCTTACCGCATCGAGAAGAGAATGAGCCATATTACCATTGTGCTGGATGAGAAGAACTAGGGAAAGGAGCAAAGAAAATGGGACAGAAAGTTAATCCTCACGGTTTAAGAGTCGGAATCATCAAGGATTGGGATTCCAAATGGTATGCTGACGCAGAGTTCTCTGATTACCTTGCGGAGGACTATAAGATCAGAAAGTATCTGAAAAAGAAATTATACAACACCGGCGTTTCCAAGATCGAGATCGAGAGGGCGTCGGACAGACTGAAGGTTATCATCTATTCCGCAAAGCCCGGTCTGATCATCGGCAAGGCCGGCGCCGATATCGAGGTCACCAAGAATGAGCTGGCAAAGATGACCGGCAAGAAGGTTTCCATAGATATCAAGGAGATCAAGAGGCCCGACAGGGATGCGCAGCTGGTTGCAGAGAACATTGCGCAGCAGCTGGAGAACCGTGTATCCTACAGACGTGCGGTAAAGAGCTGCATGGGCAGGACCATGAAGGCCGGCGCGCTGGGCATCAAGGCGGCATGCGCAGGACGTCTGGGCGGCGCTGATATCGCGAGAAGCGAGTTCTACAGCGAGGGAACCATTCCCCTTCAGACTCTCAGAGCGGATATCGAGTACGGTTTTGCAGAGGCGAACACCACCTACGGTAAGGTTGGTGTCAAGGTTTGGATTTATAAAGGCGAGATTCTTCCCACAAAAGGAGAGCCGACGGAAGGGAGCGATAAATAATGTTAATGCCTAAGAGAGTAAAGCGTCGTAAGCAGTTCCGCGGAACCATGGCCGGCAAGGCTATGAGAGGAAACACCCTCACTTACGGCGAGTATGGTTTGGTAGCCGTTGAGCCCTGCTGGATCAAGTCCAATCAGATCGAGGCTGCCCGTATTGCACTGACCCGTTACACCAAGCGTGTAGGTAAGGTATGGATCAAGATTTTCCCCGACAAGCCCGTAACAGCAAAGCCCGCTGAGACCCGTATGGGTTCCGGTAAGGGTACTCTGGAGTACTGGGTGGCAGTTGTCAAGCCCGGACGCGTGATGTTCGAGATCGGCGGCGTTCCCGAGGAATCCGCCCGCGAGGCACTTCGTCTGGCTATGCATAAGCTCCCCTGCAAATGTAAGATCGTTTCTAAGGCGGATCTGGAAGGCGGTGTGCAGAATGAAAATTGATAAGTATGTTGAAGATTTGAAAAATAAGGACCAGGCAGAGCTCGCTGCAGAGCTTGCCGCAGCTAAAAAGGAACTGTTCAATTTAAGATTCCAGAACGCGACCAACCAGCTGACCAATACGGCGAGGATCAAAGAAGTCAGAAAGAACATTGCCCGCATCCAGACCGTCATCACCCAGAAGGCCAACGCGTAGAAAGGAGATCGAACATGGAAGAGAGAAATTTGAGGAAGACCCGTGTCGGCAAGGTTGTCAGCAATAAGATGGATAAGACCATCGTGGTTGCGATCGAAGAGCACGTAGCACATCCTCTCTATAAGAAGATCGTGAAGGAGACCTATAAGCTGAAGGCTCACGACGAGAACAACGAGTGCAGCATTGGCGACACCGTCAAGGTTATGGAGACGAGGCCTCTGTCCAAGGACAAGAGATGGAGACTTGTCGAGATCGTTGAGAAAGTAAAATAATAGGAGGAAGAATCATGGTTCAGCAGGAAACTAGACTGAAGGTTGCCGATAACACCGGCGCGAAGGAACTGCTTTGCATCCGTGTTATGGGCGGATCTACAAGAAGATATGCGCACATTGGCGATGTGATTGTTGCTTCTGTTAAAGACGCAACACCAGGCGGCGTTGTAAAGAAGGGCGATGTAGTCAAGGCCGTTGTGGTCCGCACTGTCAAGGGCACCCGGCGCAAGGACGGCTCCTATATCAGGTTTGATGAGAACGCAG
Source organism: uncultured Acetatifactor sp. (assembly GCA_947589505.1). GTDB lineage: Bacteria > Bacillota > Clostridia > Lachnospirales > Lachnospiraceae > Acetatifactor. Next base: position 17,899 of record CANQCF010000215.1, on the reverse strand, counting down.
CGGTGATCATCAAGGACGACAAGACCCCCAGGGGAACCCGTATCTTTGGACCCGTAGCAAGAGAGCTCCGCGAGAAACAGTTCATGAAGATCGTTTCTCTGGCTCCCGAAGTACTGTAAGGAGGTAGTCAAATGGCATCGTTAAAGATTAAAAAGGGCGAGACCGTTAAGGTGATCGCCGGCAAGGACACGGGCAAAGAGGGAAAGGTTCTCTCCGTGGACGTTAAAAATCACAAGATCCTCGTAGAGGGCGTGAACAAGGTTACCAAGCACGCAAAGCCCTCCCAGGCAAACCCCGACGGCGGCAGGATCGAAAAAGAAGCTCCTATTGATATTTCCAACGTGATGCTGGTTGTCAAGGGTCAGCCCACCAGGGTTGGCTTCAGAATGGACGGAGACAAGAAAGTCCGTTTCGCTAAGAAGACCGGCGAAGCGATCGACTAATCGATAGGAAGGAGGAAAATATCGTGGCAAGACTTAGAGAGTTATACAACGACGAAATCGTAGCGGCAATGACCAAGAAATTCGGATACAAGAATATCATGGCAGTACCCAAGCTCGACAAGATCGTTATCAATATGGGCGTTGGCGAGGCAAAGGACAACGCGAAGGCGCTGGAGAACGCCGTTCACGACATGGAGCAGATCACCGGTCAGAAGGCTGTTCTCACGAAAGCAAAGAATTCTATTGCAAACTTCAAGATCCGTGAGGGCATGGCCATCGGATGCAAGACGACTCTCCGCGGCGACAAGATGTATGAGTTTCTGGACCGCCTTGTAAACCTCGCATTACCTCGTGTCCGTGACTTCCGCGGCGTGAATCCCAACGCATTCGACGGAAGAGGAAATTATGCTCTCGGCATCAAGGAGCAGTTCATCTTCCCCGAGATCGAGTACGACAAGATCGATAAGACCAGAGGTATGGACATCATTTTCGTAACCACAGCCAAGACGGATGAAGAGGCGCGTGAACTGTTGACCCTGTTCAATATGCCTTTTGCGAAATAATAAGGAGGTAAATTCTGATGGCTAAGACATCAATGAAAATCAAGCAGCAGCGCAAGCCCAAGTTCTCAACCCAGGCGTACACCCGCTGCAATATCTGTGGACGTCCCCACGCTGTCCTGAGAAAGTACGGAATCTGCAGGGTTTGCTTCCGTGAGCTGGCGTACAAGGGACAGATCCCCGGCGTTAAGAAAGCAAGTTGGTAGGAAGGAGGACATACGAAAATGACTATGAGTGATCCTATTGCAGATATGCTTACCAGAATCCGCAACGCGAATACTGCAAAGCATGACACTGTGGACGTTCCCTCTTCCAGGATGAAGCTGTCCATCGCGCAGATTCTTCTGGATGAAGGTTATATCAAGAAATATGACATGATCGATGACGGAAGTTTCAAGACGATCCGTATCACCTTAAAGTACGGTGCGGATAAGAATGAGAAGATCATTTCCGGCATCAAGAGGATTTCCAAGCCCGGCCTTCGCGTATATGCGGGCAAGGATGAGCTTCCCAGAGTTCTGGGAGGACTGGGCATCGCAATCCTTTCCACCAACCAGGGTGTGATCACCGACAAGAAGGCCCGTGAGCTTCAGGTCGGCGGCGAAGTGCTGGCTTTCGTGTGGTAATAAGGCGGCACAGGCCGTATGGTAACTGACAATTCACTTATTTAATAGGAGGTACGGGCATGTCGAGAATCGGTAGAATGCCAATCGCGATTCCCGCAGGTGTGACTGTGGAAGTTGCAGAAAATAACAAAGTAACTGTGAAAGGTCCCAAGGGTACTCTGGAAAGAGTGCTGCCCTCTGAGATGGAGATCAAGGTGGAGGGCGCAGAGGTGACTGTCTCAAGACCCAATGATCTGAAGAAGATGAAGTCCCTGCACGGACTGACCAGGACCCTGATTAACAATATGGTTGTGGGCGTTACTTCCGGCTATGAGAAGAAGCTTGAAGTGAACGGCGTCGGCTACAGAGCTGCAAAGTCCGGCAAGAAGCTGACTTTGAACCTGGGCTATTCCCATCCCGTGGAAATGCTGGATCCCGAGGGCATCGAGGCAGTTGTAGACGGCCAGAACATCATTATCGTCAAGGGTATCGATAAGGAGAAGGTTGGCCAGTACGCTGCGGAGATCCGCGACAAGAGAAGACCTGAGCCTTACAAGGGCAAGGGTATCAAGTACGCTGATGAGACCATCAGACGCAAGGAAGGCAAGACTGGTAAGGGTAAGAAATAATAAGATAAGGAGTGTATGAAGATGGTTAGTAAGGAATCCAGACAAAAAGTACGTGCGAAGAAGCACTTAAGAATTCGTAACCGCTTCAGCGGCACTGCTGAAAGACCTCGTCTTGCAGTGTTCAGAAGCAATAATCATATGTACGCGCAGGTCATCGACGACGTTGCCGGAAACACTCTGGTCGCCGCCTCCACTCTGGAAAAGGAGATCCGGGCGGAACTGGAGAAGACCAACAACGTTGAGGCTGCGGCATATCTTGGCGGTGTGATCGCAAAGCGTGCAATGGAAAAGGGTATCAAGGAAGTGGTTTTTGACAGAGGCGGTTTCATTTACCATGGCAAAGTTGCAGCGTTAGCGGAAGCAGCCAGAGAAGCCGGACTGGAATTCTAGGAAAGGAAGAGGAGTACACCATGAAACACACGATCATAGATGCAAGCCAGTTAGAGCTGACAGATAAGGTTGTCACCATCAAGCGTGTTGCAAAGACCGTTAAGGGCGGACGTACCATGCGCTTTACCGCGCTTGTCGTTGTCGGCGACGGAAACGGCCATGTGGGCGCCGGCCTCGGAAAAGCCGTAGAGATCCCTGAGGCGATCCGCAAGGGAAAGGAAGACGCTGAGAAGCACATCATTTCCATCGCGATGGATGAGAACAATTCTATCACCCATGATTTTATCGGCAAGTACGGCTCCGCAAACGTTCTGCTGAAGAAGGCTCCCGAGGGAACCGGTATCATCGCAGGCGGTCCTGCCCGCGTGGTATGCGAGCTTGCGGGTATCAAGAATATCCGTACCAAGTCCCTTGGTTCCAACAACAAGCAGAATGTGGTTCTTGCGACGATCTCCGGTCTGAGCCAGCTGAAGGCTCCCGAAGAGGTGGCCAAGAACAGAGGCAAGTCCGTAGAAGAGATCCTGGCCTAGAAAGGAGCAAAATCATGGCAAAGAAGTTAAAGATTACTCTGATAAAGTCCACCATCGGAGCTGTTCCTAAGAATAAGGCGATTGTCGAGTCTATGGGACTGCGCAAGATCGGTAAGACCATTATCCTTCCTGACAATGAGGCGACCAGAGGGCAGATCCGTCTGGTAAACCACATGCTGAAGGTGGAAGAAGTAGAAGAAAACTAATCAGACAAGGAGGTGTTAGAGATGGAATTATCCAATTTGAGACCCGCTGACGGCTCTAAGCACAGCAATAATTTCAGGAGAGGCCGTGGACACGGCTCGGGAAACGGTAAGACCGCCGGCAAGGGCCATAAAGGACAGAAGGCCCGCAGCGGAGCACCCAGACCCGGTTTCGAGGGTGGTCAGATGCCCCTTTACAGACGTCTTCCCAAGAGAGGCTTTACAAACCGCAACACCAAGGAGATCGTCGCTATCAATCTGAGAGAACTGGAGAGATTTGAGGACGGTGCTACCGTTGACGTGGAAGCGCTGATCGCGGCAGGCGTGATCAAGAATCCCAGGGACGGCGTTAAGATCCTGGGGAACGGCGAGCTGACGAAGAAGCTGAATGTAAAAGTTGATGCCTACAGCGCATCCGCAAAGGAGAAGATCGAGGCACTCGGTGGAACAGCAGAGGTGATGTAATGCTTACGACACTGAAAAACGCATTCAAAATCAAGGATTTAAGACAAAAGATTCTGTTTACCCTGGCCATGCTGGTTGTGATCCGTATCGGGTCACAGCTGCCTGCTCCGGGCATTAACGGTGAAATTTTTGCCCAGTGGTTTGCATCCAATACGGCTGGTTCCTTCAGTTTTTTTGATGCGATAACAGGTGGTTCTTTCAGCAGCATGGCTGTGTTGGCATTAGGTATCAATCCCTATATCACATCCTCCATTATCATGCAGCTTCTGACCATAGCGATTCCGAAGCTGGAGGAGATGCAGAATGACGGTGAGGACGGCAGAAAAAAGATTGTCTCCATCACCAGATATGTAACCGTGGGTCTGGCACTGATCCAGTCCACCGCCATGGTAATCGGTTTCGGCAACCAGGGGGCGTTAAAGTCCTTTGACGCCATGACGGTCATCGTTGCGATTGCCGGGCTTACCGCGGGCAGCGCCTTCCTCATGTGGGTGGGCGAGCGGATCACCGAGAACGGGATCGGAAACGGTATCTCCATCGTCCTGGTGATCAATATTGTTTCCAGGATGCCCCAGGATATTGCCCAGCTCTTCCGCCAGTTTGTGTTCGCGGACGGTACCGCGCCGGCCACGGCGGTCCTCGCCGCAGTCATCATTGTGGCTGTGATCGTGGGAATGGTGCTCATGGTGGTTTACCTCAACAGCGCGACCCGCAAGATTCCCGTGCAGTATGCAAAGAAGATGCAGGGCAGAAAGATGGTGGGCGGTCAGACGTCCAACATTCCCCTGAGGGTCAACACCGCGGGCGTTATCCCGGTTATCTTTGCTCAGTCCATCCTGCAGATCCCCATTCTGATCTGCGGTTTCCTGAAATATCAGGGGACGGGATTCTGGGGAGAAGTGCTTAAGGGGCTGAACTCCAACAACTGGTGCCGGCCCGGAGAATGGAAGTATTCTATCGGGCTCCTGTTTTATGTGGTGCTCATCGTGTTTTTTGCCTACTTCTATACGTCCATCACTTTCAACCCCATGATGGTGGCGGACAATATGAAGAAACAGGGAGGTTTCATCCCGGGTATCCGTCCGGGTAAGCCCACCAGCGATTATCTGAATAAAGTGTTGAATTATATCATATTTATCGGAGCGATCGGACTCACCATTGTTTCCGTCATCCCTTACGTCTTCAACGGGGTCTTCGGCGCCAGCGTATCCTTCGGCGGCACCAGCCTGATCATCGTTGTGAGCGTGGTTCTGGAGACGCTGAAGCAGGCTGAGTCGCTGATGCTCGTGCGCAATTACAAGGGATTTCTGCAGGACTGATTACGATGTGCTGCGGCGGATCCGAAAGCGCGGAGCAGGCTGTGGGGACGTTGGCCCGGCAGTCTCTGAGACAGTATGTATTTGAAACGGCAGGATATCCGAACGATGAAAATTGTTCGGATATACTTGCTTGAATCCAACGGCGCGGGGCGTCCCGGCGCTTCACGGACGGCTGCCTGCTGCACCATGCGGCGGGGCTGTACGGTTTATCCGAGATAGTGTGATCAAATTGAGAAAGGCAGGTTAAGCTATGAAGATTATCATGTTAGGCGCTCCCGGCGCAGGCAAGGGAACACAGGCGAAAATGATCGCGGAGAAGTACCATATTCCTCATGTATCCACCGGAGACATCTTCCGCGCGAATATCAAAAACGGCACGGAACTTGGCAAGGAAGCAAAGAAATATATGGATCAGGGCCAGCTGGTTCCCGATGAGCTCACCGTGAAGATCCTTCTGGACCGGGTGGCTCAGCCGGACTGCGCGGACGGCTATGTACTGGACGGTTTTCCCCGCACCATTCCCCAGGCGGAAGTTCTGGATAAGGCACTCACGGAGCTGGGCGACAAGATCGACTATGCCATCAATGTGGATGTCCCCGACGAGAACATCGTCCGCAGAATGTCCGGCAGGCGGGCGTGTCTCTCCTGCGGCGCGACCTATCACATCGAGCACATCCCGCCTAAGAAGGAAGGGATCTGCGATGTCTGCGGCCAGAGCCTTGTGCTTCGGGACGACGACAAGCCGGAGACAGTCCTGAACCGCCTAAAGGTATACCACGACCAGACCCAGCCCCTGATCGATTTCTATACGGAGAAAGGCGTGCTGAGGACGGTGGACGGCACTGTGGATATGAAGGACGTATTCGCGGCGATCACGGCGATCCTTGGCTGACGAAAAGATTCTATATTAAGGAAGTAATGTCAAAATGGCAGTGACAATTAAATCTGAGCGTGAAATTGAACTGATGAGGGAATCCTGCAGACTTCTGGCAATCGTCCATAAGGAGATGGAGGAAAAGATCCGCCCTGGAATGTCCACGCAGGATATTGACACACTGGGAGACAACCTGATCCGCAAGCTGGGCTGCGTCCCGAATTTTAAGAACTACAATGGCTACCCCGCCAGCATCTGCGTTTCGGTAAACGACGAGGTGGTCCACGGGATCCCTACGAAAAAGAGAATTCTTCAGGAGGGCGACATCGTGAGCCTTGACGCGGGGCTGATCTATAAGGGGTATCACTCTGACGCAGCCAGGACCCATGGCGTGGGACAGATCTCTCCGGAGGCCCAGAAGCTGATCGACGTGACCCGGGAAAGCTTTTTCGCCGGAATCAAGATGGCGAAGGCGGGGAACCGGCTCTACGATATCTCCAATGCCATAGACGCTTATGTAAAGCCGTACGGCTTCGGCATTGTGCGGGATCTGGTGGGGCACGGGATCGGCACCCATCTGCACGAGGATCCGCAGATCCCCAACTTCGCACAGAAGAGAAGAGGGATCCGACTTCAGGCGGGCATGACGCTGGCGGTGGAGCCCATGATCAACCTGGGACGCCCCGATGTGGAGTGGCTGAACGACAACTGGACGGTGGTGACCGAAGACGGTTCCCTCTCCGCCCACTATGAGAACACCATACTGATCACCGATGGAGAACCGGAGATCCTGACCCTGTATTAAGATTTTGTTGTAAAGCTTTTATGGAGGAATTGTATGTCGAAAAGCGATGTGATTGAAATTGAAGGAACCGTGGTGGAGAAACTTCCTAATACAATGTTCCAGGTAGAGCTGGAGAACGGGCACCGGGTGCTGGCCCACATCAGTGGCAAACTCCGTCAGAACTTCATCCGTATCCTGCCCGGAGATAAAGTTACTCTGGAGCTGTCCCCCTACGACCTGACCAAGGGCCGGATCATCTGGAGGGATAAGTAAAAAAGTTGTTGCATTTTTAAAAGTCCTATGATATACTAAAAAACGGTCTTTTTTGAAAGGAGGGTTTGAGATGAAGGTAAGATCATCCGTAAAACCGATTTGCGAAAAATGCAAAGTCATCAAGAGAAAAGGACAGATCAGAATTATCTGCGAGAATCCGAAGCATAAGCAGAGACAGGGATAATCACCGCCTGGGAAAAGCCGGGGATCCCGGCGCAGGTATGTGAGCTCCTGTCTTACATTGTTATGTGCGGCTGAACTTCCGTATCAGGCGGAAGTTATCATAATAGATGCGGGAACGGGCTTACAGGAGATTACTTGTTGATACTCTGCAAAGCGCGGAGAAAGATCGGATATCTGTATCTGTCCGATTGGGTGAAAGCCCCAATCAATTAGTAACGAGGGCACACGAAAAACAGACCAAATGTGTGCGAAGGCGCTTTTGGCGCAAAAGAAACAAAAATACGCTTCATTAAGCGGAAAATGGAGGAATGGAAATGGCTCGTATCGCAGGTGTTGATTTACCAAGAGAAAAACGAATTGAGATCGGAATGACTTACATCTATGGCATCGGAAGATCAACGTCCAACAAGATCCTTGCGGAGGCAGGCGTGAATCCGGATACCAGAGTGAGAGACGTCACCGACGATGAGGTAAAGAAAATCACCGAGGCAATTGAAAAGCTTAACGTTATGGTGGAAGGTGATCTCAGGAGAGAGATCGCTCTGAACATCAAGAGACTGCAGGAGATCGGCTGCTATCGCGGCATCCGTCATCGTAAGGGACTTCCCGTTCGCGGTCAGAACACCAAAAACAATGCTCGTACCCGCAAGGGACCCAAGAGAACTGTTGCTAACAAGAAGAAGTAATGGAACGGCGCAGCCGGATAAAGGCTGTTTCGCGGCCGGCCGTATGCCGGATCATTGTGATGGTATCACTTTTGTAACTGTAAACAATTATGAGAAAGTAGGTTAGTTTATTATGGCAAAGAAAGTTGCAGGCGCAGCCGCTAAGAAGACGGCAAAGAAGCGCGTAAAGAAAAACGTTGAACGCGGACAGGCACATATTCAGTCTTCCTTTAACAACACGATTGTTACGCTGACTGACAACGAGGGCAACGCTCTCAGCTGGGCAAGTGCCGGTGGTCTGGGATTTAGAGGTTCAAGGAAATCTACTCCGTATGCAGCACAGATGGCGGCTGAGACCGCTACCAAGGCTGCTCTGGTGCACGGGCTGAAGTACGTGGACGTATTCGTAAAGGGTCCCGGCTCAGGCCGCGAGGCTGCAATCAGAGCCCTCTCTGCATCCGGTCTGGAGGTTGTCAGCATCGCTGACGTAACTCCTGTTCCTCATAACGGATGCCGTCCTCCCAAGAGACGCCGCGTATAGTGAAGAAATGCGGGTTTCCGTTTTTGGCGCAGCGGGGTTATTTCCGACCCGGCCGGGTATCGTTTTCGGATGAACCGCAAAAGACGTGGCCGCTTATTGGACGCAGCAGGATTTCGTATGCTGTATGAAAGTTGGAAGAAGGCGCGAAAGCGTTGTAAACAGACAAGAAAGGAAAAAAGAAAATGGCAGTAAATCGCGTACCTGTATTAAAGAGATGTAGAGCTCTTGGACTGGAACCCTCGGTTCTGGGTTACAGCAGGACTTCTAAGAGAAAGAATCTGAAAGCCGGCAAGAAGGTCAGTGAATACGGCCTGCAGCTCCGCGAGAAGCAGAAGGCAAAGTTCATCTACGGCGTTCTTGAGAAGCCTTTCAGAAATTATTATGAGAAGGCGGACAGAATGAAGGGCATGACCGGTGAGAATCTGTTGGTTATGCTGGAGAGCCGTTTGGACAATGTCGTGTACCGCATGAACTTTGCGAGAACCAGAAGAGAAGCAAGACAGGTCGTAGACCACAAGCATATCACCGTAAACGGCAAAGTAGTAAATATTCCTTCTTATCAGGTAAAGGCAGGGGATGTGATCGCTGTCAGCGAGAAAGCAAAGTCCCTTCAGAGATATAAGGAGATTCAGGAAGTGGCCGGCGGGAGACTTAGCCCCGAGTGGATGGAGGTTGACAAGGAAAACATGAGGGGAACCATCAAAAATCTCCCGACGAGAGAGATGATCGACGTTCCCGTGGACGAGATGCTTATCGTCGAGTTGTACTCAAAATAAGTAACGAGAGGGCAATGCTTGGGCAGCTTCAAACGGGCTGCCTAAGAGTTTCTATCCAAATAAGGAGGATGTTGCTGTGTTTGATTTTGAAAGACCCAATATTGAGGTCGCTGAGATTTCAGAAGACAAGAAGTATGGCAGATTTGTGGTTGAACCCTTGGAGAGAGGGTATGGCATCACCCTTGGCAATTCCCTGAGGAGAATTATGCTTTCTTCCCTTCCCGGCGCCGCAGTGAGTCAGGTTAAGATTGACGGCGTACTGCATGAGTTCAGCTCCATCCCCGGAGTCAAAGAGGATGTCTCTGAGATCATTATGAACATCAAGAGTCTCGCAATCAAGAACCATAGCGAGACCAATGAGGCAAAGACTGCTTATATTGAATACGAGGGCGAGGGCATTGTCCGGGCGTCCGATATCCAGGTGGATCAGGATATTGAGATCATGAACCCCAACCTTGTGATCGCTACGCTCTGCGGCAAGGATACTAAGCTGTATATGGAACTGACCATCACCAAGGGACGCGGCTATGTGAGCTCGGAAAAGAATAAAAACGAGGATCTTCCCATCGGAGTGATTTCCGTGGATTCCATCTACACCCCTGTGGAGAGGGTGAACGTATCGGTTGCCAATACCCGTGTGGGCCAGGTTACGGATTATGACAAGCTGACCCTGGATGTCTACACCAACGGTACCTTGGGCCCTGATGAGGCTGTCAGCCTGGCAGCGAAGGTTCTGAGCGAGCACCTGAGTCTGTTTATCGACCTTTCCGAGAATGCGAAGACCGCAGAGGTCATGATCGAGAAGGAAGACGATGAAAAAGAGAAAGTGCTCGAGATGAGCATCGACGAGCTGGAGCTTTCCGTCCGTTCCTACAACTGTCTGAAACGCGCCGGTATCAATACCGTGGAAGAGCTGACAAACAGGACCCCCGAGGATATGATGAAAGTCCGCAATCTTGGACGCAAGTCCTTGGAGGAAGTGCTGGCAAAGCTGAACGAACTCGGCCTGCAGCTCAACAGCAGCGAGGAAGTATAACTGTAAGATCGATTCCGGTGGTAAGTCCGCAGGCACATCCGGGATTTATCTCTATAGAAACCCCAAACAGCGCGTAAGCGCAGAGTTTCGCATCCGGTGAGTAAGACCAAAGGGCGTGGCCGGATGTCCCGTAAATGGAGAAAGGAAAATTATCATGGCAATGTACAGAAAATTGGGAAAATCATCAGCCCAGAGAAAAGCGTTACTGAGAAATCAGGTGACCGCCCTGATCTGCTACGGCAAGATCACCACCACTGAGGCAAGAGCCAAGGAAGTGAAGAAGATCGCAGAAGGTCTGATCGCGATGGCTGTAAAGGAAAAGGACAATTATGAGACCGTTAAGGTGACCGCTAAGGTTGCCCGCAAGGATAAGGACGGCAAGAGGGTAAAGCAGATCGTGGACAAGGAGACCGGCAAGGTTCTCTCCGAGACCCACCGCGACAAGGACGGCAAGATCCTGCGCATGGAAAACGGCGTTACCGTTACCGTGTACGACGAGGTGGAGAAGGAGATCAAGAAGGATCTTCCCTCCAGACTGCACGCAAGACACCAGATGCTCAAGGTTCTCAATCCCGTTGTGGAGGTTCCCGCTGAGAACAAGGGAAAGAAGAAGGGCACCAAGAAGGTGGATCTTGTGGCAAAGCTCTTTGACGAGTACGGTCCTAAGTACGCCAGCCGCAACGGCGGTTACACCAGGATCATTAAGATCGGTCCCAGGAAGGGCGACGCGGCCATGGAGGTCGTTCTGGAGCTGGTATAATCCACAGAAGAAAAACCGGATAGAAGTGCGATTGAGTGGCGCTGCGGTGAAGATACCGCGGTGCCTTTTTCTTTCGCTGTTCGCCAATCCCCGCCTGCGCGCCCGCCGCCCGCGGTAACTTTTGCTCAAAATACGGCGCAGTTTTGCAGCCTGCTGAACAGACAGTAACGGAACGGAGAAATAACTTGATATTATCTGTGATTCCGCTTATAATAAATAGAGCTTTTGAGTGTTTTTCGGGCTTTCGGATCAGTCGGATCTTTCGGCTTTGCCGGCGGCTCCTGTCACAGACCGCGGGGATCCTTCATATCATAATCAGGAGGAAGGGATTCCGTCCGGCGGGGCCGGCGCGGGAGTCCTGCTGCCCGGTTTCCGGGAGGCGTCCGGGAACCGGCCTGACGTCATTTAGCAGCGGTTTCCTTTCCGGCGCAAAGGAACAAATGACCGGGCGGAGATTCCCGGTCCTACGAAGGGCGCTCTGTCTGTTTTTAGAGATTCGGGGAAAGAGAGGATGGGAACCTTCTCCTTTATAAAGCTATGAATCTAGTGATTGACGGATACAATATATGCTATAAGATCACCGGCGGGGGCGAGGAGACGGCTGTCATGCTGCAGGGCTGGGGCACCGACCTGGGGGTGTACGATTCCGTGGCGGCGTCCATCAGCGAGAAATACCGGTTTGTCCAGTTTGATTTCCCGGGTTTCGGGGGGAGCGACGAGCCCAGGGAGCCCTGGAACGTGGACGCCTACGCGGATTTCTTCTGTAAATTCCTGGAGGCGCTGCAGATCAAAAAGGCGGCCCTGATCGGGCACTCCTACGGCGGCCGCGTCATCATCAAGCTGGCGGCCCGGGAGAACCTTCCCTTTGAGATCTCACGGATCGTCCTGATCGACAGCGCGGGGATCCTTCCGAAGAAGACCCTTTCCCAGAAATGGAAGATTAAGAGATATAAAATTCTGAAGAAATTTCTGAATCTGAAAGTGATATACGCCCTCTTTCCAGAGTTGATCGACGACTGGCGCAGCAGTCAGGGCTCCGCGGATTACCGGAACGCCACGCCCATGATGCGGCAATGTTTAGTTATGGCGGTCAACGAGGATCTGACGGAACTCCTTCCCTCCATCAGGCAGGATACGCTGCTGATCTGGGGCGACCGGGACACGGCGACGCCCATCGGCGACGGAAAGCTGATGGAGGAAAAGATCCCAAATGCCGGGCTGGCCGTGCTGGAGGGAACGGGGCATTACTCTTTCCTGGAGCAGCCCGCGCAGTTTCGGAGCATCATGAGATCATATTTTGAGGTGGGAGTCGGGTGATGGCAGTCAGGACTTTGATAACGGCGGTATTGTCGGCATACGCGTTCTTCCTTGTGATGAGACACAACATGCACATGTTTCAGCTCAACGGATACAAGAACGGCGAACATATCAACTGGATCAAAAAAAATATCAGGCAGCAGTGGCTCCTGGGGTTCGGTTTCCTGCTGGGGATCCTCAGGATCCTCCTGCCGTGGACCCTCCTGGATGTTCTGATCTGGCTGACCCTTTTGTTAGAGATCCTGGTCTACCGGGCCATGCGGCACCTGCACACCAAGAAAAAACTGGTCTATACCGGAAGGGTAAAGCGGATGATCGCCACGATCACGGTGCTCACGGCGGCAGCGGCGGCGATTATCTTTCTGCTCTTTGGGATCGCGCCCATGAGCGGCGTTTTTCTGATCCTGGTATCCGTTCAATGGTTTTTGAACCTGATCGCCAATCTGATCAATCATCCCATAGAGGCGGGCATCGACCGGTACTATATCAACGACGCCAGGCGCCGCCTGAAAGAGCGCCCGGACCTGAAGATCATCGGCGTCACGGGGAGCTACGGAAAGACCAGCGTGAAATTTTATCTCCAGACGCTCCTGCAGGGCCGGTATAACGTGCTGGTGACTCCCGGAAATTTCAACACTCCTCTGGGGGTGACCCGGACCATTCGGGAATATTTGAAACCCGCCCACGAGATCTTTATCTGTGAGATGGGTGCGCGGCATGTGGGAGATATCAAGGAAGTGTGCGATATCGCCCGACCGGATTACGGGATCATCACCTCCGTGGGCCCCCAACATCTGGAAACTTTCCTGAGCATGGAAAACATCCAGAAGACGAAGTTTGAGCTGGCGGACGCGCTGCCGGAAGGCGGAAAGCTCTTTCTGAACGGGGACAATGAATACATTCAGGAGAAGGCGGCGGAGTATTCCAACAAGATCTTTTATTATTCCGAGAAGCAGGGGGAAGGGTACTGCGCAAAGGATATTTCAGTATCTCAGCTTGGAACGGAATTTACGATAGAAGCGCCCTCCGGCGAGAGGGAGCGCTTTCAGATGAAGCTGATCGGCACCCACAATGTGATCAATGTGGCGGGGGCCATCGCCGTGGCAAATACCTTAGGGATCCCGCTGAAGGATCTGCGGGTGCCGGTGAGACGGATCCAGCCCGTGGAGCACAGGATGCAGATGAAGGAGCACGGACTGGTCACGATCATCGACGACGCGTACAACTCCAACCCCGTTGGCTCCAAGGCGGCGGTGGAGACCCTGGCCCTGTTCGAGGGGATCCGGATCCTGATCACGCCCGGGATGGTGGAGCTTGGCGGACAGGAGCGGGATTACAATTATAAATTCGGGACCTACGCGGCGGACTGCTGCGATTATATTCTTTTAGTGGGGAAAAAACACACGGAGCCCATCCGCGAGGGCGCTCTGAGCAAGGGGTTCCCGGAGGAAAAATGTCTCGTGTACGACAGGCTGGAAGAGGCGGTTTCGCACGCCTATGCGATCAAGGGAGAGGGTCATAAGTACATTCTTCTGGAAAATGACCTGCCCGACAATTATTAGGGGGAATGGATAGATGAAGACAAGGGTTGCGGTGCTGTTCGGCGGAAAAAGCGTGGAACACGAGGTGTCGGTGATCTCCGGGATTCAGGCCGTCCTGAATATGGACACGGAGAAATACGAAGTGATCCCGGTGTACCTGACAAAGGAAAATGAAATGTACATCGGGGAAGGGATCGGAAAGATCGAGTCCTATAAAGACATCAACGCCCTTCTGGCGAAATCCCGGAGGGTGATCCTGGTGAGGGACAGGGAAAAAGTATGCCTGGTCCCCTATCCGGTGAAACTGCTGGGGAGCAGCAAGCCCCTGGAGATCGACGTGGCGTTTCCCGTCGTCCACGGGACAAATGTGGAGGATGGCGCGCTCCAGGGATACTTAAAGACGCTGGGCGTCCCCTTTGTGGGCTGCGATGTCACCGCCTCCGCCATCGGCATGGATAAATTCATCATGAAGGCGGTATTAAAAGAGGCCGGCGTTCCCGTGCTGGACGCAAAGCTCTACACCATGAGAGACTATGAAGAGATGGAAAAGCTGATGGACAATGTGGAAGAGACCTTCGGCTATCCGGTCATCGTAAAGCCTGTCAACCTGGGCTCCAGCGTGGGGATCGGCGTCGCGAAGACCAGAATAGAGCTGGCGAACGCCGTGGACGACGCTTTCCGCTATGCCACGAAAATCCTGGTGGAGCACGCGATCACAAAGCTGAGGGAGATCAACTGCTCCGTGCTGGGGGATGAGAACGAAGCCATTGCCTCGGAGTGCGAGGAACCCCTGCACTCGAAAGACATCCTCAGCTATGAGGATAAGTATGTCAGCAACGCCAAGGGCGGCGGTTCCAAGGGCATGGCCAGCGTCTCCCGGGAGATCCCGGCGAACCTCTCCCCGGAAAAGAGGGAGGAGATCCGTGAGCTGGCGGTGAAGGCCTTCCAGACATTGGGCTGCAGCGGCGTGTCCCGGATCGACTTCATGATTGACGAGGAGGACGGGAAGCTGTACTTTAACGAGATCAATACCATCCCGGGTTCCCTGGCGTTTTACCTCTGGGAACCGGTGGGAATCCCCTATAAGGAACTGCTGGACAGAATGGTGCGGCTGGCGTTTCAAAGAGTCCGCGCCGAGGAGAACATCACCTTTGCCTTTGACACAAATATCTTAAACTCCGCCAGCTTCGGAGGGGCAAAGGGGGTAAAGCGGTGACGGAGGAACGAAAGACGACAGAGAGCGCGGGACCGGGGGCCATCCCCGATAGAGCAGATCCAGAAAGATATGAGGCCCGGGACTTCCGGCTTTCCAGTTTCCTGGAGATCACTGACAATGAATTTTTTGCGGTGGAGATGCAGTACCCCCTTCTGGGGATGCGGAACGCGCAGCCCCGGTGCCTTGTCAGGGAGGAAGTCTATGAGCGCCTGATAAGGGCGGCAAAGGCTCTGCCGGGTGGAATGAGGCTGAAATTCCTGGACGCCTGGAGGCCCTTTGCCCTGCAGAAGGAGCTCTATGAAACATATTCCGCCCAGATCATCCGGGATTTCGGCCTGGAAGACTGTTCAGAGGAAGAGAGATGCGCTGTCATCCGGAAATTTGTGTCCGACCCTGTTCCCGACCGGGACGTCCCGCCGGTCCATACCACGGGCGGGGCGGTGGATGTGACCATCATTGGGGAGGACGGCGAGGAACTGGACATGGGAACCGGGTTCGACGCCTTTACGGAAAAGACCTGGACGGCGTATTTTGAGGCTCTCCCCGAGATAATCCGGGAAAACCGCAGGCTGCTCTATCAGGTGATGACAGGCGCGGGATTTACGAACCTTCCCTCGGAGTGGTGGCACTTTGATTACGGGGACCGTTTCTGGGCCTATTACGAAAAGAAACCGGCGATCTACCGGGGAGTTTTTACGGAGGAGGAAATTGATGGAGGATCCAAAGAAAAATGAAAAGTCCCGGCTGGGGACGATCCCGGCCACGCTGGTGCTGATCCTGACCGCCCTGCTTCTGGTGGTGGGAGGATATTTTTACCTTTACTTTAAGAATGAGTACACCTTCACGGATCTGATCGACAACATCGTCGGAAACCTGATCGGCGTGCTGGCGGCTTTCCTGCTCTTTGACATTCTGTATAACAAGCTGACCCAGGACGAGTATGCCCGGGAGACTTCCCAGCAGATCACCAGGACCCTGATGGGGGATCCGGAGACTCTGGACGCCTTCAGCGACGAGGACAAGAAAGCCTTTATGGTATCCGCCATCCGCTCGATCATGAAAGATTCGGACGCCGTGGACATGATGGTGGGCAACGTGTCAAAGTATCTGGACGGGGCGAAGAATGCCCGGATCCGCAAGAGCTACGACTACACGATCAACCTGACCACGGTGGCGGACTCCGAGGCGTACAATGTGATCCCGGGAGTTGCGGAGGGCAAGTATTTTTACGTGCAGGAAAAGCTGAATTTCGAGATCAAATATCTGGATGAGAAGGACCGGAATTACAGCTCCCGCGAGGTGAAGATCGGATTTTCCTTCGACAAGAGAAGCCTGGACGGGGGACTGCTGGAGAGCGATCAGGATCCCGAGTTCGCAAGGTGCATCTTCAACGAGAGCCTGGATATCACGAAAGAGGCCGTGGACTATATCCGGAAGCTGTCCCAGGAGCAGCTAAAGCAGCTGGTGGGCTCCCTGTTCACCGCCGTGGTAAAGATCGACGGACACGCCGGGGAGCTGGACAAGGTGGAGGTCCGGGAGGGCGGCATCGTTGCGACCTACCTGATCGACTATGATTTTACGAGAAAGGAACACTCTGTGCGGATCGTGTTCCACATGCCGAAACTTTGGAATTCCATATTCGAAGTGACGCTGGTAGATCCGACGAAGGACCCGAAGATCACCTTCGACTATATGCCGGGCTGTATGGACGTCACCATGTATTCCTACCTGAATAAGGGAGAGGAGTCCAACGACGGCGCCTACGAACTTCAGAACGGCCTCTACGACGTGTCGATCAAGGGCGAGTGGATCTACCCGAAGAGCGGCATCGTGTTCAGCGTGAGAAAAAAGGACGAGCCTGACGAGAAAGCGAAAGTACTTTAGTGGGTGACACCCACCCGATCCGATAAGATACAGATGAACAAAAGCAGGGCCGCATTTCACGATGCAGAAACCCTGCTTTTGTTTCTTATTTCGCTGCTCATCTTTTTATGGTCTAATACAGAGAAAGGCATTTATGCATTCTTTAGTGTCAGGAGCGCCCCGATGATGGACCCTGTAAAGAATATCGGCGAAACTCTGTAAAATAACCATTCAAAGGAGTGGAAGGCCGTTGCGATGAAGGCAGTTTCGGGGTCATTGTAATTCCAACTCATGTAGGGACTCCCCAATCCTCTCAGGACAATGGCAATAACCACAATGACCGCGCTGATCGTGACAAAGAGCCAAAAAAGCAGCCTCCTTTTCGCAGCCTTTCTCTGTGCAAGCTGCAGGTTTATGACCTCCAGCTTTTCAGAAATTGTCTTTAGGTCATCCATTTCAGGCTGAGGCGTCGTCTCCCCCAGCAAAGTGCTTACAGGCGTTTCAAGCACCTCTGAAATAGAAAGCAGCATTTCGGAATCCGGGACGGACAATCCCTGCTCCCATTTGGAGATTGTCTGCCGCACTACATTCAGCTTGACGGCCAGTTCTTCCTGCGAGAGTCCTTTTGATTTTCTTAGAGCTTTCAAGTTTTCGCTTAACATCAGAATATTCTCCTTTCCTTTTCGTTTCTATCGCTATTATAATTTGAATCTGTCCGTTGCCGCAAACAATGCAGATTAACATTTTATTGAAACGGCGCAGTGACCGGATGAGGCGGCGCAAAATCGAAAGCGTGTTTCCTAAGTTACCTGTGGCGTTATTGATAATAAAATAAAACAGTGGTATATTATACCTAAAAGTAGCGACGCAGCCGTCGCAAGTATGAGGTGACTATAAGAATCAATGGTGAAAGCGTATGCGAAAGG
>CANQCF010000214.1 GCA_947589505.1 uncultured Acetatifactor sp. | reverse complement strand
CGGGAGGCAAAGGAAGAAGATGCTGCTGAATGTGTTTAAGATGTTTTTCGGGGATCCGGTCAGCGTGATCATCAATCTCTTTATCATCGGAATAACGGCGTATGTGGTCAGCAAGATCCTTCGTGTGCAGAAGGAGCTGGAGCAGAACGAAAAGGAGATCTCGCGGCTCTACGACGGCAAGAACGTGAAGCGCGACATGGACAAGAACGTCAACATGACGGTGATAACGGATACTACCATAGACGCGAAAAAGATCAATGATCTCCGCCAGAAATACGATCAGACCTGTGTGGAGTACAGCACGGTGTCCCAGCTAATCCCGATCTTTCCGTCCCTGGGGATCCTTGGCACGGTGCTGGGCCTGATGCTCCAAGTGCAGGCGGAGGGGATCGAGGAGATGACTGCTTCCATCGGCCTGGCGCTGAGTTCCACCTGCCTGGCCCTGCTCTGTACAGTGGTGCTGAAATATTGGATGGCGGTTTCCGTGTCAAAGAAGGTCAGCGATATCGAAGTGAAGTATATGGATTATGAGAGATATCGCCAGGATCTTGTAGATAAATTCAAGCTGGTGGACGGGGAGCAGACGTCATGAGGAAGCTATTTCAAAAACAGGATATCGTGATCGACCTGACCTCGCTGCTGGACGTCATTTTTATCGTGCTTCTGTTGGTGATGTGTAATCAGCAGCTGCACGCCAAGGAGGCGCAGCAGATGACGGAGGACGCTGCTCAGAAGCTGGAGGAGGCCTCCCAGCTGCAGCAGGCCTTTGAGAGCCACATTGAAAAGTACGAGGAGACGGACGAGTATGTCCTTTTCATTGACGTCACGGCGGCTTATTCCGAGGACGCTCTCACCGACCGGACGATCCAGGTCATGGCGGGGGTGGAGGCAGCGGGACAGGAGCCCTATGCCATCCACATTACGCCTCAGAGCGCTTCCGACGGTTATCAGGAGCTGTCAGAATATCTGAGCGCCAGTATAGAGGGCTATCTTTCTGAGGGGGATGCTGCTGCAAGGCCGGTGATCCTGACACTGAACAAAGGAGACGGCGATATCCTGTACCGGGATGAGGTGGCGATCCGCGCGGTCTTTGAAAACCTTGCGGAGAAGTACGATAACATTTATCTGAGGTGAGAAGATGCCTGCGACGGTCATTATCATAATAGGCGTTTTGTTTCTGCTGTTTCTGATCCGCAGCTGTTTTAAGTATCCGGCGAAGAGCCGCTCCGCCAGAAGGATTCGGATGATCCTGATCGCGGGCACTGTGGCGGTGATCGCGGTGACTGCGTTTTTGAAGTATGCTCCCAGGGGGGAGAATTCTCTGCTGGAGGATCCCGGAATCGGAGAGAACCAGGGATCGGACGATAAACAGTCTTACGCAAACGGCGGCAGCGGGGACCAGGTCCCGGAGGGCGTGATTATCACAGTCTCCGGTGGCGAGATCGATATCAACGGCATCGTGTTCCGGCAGGAGAAGGAGTATGCCGGGTGCGGGGAGTTCCTGAAAAAACAGTGGGACGGCAGCAGTCAGGTGCTCCTGAAAGACAATTACGCCCTGTCTTCCGCGTTTCACTTTATTATGGAATTGCTGGAGCAGAACGGGATCCCTTACGCGGCTTCAGAGGAAAGCGGGGGCTGACCCTTAGCGCGGGAAATGTCTCGCGGTGGATGTGAGAG
Organism: uncultured Acetatifactor sp.; assembly: GCA_947589505.1. Taxonomy (GTDB): domain Bacteria; phylum Bacillota; class Clostridia; order Lachnospirales; family Lachnospiraceae; genus Acetatifactor. The sequence goes on along the minus strand of CANQCF010000214.1, from coordinate 7,929 downwards.
GGCAGCATGTCCGGGGCACTGTGCAGCGGACGGGAGAGGAGGCCCTCGTCTGAGAAAAATTGCAGTGGATGAGGGAGCAGCCGTATCTTAGGAGGAAAATGCTTTCGGAATGATTGTGTGATCTCATTGGGGCAAGAGTTTGTACCCATCAGGAGAGAAAATGTGTTTTAAGGCAGAAGAATTGTGCTCAGGCACGGGAAGGGGAATACCGCGGCGACATGACACGTAGAAAAATGCTCATTGGGATCTGCATATTGTGTTTCTTTCTGCTGGCGGGCTGGATCTTTGCCACCGTGGAGATCAAGACCCGGAACGGGGAACCTCTGATCGACCTGGACGCGCTTTTGGCCGGCGGAGAGCTGGGACAGCCCGGCAGCGAGAACCAGGGCAGTCTCGTGGATCCTTCGGAGGGAGATCAGAATGGGGACGGCAGCCAGGGTACTCCCTCTACAGAGAGGAAACTTTCCATTGTTGTGTGCGATAAGAGCGTGATCTGCCAGGGAAAAACATACTCTTACGACAGGACTTCCGACGAGGTGGAAGGGATGGAGGAAATTCTGAAAAAGGTCGGTGACGGAAAGGTGATCCTGCAGGACTATTATGCGGAAGCCCACGCTTATAAATGTGTGCTGAAAAACCTGCAGGAGACAGTGCAGGATGACTCGCGCATTGTGTTGAAGACTTTGGGCAGTATGGAGGAAGCGGAGGATGAGTGAGAAAAAGGCGGGAAAAAAGAGCTGCGTACTTGTGTTCCTGATAATGTTTCTCCTGGCCGTTGTCAGTATTGTCTCTTATGCCAGAAGTGACCTGACGCTTGATGCTTCCAGGAAAGTGCTGTATCAGAATATAGAGGCCGAAGCGATCTTGAAGGCGTATGTTTCCGATGCGAAGGAGGCGGCGAAACGCTTTCATGGAAAAAATTATGTGGTCTGGGGAAAGCTGTCCTCCTATACGTCAGACTACACCCAGCTGTATCTTGCAGATGCGGGCGCAGAGTCCGGAATCACCCTTTTTTGCAGCGGGGATGGAGTGATAGAGGGGTTGGAAGACCTGAAGTCGGGAGATATGATAAAGGTGTACGGACAGGTTTCTATCTGGACCTGGCCGGAGGCCTCTCTTACTCTGGACACGCTTCGGGTGGAGCCTGCCGTGGGCTCTCCCGCATCTTCGGACACCTACAATTTGCCGGATGGAACCAGCAAAAGCCGAAGCAGCATGAAGGAACGCGCTATTGGCGACCGGGATTTTGTCTACTATATTCCGGAGGCGTGGACGACCGTGGAGTATTCCCTTCCGAATGTACCGGGTTATCAGTACAAACTGAACAGCCTGTCTGGAAAGGGAGCGGCGGAGAGCCTTTTTGTGTTCTATGTGGACAGCAGTTATTTGGAAAAGCCGGGGGACATTGACAAGACTACCCAGGTGCAGAAAGCGATCATCCGGAATATTCTGGGAAACGATCATCTGAGCATCCGACCGGACTATTCTTTTTTGGACAGTGATATCAGTATGTCTTCGGTCAAGGCGGACTATTGTACTTTTACGGGATATGCGGGTTGGTACGAAGATCCCAATCATCACAATTACCGCGTGGAATTTCTGTTTCCTCCGGCTGGGGAGGATGGAGTTCGGGTACTTCTGTATGTTTACGATACTGGGGATCATGTGAATGATATACTATTTATGATGCGGATGATGGAGATCTGACAGGATAAACTGCAGGCGTAAATCTGCGGGTCTTTTGCGTGTGTTTTCCGTATGACGAGGCGATTTTAAAACAATTTAAAATCTGTATTCAGAATATATCAATTTTTCGCTTATATGGCATTGTATGCTGAATCATTATTACATGGAAATTTCTGTTAGTATTGAAAAAAACAAAGAAAGTTGATATTATATTTATGCGTTTGGATATCCTAAACCGGTTAGATTATATGATTTATACGAAGGGAGCGGGAAACCTGCATACCAGTATTGAAACGGAACCGACATGGGAGGAAAGAAAATGAAAAAAACATTCTGTGCTATTTTGCTCGCATTTTTATATAGCGTAGCCAATACGATATTGGGACCTATGATTGTGGCGCAGAAGATGAAATTTTACCGTGCGCGGATTGTTCCTTTTGTGTGCTGTTTCCTGTTATGTTCAGTGGTTCTTTTATTCCTGTTTTTTGTATTTTCCCGGCTGCTTTTACGCATAGAAAAAGGGCGGGTATCACAGTATTTTAACAGTATCGACGAGCTTAAGCTCTTTCCGGTGGTTTGGGCCTTTATTTTTGTATTGTGGCTGCCTGCTTATCTCGTTTTATATCCCGGCGTTTTGTCTTACGATATGATATCACAGGTTAGCAGCGCTCTCGGCAGGATCACGAACAATCATCATCCTGTTTTGCACACCTGGCTGATACGTTTCTTTTTGAAAACAGGGGATGTGCTTTTGGATGATTATGAGTTTGGGATTGGATTGCTGTCCCTGCTGCAAATGCTGATTTTGAGTTATGCCCTTGCGCGATTGGTCCTTTTGCTGAAGAAAAAGAAGGTTCCTGTGCTGTTAGTTGTGCTCACTGCTTTGTTCTCGGCGGGCTGGTTTATGAATGCCTGTCTGTCCGTAACCATGATAAAAGACAGCCTGCACGCTGCTTTTCTCGTCCTGTTTGTCTGTCATTTTACGGAGATTGCAACAGATCCATCCGAATACTGCAAAAGAAGACGAAATTTATTTGTTTTTCCGATTGTCAGTTTTTTTATGTGTGCTTTTAGAAATAACGGCATCCACATTTATCTGTTTTGCTTTGCAGTTTTATTGCTGTTAAGGATTTCCAAACTAAAACAGGCGGGATCCTATGCGGCGCTCATCGTTGCAATCCTGCTGCCGCCCTTTATGTATCAGATTTATACGGGCCCTGTTTTTGACGCTTTTGGTATAGCGCAGACTGAATCACGTGAGGCGTTGTGCGTACCCATACAGCAGCTGCAGCGTATTGCCGTCAAGAAAGCGGCAGAACTTACAGACGAACAAACGGAACAGATGTCGTATTATATTGACAATCTGGAGTGGATGGAGATACCCGTTCAGAACTATGATCCTTTCTTTGCGGATCCTGCAAAAAGTTGCTTTTATTCGGAACATTATGATAACGATCCTGCGGCTTTCTGGAAATTTTATCTGCAGATCGGGAAACAGTTTACTAAAGAATATGTTGTGGCTTTTTTATCCAACACGCTGGGATACTGGTATCCCGGGTATTTTGAGTATTCGTATGTTATGTATGAAAATTACCCTCCGGAGATGTTTGCGGAACCTCTGGAACGTAAGAGCATATTGAATTCTCCAATTCTGAAAAAGTATTATGAAAGCGTCTGCAGCTCTGATTTCTGGAGAAAGACGCCTTTTATAAGATTATTTTTTGTCCCTGGGTTTACAATTTGGTTTTTGTTGGGCGCATTGGCGTCTGCGTGGGAAAAACCTTCTTTTTACACCGGGGTTTTTCCGATTTTTCTACCTCTGATCGCGCAATATGGCATTATGCTGCTTTCACCGATGTCATCATTTCGCTATTCCTGGCCCTTATATCTGATGCTACCGATTGCTTTCATAGCTATCTGGGGGGGATTCGGGAACGCAGACAATGGAGGTTGTAAATGCATTTGTAGGTATAGATAGAAAAAGGACAGGGGACTGTCATGGCGAATTATGCCGCTAATGAAGGAGCGAAGGAACGGAGATGAAAATGAAACGACTGCTATCTCAAAAAGAGAAGGATCGCTGGTATTTGGCAGTGTTGATCCTCATAGTGATTTTAGCGGTGATTTTGCGTATTATTGGAGCAGGCTGGGGAATGCCACACAACAATCTGCATCCGGATGAGGGGTTGATTTATGGACCGGCATACCAATGTGCATTGAACCACAATTTTGAAGTGCATGAATATTATAGGCCCAATCATGTTTCAATCAAATTGAATACTCTTTTGTATATAGTGATACAGGAATTGTATTTTGCACCGCAAGGGCAGAATGATTTTGCTCTCAATTATAGTGAACATTTTGCGTTGTTTACCACGGCGTCTCGTATCTTGACTGCTGTTTTGGGTGTGGGTACGGTTTTTTTGGCCTATTTTATTTGCCTTTTCTGGGGGAGAAAGCAGGCGTTATTTTCAGCTTTGCTTTTTGCAATATTCCCATCCTTTATTGAACATTCCCATTATATTACTCCGGATATACCGCTATTATTTTTCCTGATGGGTGTGTTAGGGATGGCGTTTTGTTATCAAAAAAATCCGTCTGTGTCGCGGCTGTTCTGGATGTCTTTTTTTACGGCACTGGCGGTTTGTGAAAAGTATCCGGGAATTTTTGGCTGCGTTATCATCGCCGTCACAATATGTGCAACACACATAAAAAAGCCTGTCGTGATCATAAAAGACGGTTGTATAGCAATCCTTTTTCTCGTGCTGGGGATCATGGCCGTTTCTCCTGTACTTCTGATCGATCTCAGAAACGTTTTGAAGGTGCTTGCAGGACAGAATCATCAGAATCATTTGGGGGCGGATGGTCTTAATTTTTGGGAAACACTCTTATTTTATATCAAAACCACCGGGACGCATTTGGGTCTGCTGCTGACGGTGAGCAGTATTTATGGGATAATTAGATCATTCCATAAGAATGTAAAGAAGACTCTTATCCTGCTGGCTTTTGGAACATATATACTGCCAATCTCAATGCTGAGCATGTATTGGGAACGTTATACCCTTCCGATCTATGCAGCAGGACTAATGTATGGAGCTATCGGGGTGTTCTTTCTGATAGATGATTTAGTGAAACTTTCAAAAGAAAGATCCCTAAAAGTTTTGCTGGTTTGTTTGACATTCCTTTTACTGCCGGTATGTAGCCTGTTTGCAGGATCTATAGCGATTGTGGGAAGGTTTCTGGCGCCGGACAGCCGTATTATTCTTCAGGACGTTTTTGCAGACATGGGCGTTACAGCTCAGAATACCATATACGACTGTAACACACCTTTGGATCCGGGCGGTTATTATGGAGCATTTTGTAATTTTGATGATGGAGATCCGGATAAGTTTAAGTATGGAAGTGGTCCGAAGTTTATCATGACGTCGTCTGCACAACGCGATCTTTATCTGCAATCTGATCCTGAAATATATGGAGGGGTTGCAGACTTTTACAGGCGGTTGGACGAGCGGTATCCACTGGTTTATCTATTCCCTGTAGAGATGCCGAGCAGTCATTTCCTGGAACTGCAAAATATATGGTTTTCCGCAAGAAGCGTACGCCGATATATGCGTGGAGCTGCAGTCGGTTATGAAATCAGACTATACCAACTTTTGCCGTAAAGGTTGGAAGATGCAGGAGTAATTAATGAAAAAGAGTCTATCGTTTAAAGTCATCCTACAACAAATGAGGTTGAAAAGCTGGCTAAAAAATATATTTGTTTTTTTGGCACTTGTTTTTTCACAGGAATTATTTGAGTGGAATAGATTCCTGCAGACAGTTTTACTTGCTTTTTCGTTCTGTCTGGTATCTTCGGCGGTTTATGTTATGAACGATATCAGCGATGTCGAAAAAGACAGAAAGCATGCTGTGAAGAAAAATCGACCGATTGCGTCGGGACAAATTTCGATTCGGGACGCAAGGATACTGTTGATATGTTTGATAATAGCCGGATTTGGATTGGCTCTTTCAGTGAAAATTTCTTCTTTTGCTCTGATATTGGTTTATTTTTTTATAAATATATTGTATTCGAAATTCCTGAAAACAAAGGTAGTTTTTGATTGCTTTTGTATTGCGGCAGGCTTTATACTGCGCGTGTTGGTCGGGGGAACAATAATCAAAACGGGTGTTTCGGAATGGATGTTTTTGACAGTGATATCCCTATCTTTATTTATGGCGTTTGGAAAGCGCAGAGGAGAAATGTGCAGCTATGGGATGAGAGGTACCCGGGATGTCCTGGAAAACTATGAGATGGATTTTTTAAACGGGATAACCTTTATGTGTGCAGGACTGACAATGGCATTTTATTCGCTCTGGTCTATTTCACAGAAATCAAATATGGTTTATACAGTTCCGATTGCGTTGTTTATAGTAATAAGGTATTTGCTGCTGGTATTTGCGGGACATTCAGAAGCGGATCCGACCACGTTGATTTTATCTGATAAAACCTTGCTGGTGTCCTGCGGATTCTATATGATCGTGATGTTGTTCTTTTTATATGGCCCTCAGTTATTCGGTAACTTGATTTGAAGGCCGTTGGCTGATTATAGGCGCCTTTTTATTCTGAACGGATCAGTCGTATGCTCAGTTGGATGGACAGTCTGCGGATTTATACAGGAAAAGTGGTATGTTCAAAAACAATATTTTCGGTGACGGCCTTTGTTTGTGGCCGTGCCCAAAGGTATAGGCCGGCATACGGGCAAAGTCGGGGATCAGAGGCAAGGAGTCGGGAATAAACTGAGGAATGAGTAAATGGAGTTTGGAGCAATCTTGCAAAAGCCGGAATATGATTTTATACATAGTGAAAACATTTCGGTGACTGTATTCTGCTCTTGGGGTTTGGCAAAAGCTATGCTTATAGGATTAATAACGAAAACAGCAATATTATAAAATTGCTTTTGGAATGAAATCCCAATGTATGCGAGCTGCTGGGAATTGACGAGGATCAATACCCGATCAGATTCACCCTTGGACAGGAACTTCTCGACAATAGCCAGATCTTTCTCTCTAAGCGCGCCATCAGATTTTTTGGGAGAGAATGCCGGGAGCCTGCGGTTCTATATCGATAAGGCGGAAGATCTGGGGCTGGATGCGGAAATGTTTGTGGATGCTGATTATAAGCAATTCCCTTTGCGAAGATATAGGAACTTGGCGGGGGATAGGCCATTTTAGGCCGGATCTCTCCGAAACTCCATCCCCACGTAAGTCCTGACCGGATTCCCGCGGACGATCTGCGTGTGTTCCCGCCATGCCTGTTCGGACTGCTTCCTCTTTCCCTGGTTTTGCCGTTGCTGCAGGACAGCGTTCAGCTTCACCAGGGCGTTTCGACGGTTCTGGTACTGGCTCCTCTCCGTTGTGGAGGTTACGCTGATCCCGGTGGCGATATGAGTCAGCCGCACCCCGGTCTCCACCTTATTCACATTCTGGCCGCCCTTGCCGCCGCAGTGGAAGCGCTCAAAGCGTATCTCCGAATCGCTGACAACGGACTCTGCTTCCGGGATTATGCTGACATCCACAAACCAGTTCTTCCGCTTATGTTCAGGGCGGTATGGACTTTTACAGATCCAGAGGACCGTCCCCTCCAGGCCGGATAAATCGCATTCGGTGTAAAACAGGATGGAAGAGAAGCACCCTTCCCTGGAATAGCGTGTCGCATGGCTGGAAAGCAGTTCTATGTTGGGAAACTCTTTTTTTAAGGATTCAAAAAGCTTTCCCACTGCCAGTTCACATTCTGCCGGTCCCTGACCGGAGCTTATCTGTATGATCATAAATTTTTCTTTTCCTTTCTTTTTGTATGCCGCAGCCCTTTTCGGAGAGAGTATGCTGGTGTTTGTTGTAAGGAAGCATACAGCAAACAGACACTTATTTCTAAAGAGTACGCCGGTATTTGTTGTAGGGAAACATACAGAAAACCGACGCCTATTTCTAAAAAAGTAAGTCTCAGCTGTGCGGGAATCGGGCTGCGGGTATTTGTTACCGTTCCTCTCCGGCCTTAAAATTGTAGACAGGCCTTAAGATTTTTTCAATTTTGACGGTTTCGGAGACTGCCTCCCGGATCTCCGCGATTCCCCGGTACGCCATAGGAGATTCATCCAGGGTTTCCTTTCCGATACAGGAGCTGTATATCCCTTCCTATAATGTCAAGCCCTAAATTATTGATTTTTCAGGCTTTTCTTTAAATAGTTACCTCATAAAACAGAGCCA
>CANQCF010000213.1 GCA_947589505.1 uncultured Acetatifactor sp. | reverse complement strand
TTGCGGAAGTGGGCGGGCGGGAGTATATCCTGGTGACGGCGAAAGCGGACGGCACCCACTGGACGGAGCCCTATCATGTCCTGGACGCGGTGGAGGTTTACAGCCGGATCGGGGAGCAGTGACGATCCGCCCCGCCAGTCACGCCGTCACGCCTGACAGTCCTCCCACCTGGAGGGCCTGGAGAAATAATAGCCCTGGGAATACGTCACGTTCATGGTTTCCAGAAGCTTTTGGATCTCTTCGTTTTCCACGTATTCCGCGACGACTTCCTTGCCCTTCTGGATGCACCAGTTGTTGATCATCTCGATAAATTCCCGGCATTTCTCATCGCAGAGAAGCTCCTTGATGATCCCGCCGTCGATCTTGATGATGTCGGCGTTGATCCGGATGATATGCATCAGATTGGAAAATCCCGTGCCGAAGTCGTCGATGGCGATCTTTGCGCCGCACTCGTGGATGCTGTCCGCAAACTGGTGGATATAGTCGTAATCCTGGACCTCCTCGCTCTCCACCAGCTCGAAGATAAAGTTTTCCGGGTGCTTTTCCTGCTCCAGATAGCGGAAGATCATGCGGATCATTTCCCGGTCGTAGATATCCCGCACGTTTAAATTGATGCTGACCCGCTTCCCCTGGTTTAAGAACATTTCCATGACCTTTTTCACCATGACCACGGAGAGGGGTTCATACAGGTTGTATTCCTTGGCGATCGGCAGAAATTGATCGGGATAATACAGCCTGCCCTCGGCGTCCGAAATGCGGATCAGCGCCTCGTGGAGATTGATGCGGCCGGCGCGGTTGTCATAGATCCCCTGAAAATAGGGGATAACGCGGTCCTGTACGATCGCCTCCCTGAGGATCTGAAGCAGATGCATTTCCTTTTTGATGTCGGCGGCTTCTTCCTGCATCTGGCCGTGAACGGCAAAGGAGAGCATGTGCTTTTCCGCATACTGGAGGGTTTCGTCGATCTTGGAGAGAGGGTCATCCTCGTGCATGACAAGGGCGCATTCGTAGGAGAAGACAAACTCCCTGCAGATGACGGCGTTCAGATGATCCAGGGTCTCCTGCATAAGGGAGATAAAGGCCTCGTCGGTCATGTGAGGATCTCCGGCGATCAAAAGTCCGCAGTCCTCATAACTGTAAAAGAGCAGTCCCCTGTCCGACAATTCTTCGGAGAGACGCTTATAGATCTGTTTTAATTCCTCCCACAGGCCCACCTGACCTAAGAACAGCCGGATCACCCGCTTGTTCTTCAGGGAGAATACCGCAGCCTTGTCCAGCCCCTCGTTTTCCCGGTCCAGGAGGAAACGGGTCGGATTTTCCAGGTCCAGGTTTTCGTCGTGGAACATGGCCCGCTGCATCCGGCTGTACTGCTCGTTTAACTGCCGGTTCAGCTGTTTGTTGCCCGTGGTCAGAAGGTAGTTGATCATCTGCACGTTGTTGTACTGTAGTTCAGAAATGTTCTGGAGGGCCTTTTCCTTCAGCAGGATATGGGCCTGGGGATCCTCCGAGAGGGCGGCGATCATAAAGGTGGAGTTGGCATAGACGTTCCTGCCGTCCACATAGCCGATCTCCCCCGCCATCATACAGCCGCTCATATTGGTAGTCTCGAACTGGGCCGTCTCCCAGGAAGCGCAGTCGTGCAGCATCCACATCCTGGCCAGGCAGTCGTACACGAACAGGGTCTCCGCCGGTTCCTCGTGAAGCCGGGCGTAGACATGGTTCATCTGGTCGATGATCTTCTGGGGATCAAAATAGCCCAGGGAAAAACGCATACCTTTCGTGATCTCACTGAACAGATTGATCCGGTTCCTCTTTTCGGATCTGTATGGTTCCGGCAGGGTATCGAAGGGTTCGAATACAACGTTATGGGATAATTTCGTCCTGGCGTTCACCAGGGGGAAGATCCCCGCCAGGTTGGGATCCTTCGCCAGCTCCTCCCGGCCCAGCATCTCTTCATACCACTCCGCGGCGTCCACGCCCTCGATCTCGTCTACGAAATGATCGTGTACCCGGGTCACTTCATAGCTTCTCCCGATGGCTTCCACGCCGTTTATGGCGTTCTGATAGATGTGGATGTCGGGGGATGTGATCAGGGCGGCGGCCATGCTGACCGTGGACGCGTTCGTATCGGAGAGCACATAGGCATAATTTTCGGCCTCGTGATACACTTCGTTCAGGATATAGGACACGCCGCCGATCATGCGGATCCCCGGTTTTTCCCGGTTCATGCAGGAGACGAATTTTGCCGTCTTATAGTAGGAGAGGGGGAAGAAGACCAGAAGGAGCCCCTCGTCGCTTCGGATCAGTTCTTCGGATACCTGCCGGCAGAGTTCCTCTCCGCTTTTTTCGCTGCCGTCCTCCGCCGTGCAGGAGAACATGGCCTGGCGGATCGCGCAGTGTTCGAACGCCGTGATGGAGATCAGGCAGGAGTCCGCCAGGATCTTTCCCTCGCAGATGATCATGGTGGAACTGCAGCCCACGATAACCGCGTTGGGAAGGAGACTTTTGATCTCCTTTGCGAGATCCTGTATTTCGTCCAGGCTGTGGCGGGTGCTGTGGATGCGGATCAGGACTTCCTTTTCTCTGTCAAGCCCTATCCCGTCCAGATAGCTGTTA
>CANQCF010000212.1 GCA_947589505.1 uncultured Acetatifactor sp. | reverse complement strand
ATCAGGTCCGCGATGGGAACCAGGGAAAAGAGCGCGATGTTGGCCAGGGGCAGCAGGGTCCAGAGAAGTGCCAGCAGCCTCCAATGAGAGATCCCCGCCGTGATAAAAAAGAGGGTGGACAGGAGGGTCACGCCAACCTGTCCCCAACAGTAGAAGGAGTGCAGCATGCTCATGGCGGCCGCCTTATTGTCCGTGGGACACGCCTCTACGATGGGGCTTACCAGGACTTCCAGAAGCCCGCCCCCCAGGGCATAGATCATCACGGATATCAGGATTCCCAGAAAAGGATCGCTCATCCGGTCCGGGAGAACGGTCAGAAGGATCAGCCCGGCGGCCGCAAAGACATGGGCCAGCACCGCGGAAGCCCGGCACCCGATCCGGTCGATAAAGGAAGCGGACAAGAGATCGATGGTGAGCTGCAGGGCAAAGTTAAAGGTGATCAGCAGCGTGATCCGGGAGAGGGGGATCTGATAAGTTGTGTGGAATGTCAGGAACAGGAGCGGAAGGAAATTATTCACCACCGCCTGGACGATATAGCCCAGAAAACAGGCGAAAATAGTGTGCCTGTATGTAAAATGGAACATATTCTCTCTGCGCATAGGAAAACCTCTTTGTTCTTCGCTTTTAATTGATTACAAGACGATCACAAGACATCTTAACACAGGGACATCAAAAAAGCCAGGGGCATTTTCATTAAGACCCTGGCTTGGTTATTGTCAAGTATTCTTAGCACAGGGACAGCAAAAAAGCCAGGGGCATTTCTTTGAAAGCCCTAGCTTGTTACGGTCAAGTATTCTTAGTACAGGGACAGCGAAAAAGCCAGGGGCATTTCTCTGAAAGCCCTGGCTTGTTGCGGTCAAGTATTCGTTTCGCAATGGAAGGTTGAAGATTGCAGATCCGTGGGGGCAGCTCTGGCTATCTTCCAGATTCCAGCGTGCGGCCCTCCTGGCAGCAGCGAAGGATTTTTGCACCGTCGCGCTCTAAGATGTAGTGATTACCGTCGCAGACGATCTCCTGACCGCAGAGAATCTTGGGATTGCGGCGGCACATTTCCTGCATGAGTTCCCTGCAGAGCGTTTCCTTTTTATCAGAGGCCGATACGAGAGGGAGCGTCACGACGTCCTGATCATGGGTCGATAAGGCTTTCATAGTCCAGCTATCCGTACTGTCGGAATATGCAACGGCAATCATATCTTCAAGCCGCCGTAAATAGGGGTCAACTTCGTCTATGACGACATAATGCTCTGTGAAATAGCCGGCAATAAAACTTTCCACCGCCGTGTTGACCATCCGACAGGTCACGATGGTCGTGGACGGAGAGAGCAGTTCCTGATCGGCCTGACGGATTTCGCTCTCAGAGAGCCCGGAATCCTTTTGATAATAGGATATCCAGGAAGAATTGCGCTTGTGCATCAGGTAGATCCCCAGGAACAGCAGTGCCAGACCGGGCAGCGAGAAGAGAACAGATATCAAAGCGTTCACTTCGGTAAACAGGCATAAGATCGTAATGGGAAGCGTGAAGACTAAAATTACGATCGAACCGCCGATCAGACCTTTGCCGCCGCCCTTGTTGGTGCGTATGGTCTTCAGGATGCTGCCTTTACTGTGCTTCGCCATTTTTTTGTAGAGTTTGTGTTCTGTGGATGCAATCATGGATTTCCTCCGTTCCGCCGCTTAAACGGCATTTGCTTCATTTTTATTTTTTCGATTCCGGATCAACAGATAACCGCCGTACAGGATACCGAACAGGCCGAGGATCATTGAGGCGAAAGGAATGCTCGGATGGGATATCTCCTCTAAAGTAAAGTTTTCATATTTTGCGCACAGGTAGTCCGCGTTCAGGTTCAGGACATTCGATGACTCGGCGTCCGCATAACTTTCAGAATAAACGGAAAAATACGAATCCGCGGTGGAAGGAAGGGCTTCCATATGTTTCATCTGAAAATATCCGCTGACTGTAAGATCCAGCGGTTTTTCAAAGGAAATCATTGTTCGGATGCGATCCGTAAGTTCTGCATTTTGGCCGGGGGTAAAGCAGATGATCCATTCCTTCCGGTCGCGGTCTGCAAATTTCGCAATGCAGTAAACATTGTCATCCGAACCTATCTTTGCGTGCAGGATCTGCAGATCTTCAATGTAATAGGCGTGGATGTGCTCATAGGAGGAGTTCGCAGCCTTTATATCTGCGCCGCTGATCTCGCTCACGTCACCAGCCTGGAACGGCAGTATATAGATGAGAAAGGCCAGAAAAAATATTCCGCAGATCAGCAGGACCTTTCCGCGGTGATCATTGTCCGCCTTTTTTTCCTTTTTGGTCAGTTCTCTCTTGTATTCTTCATAACTGTTGTCGCTCATAATTCCCCCCTGTGGAATATTCTTAGATCCTCAAAGGCGCCAGGGCGCGTTCGCATAAGGCACTTTAGGAACGCCTAAGGATTTCCGATTGATGGACTGCAGAAAATAAATCCGGAATTGCGTATTACGGGATTAAGGCCGCTGCGGGTAAGAAAATTCTGGGTCGGAAGCAGGCATCCACGCTGGAGGATGCTGCGGCAAAGTGAATTTCTTTTGGCAAGTATAAGATTTATGTCTTGTTTAGTATAATACATATGTTTATACCGGTCAATATTTTTTCTTTATCATTCAATTTTTGACAAAATATTTTTACAGCAGCACATTCAGATTGTGGCATTGATAAAGATCAAAACGTGTACTGCATAAAAACCAGCTGGTTCGGCAGTTTCAACCGGGGACAGGATTTTGTTCGCTGTTGTCTCGTGTTTTTGACTTCGGCTGAATTTGACTTCAGGTGAATTTGTGTTGACAAGAAGAAATCTATATGATATCATAGTGATATCAAAACAAAGGAGCGGCAGTTTTCTGACGCGAAGGAGGAAGTTGTTATGAGTGAAAAGATCTATACGACAAAGAAGAATGGAATGGCAGTGATGGTGTTTCTGATCCTGCTGATGCTGGCGGGGGTCGCCGCTGTCATTTTCGGAGCGATAAACGGCAGTACGGGCGGTGTGATCCTGGCTGTCGCAGGGGGTGCAATCCTGTGCCTGGGCTGGATCCCTTTTCTGGGCCTGAAGGTGCTCAAACCCCAGGAAGCCCTTGTCCTGACCCTTTTCGGAGAATATAAGGGAACCCTGAGGGAGCCGGGCTTCTATTTTGTCAATCCTTTCTGTACGGCGGTGAATCCTGCGGCGCTGACAAAGCTGGCCCAGAGCGGAGAAAACCCGTCGAATCTGACGTCTGGCGGACAGGCCGCGGTTGAGATCATGAAGCAGATGAACGGGGATACGCCAAATAAAAAAGTTTCCCTGAAAGCCATGACCCTGAACAACGGAAGGCAGAAGATCAACGACTGTCTGGGTAATC
>CANQCF010000211.1 GCA_947589505.1 uncultured Acetatifactor sp. | reverse complement strand
AACAGCCATTTTTGCTATATTTGTGTGAACTTTTCAAGGTGCTGGTCAGGGCTTATTCGACCCTAACATCATTATATGCAAAAAATACATCGAAAGAAGTGTGAAAGTATTTGCAGTTACCAGAGTAAGACTGCAACTATTTTCGCATTCAAATGAAAATGTATAAAGGAAAACACAGAATGGAAAACGCTTGGGCGGGTCTTCTCAAAATCGGTCAACGGAGATATAATTTGTTCAAGCAAACGGTCAGCGGAGGTGAGCCATGAACGAAAAATTCTTTTCTCTGCCGCAGGAAAGGCAGCAGACGATCCTCAACGCGGGGTACCGCGTATTTTCACAAAATTCCTATAAAAACAGCCCCATGAGCGAGATCGCGGCGGAAGCGGGCATCAGCAAATCGCTGCTATTTCATTACTTTCGGAACAAGAAGGAGCTTTACCTCTTTCTTTGGGACAAATGTGCCGAGCTGACTATAGCGATTCTGACGCAGTATGGGTGTTATGAGCAGGAGGATTTATTTGAGAGCATGGAGCGGGGGATGCGGGCAAAAATGGAAATAATCCGCCAGTATCCCGATATGGCAAATTTTACGATCAAGGCGTTTTATGAAAAAGACGAGGAGATCTGCGCCGCCATTCAGGAGAGCTATCACCGGTATTTTAACCTGAAAGCGGACAGGACGCGACTGAATCTGAATCCGGCGCAGTTTATCCCGGGCCTGGACATCGCGCAGATGTACCGGGAAATGTACTGGGCGTCGGAAGGCTACCTCTGGGAGATGGTGCAGCAGGGAAATGTGGATGTAAAGAAGATGGAGCGGGACTTTACCGGGCTTATAGAGTTTTGGAAAAGTATCTATCTGAGAAAGGGGGAAACTTCATGAACGCCGTTGATATCGATGACCTGACAAAATATTACGGTAAAAACCGGGGTGTCGAACAGATCGATCTGACCGTCCGGCAGGGCGATTTTTTTGGCTTTATCGGTCCCAACGGCGCGGGCAAGTCCACCACGATCCGCACACTGTTAGGACTGATCCGGCAAAGCGGAGGCAGGGCCCAGATCTTTGGGCTGGACACGGTAAAGGAGCGGGAGAAGATCCTGACCCGGGTGGGGTACCTGCCCTCGGAGGTTTCCTTCTATCCCGGTATGCACGTGAGGGATGTCTTGAAACTGTCCGCCGATCTGCACCGGCGCGACTGCAGGGAGACGGGCAGGCGGTTATGTGAGCGGCTGCAGCTGGACCCGACGCGAAAGGTGGAAGATCTTTCCTTTGGAAACCGCAAGAAAACCGCCATTGTATGCGCCCTGCAGCAGGAACCGGAACTGCTCATTTTAGATGAGCCCACAAGCGGGCTTGATCCGCTGATGCAGAGAGAGTTCTTTCAGATCCTGGAGGAGAGGAACAAAGAGGGGACAACTATCTTTTTGTCAAGTCATATCCTGTCAGAGATTCAGGATCACTGTACCGACGCCGCCATAATTAAAGAGGGGAAGATCATCACCGAGGGCAGCGTGGCAGAGCTCCTGGGAACGGGGACAAAACGGATCAGCATCCGCGGATCCGTTGACTGCGGTTCTTTGACCGGCGTGAAGGACTTGCACTGTACGAAGGAAGGCGTGGATTTTCTGTATAGCGGTGATATGAACGCGCTGATGCGGACGGTTTCCAGGGGGGACATTCAGGACATCACCGTCACGGAGCCGGATCTGGAGGAGGTTTTTCTTCACTATTACGAGAGAGGGGGAGCGGAATATGACCATCTTAAAACATGAACTGCGGCAGGGAAAAATCACCTTCCTGATCTGGACGGCAGCGATCGCGCTGCTGCTCATGATCTGTGTCCTGATATTCCCTGAGATGCGGGAAGAGATGGATACAGTGGGGGAAATGTTTTCCTCCATGGGCAGTTTTACGGCCGCTTTTGGTATGGACCGGCTGAATATGGGAACGCTGACCGGATTTTACGCCGTTGAGTGCGGCAATATCCTCGGACTTGGCGGTGCATTTTTTGCCTCGCTGGCCGGCGTCTCCCTGCTGTCAAAAGAGGAAAAAGATAAGACTGCGGAGTTTCTTCTGACCCATCCTGTTTCCAGAGTCCGCGTCGTCACGGAAAAACTTGCGGCACTGCTGCTGCAGATCACAGCGATGAATCTGCTGATCCTCGCGCTTTCCCTGTTGTCGATGCGTCTGATTGGAGAGAACATTCCCTGGAAAGAGGTCCTGCTGATGCACGGAGCCTATTTTCTGCTCCAAATGGAATTGGCGTACGTCTGCTTTGGAGTGTCTGCGTTCCTGCGCCGCGGCAGCGCCGGTATCGGTATGGGGCTGGCGGCAATGATGTACTTCCTGAATCTGATCGCCAATATGACGGACCATGCGAAATTTTTGAAGGCCGTCACCCCGTTTGGATATTGTGAAGGCGCGGATATTCTGGCTGATGGGAGGCTGAATACGGGATATGCAGCGGTGGGGATACTGTTCGCCTGCATTGGCGCTGCGGCGGCATATTGGAAATATACCGGAAAGGATATCCGTTGATCGATTTCCTGCGATATATTTCAAACTGCGGAAATTCAAGAAGAAAGTCAGACTTGACAGCTTTTTGCCCCCATGCTATCATGAACGTGTTGTTGGATACAGTTGAAACTGTTATGATGCAATGCTCGGGTTCATACATTTCAGAAGGAGGTGGTTAAGATGACAACATTATACGCATGCCTGTCAGATGTCAAATTAACTGCCGTGATTTTGGAGTAAAGATTTTCGTATTC
Organism: uncultured Acetatifactor sp.; assembly: GCA_947589505.1. Lineage (GTDB taxonomy): Bacteria > Bacillota > Clostridia > Lachnospirales > Lachnospiraceae > Acetatifactor. The sequence continues at coordinate 1,829 of CANQCF010000211.1, read as the reverse complement.
CCACTTTGCCGTTGTTTTTGCAGCACATCTGATGAGGATGTGCTTTTATTATGCCCTGAAGCATGATGCATAACGGAAACAATGCGTAAAGAGAGGAAAACGATGCAGCAATTTAAAAGTATTTTACTGGATTTACATGGTGAAAACAAAGGGATGCTGCGGAAGATCTATGTGGATAAACATGTCCATATAGAAAATTGCAGCAGCAGTGAACAGCCCATTGAGGACGAAAGGATTTTTTCATATCATGATCTGTCATTTCGGTTCGCAGGGACGGGCATGCGGCAGCCGGAGCGCATGAATCTTTATATTCTGATACCGCAGAAGGTGTTGGGGATAGGAGATATCTCCTATTCTGTGCCCTGTGAGGATTATCTGCTGCGGATATTATCTCCGCAGATTGCCCGGCTGTCAAAGAGCCTGGAAAATGATCGGAAGGATTCCCGTGAGAAGGCGAAAATTGAGTGCCAGACGGTCAATCAACGGATATTGCGGAGAAACGGTCTTGTCTATGATGAAAACAGGCAGGTGTTTACGCTGCGCATCCTGTTCAGAATGCCGCTCATCAATGGAACGACCATAAATGCCAAAAGCGGATGGAAGGCCGTGCGCAGCCTTCTGGAGACGGTGGAGTTGGCATTGCGGGATTTTGACAGGGAGGCGTTGAAACGTCATCTGCAAACCTGGCAATATCAGACAGAAATACGGAAATGGCTGTCTGAAAATGATAAGATTGCATTCATTGCCAATGACAGTATCCTGCCGAGACAGGACGGGTCAGATCTGCCTATGAGGAATGCGGTTCCCTTTGCCTCTCCTTCCGATCTGGAGGCAGCGATCACTTTTTCGGACGGAAGCAGGATCAGCGGAATGGCGCTTCCCCATGGGGTGACAGTCATAACGGGAGGAGGTTATTCGGGGAAAAGCACGTTTTTAGATGCGCTGGAAACAGGGATTTATCATCATGTTCCGGGCGATGGCAGAGAGTATGTCCTGTCATGTCCGGACAGTATGAAGATCTATGCGGAGGACGGCAGGCCTGTCCATGAAATGGATCTGTCGCTCTTTTTCCGGGAACTGTCCCCAGAGTTATCTTTTCGGCACTTTTCTACGTCCTGTGCCAGTGGCAGCGTGTCTCAGGCGGCAAATATTCTGGAGGCAATCTATGCCGGGTGCGGTCTTTTGCTGATCGATGAAGATTCCAGCGCCGCGAACTTTATGATTCGTGACGCCTTGATCCGCAGACTGGTGCAAAAGGAGCCCATCATTCCGTTCACGGACCGGGTTCGGGCTATCTATGAACGGCTTGGGATCTCCACGATTCTGGTGATAGGTGGGAGCGGTGAATATCTGCAGCATGCGGATCTGTGCCTGCTGATGGAGGATTACCGCATTCAAAATGTGACTGGACTGGCAGGAGAGCTGGTGGAAGCTGCGCGGGGACGGGAATCCGGTTTCCAGGAGCCATTATCTCTGATCAGCCACCGATATTTCAGGCGGCCTGAATCCGCATTGCCCTTTTACATCGGTCAGAGCGTGTCCGTGGACAAGGCACATTATATTCAGATTGACGGTTACACCAGTGATGTAAGCCGGCTGACGGCTCTCGCTTCAGAGGAACAGTTTCAAACGGCGGCATACTTGTTAGAGTGCTGGATGAACAGTCGCGCGGCGGATGACAGCGAGTGTCTCCGTATAGCGTCAGAGTTGACGGAGCTTTTATTCCAGCCGGAGATTGCGGAAAAAATACAAGCGGACAACTATGCGTTTCCATTGTGGCTGGAAGAAATCCGCCCGATGGATCTGCTTGCCGCTCTGTTCCGGATGAG
>CANQCF010000210.1 GCA_947589505.1 uncultured Acetatifactor sp. | reverse complement strand
GGGGTGGCTCTTTGTAGTTTTCAGACACTCCAGAATTGCTTCCCGGTTTTTACTGTGACGGCTCATACGCTATCCTCGTACGATCAGGTATCTTACAGGCAGTTTCTTATTAGTAATGATTCTCATTATTGTAAATTTTACCATTTCTGCCGATCGATGTCAAGTAGGAGTTAACTGGCATTTTTTAATTGTAGGCTGTAAAATTAATCTTGACAGTTGAACCTTGACAATTACATAGGCTTTAAGGGGGCATTTTTTAATCAGTTTTTAATCTGGTTTTTTAAATCTGACGCTGAGCCTCCCTGTACAGTTTCACAGCTGTCATTTCCCGATTGTCCGGCCGCTGTCAGATCCACGGATGACTGGGACAATTTTATAAAACGTTTTCCGGTACTTCCCGATTCAGTTCCTTATATGTTTGTATGATCAAACAGGCGGCAATGATAAAAGTCAGAATATCGGAAAGCGGCATGGAATACAGAACACCGTCCAGTCCGAAAAAGACAGGCAGCAACAGTGCAAAACCTACGCCAAAAACGATTTCCCGGATCATTGACAAAACCGTGGATGACACTGCTTTTCCCATCGCCTGAAGAAAGATAAAGCAGGCTTTATTCACACAGGCAAACAGGATCATACACAGATAAATGCGGAATGCCTTGATCGCAAAATCTGTATAAAAAACGCTTTCATTTGCTGCGCCAAAGATGTTGATCAGCTGCCTCGGAAGCAGTTCCACAACAAAGAGCGCCACAGCTCCCACTGCCGCTTCCGCGACCAATAGTCTGCTGAAAAGCCCCTTGACGCGTTTTTTCTTGCCCGCGCCCATATTAAAACCGACAATGGGAATACACCCCGCGGCCATGCCAACGACAACAGAAATGACAATCTGAAAGAATTTCATGACAATACCGACCACCGCCATGGGGATCTGGGCATACTGCTCCTGTCCAAAAACCGCATCCAGCGCACCGTACTTCCGTATCATGTTATTGATCGCCGCCATAGCAGCGACCAAAGAAATCTGTGACAGAAAGCTGGTTACACCAAGCCCAAGCGTTTTTCGGCAAACTCTGCCTTCCAGCTTAAAGTCTGACTTTCCCGGCCTCACCAGCTTCATGCGCATGATATACCAGACCGCCAAAACGGCCGTTACAACCTGACCGAGAACGGTAGCCACGGCGGCTCCCATCATGCCCCATCGAAAGGTGAAAATGAATATCGGATCCAGGATGATATTGATCACTGCGCCGGCAAGGGTTGAAACCATTGCGAAACGGGGACTTCCGTCCGCCCGGATAATGGGATTCAATGCCTGCCCGAACATATAAAACGGAATTCCGAGCGTGATGTAAAAGAAGTATTCCTTTGAGTGACGGAACGTCTCCTCATTTACGGTTCCGCCGAACATGGCAATGATCTGATCGTCGAAGATCAGATACGCCGCACAAAGCACAAGACTGCATGCGGTGACCATAACCACTGAATTTCCCACACTCTTTTTTGCGGTCTCCGGCTGCTTCATGCCGAGACAGAGACTCACAAATGTGCAGCAGCCATCTCCTATCATAACGGCAATCGCCAGAGCAATGACCGTCAGCGGGAAGACAACCGTATTGGCTGCGTTTCCATAGGAACCGAGGTAAGAGGCATTCGCAATAAATATCTGATCGACGATATTATAAAGAGCGCCTACCAGCAATGAGATGATACAGGGGATCGCATATTTTCGCATCAGTCTGCCAATATGCTCCTCTCCAAGAAACTGATTTGTTTTTTCTTCCATGGGGTTCACATCCTTTCCAAATAAATAAAGCAGCGTGGAGCTTTCAGCTGGATTTATGCCGTCGGCTACACGCTATGCTTGTACTGTAAAAATAAACGTGTGGCATTTCCAACCGGATTTACGCAGTTGAAACGCCACACGTTGTGATCATATTATAGCCGAGATCCACCCAAATTGCAAGAGGTTAATTTCGTCAATTACTGTCAAAGCCAGTCTATATTGTGCCGATATATGGACATATCCGTTTTTATGTGATATACTGGTACTGTTTAAAGGTATCGGTTCCGCCTGCTTTATTTGTAAAAATATCTTGATGGCTTTTCATTGTCTGGCGGTCGGCTGAACCGTTACGATCAAAGAGCCCAACATGAGGAGGATCTTCTATGGAATATATGGATGTTCATTCCGCAGCGAAAAAATGGGGCTTGAAAGAACGCCGGGTGACTGCATTGTGCCGCAGCGGAAAGATCATGGGCGCTTTCAAGCAGGGAAAAAGCTGGCTCATTCCCGCCGCCGCTGAAAAACCGCTGGACGGCAGAAGAACCAGCGCGATGTTGGCGGATGCCGCCTTATCCGGTACGCAGACCCCGCTGCCGATCGGCATCTCCGATTTCAGGGAAACCGTCAAAAATTACTATTATGTCGATAAAACGCTTTTAATCAGGGAAGTGCTGGACGTGCGGTCCAAGGTATCGCTCTTCACCCGGCCAAGGCGATTCGGAAAAACCCTGACCATGGACATGCTGCGCACCTTCTTTGAGAGAACGGAGGAGGATACCTCCATCTATTTTAAAAACAAAAAGATCTGGAACTGCGGAGAAAAATACCGGGCCGAGCAGGGAATCTATCCGGTTATCTTTCTCACCTTTAAGGATTTAAAATACGGAACCTGGGAAGAAACCCTGCTCAATATCCATGCGCTCATCGCCAGGGAGTATCTCCGACACGCCGAAATACTGAGCAGTGATAAATGCAACGCCTTTGAGCAAAAATACTGCAGTGAACTGATCGAAGGGTCCCTTGACCCGGCGATGCTCACCAATTCCATAGCATATCTCGCCGAAATGCTGGAAAAACACTGGGGCAAGGCGCCGATCATCATTATAGACGAATATGACACTCCGATCCAGCACGGATATATGTGCGGTTATTACAGCAGAGTGATCGACTTCATGCGCAACCTTTTTTCCGCGGCCTTTAAGGACAACAGCCACCTTTCCTACGGTTTTCTGACCGGTATTCTTCGTGTTGCCAAGGAAAGCATATTCAGCGGCATGAATAATCTGAAAGTGTATTCCATTTTGGACGACCGTTTCAGCAGTTACTTCGGCTTTACAAGAGAAGATGTCCTGGAAATGCTCCGGTATTACGGCTGCCCGGATCGATTCGACGAAATCTGTGAATGGTACGACGGATACCGTTTCGGCAATACGGAAATCTTCAATCCCTGGTCTGTCCTGAATTATCTGGACGACCGCTGCCGGCCAAAGGCCTTCTGGCAGGCCACCGGAAACAATGACATTATCCGGCAGATCGTTTCCGGATCCTCCCCGGAAGTACGCGATGATCTTCAGCGGCTGATGCGCGGGGAAACCATTGCGGCTTATGTTGACACCTCTGTCATTTATCCGGAGATCCAAAATGATCCCTCATCGATATACAGTTTTCTTCTGAGCGCCGGCTACCTGAAGATCACACAGCAAAAAGACCGTATGGAAGAGAACGCTTTTTGTGAATTGACGATTCCAAACAGGGAAATTTTTTATGTCTATGAAAAAGAGATCATTTCCGCGCTTTCCGGCATATTCCGTCAGTCAACCGCCATCGCGATCCAAACGGCCATCGTAAACCAGGATATTCCGGAGCTTCAAAAGCATTTACAGGCTTTTCTGCGCCAGACGATCAGCATTTTCGACGAATCCCAGGAAGGGTTCTATCAGGGCTTGATGCTGGGATTATATGCCATTATGAACAACCGCTATGAGGTGACGTCAAACCGGGAGGCCGGAGACGGACGCTACGATATTCAAATGGCGCCTTACGGTAATGCCCTCCCCGGCATCTTAGTGGAACTGAAGGTACTGGGCAGAAAAGACGCGGACGATCCGGCGCAAATACCTGAAAAGCTGAAAAAACTTTCCGAAAAGGCACTGCAGCAGATCAACGCCATGGACTATACAAGAACCATGGCGCAAAAGGGAGTTCCCCAGATCATAAAGATCGGTATCGCATTTTATAAAAAGCAGGCGGAGGTATCCTACGAGCTTCAGAGCATGATATCCTCATGATAGATAACCATATCATCTTCAGACAAACGCCAAATTCCGGGGAAAATCCTGTTTGCCAGAATTTCCCCCGGAATCCGACTGGTGAAGAAACGCCTTTCTGTGTACAGATCCGGCCGCACGGCTTTGCAAAACGGCATGAGCTATGAAACCACTTTCCCTCACTTCTTCCAGGTCGTCGTCACCTTGAACAGATCCCCGTCGATGGAGATCTCCAGCTTTCCACCCTGAAGCTCCGTAAAGCTCCTCACGATGGCCAGCCCCAGGCCGCTGCCCTCCACGCTGCCCCGGGAGGCGTCCCCTCGGACGAACCGCTCCGTCAGCTCTTCCGGCTCGATGGAGAGCTCCGATTCCGTGATGTTCTTTATGATCACGCTGACCGTCTGCTCGTCCTGGAGCATCCCCACATAAACCCGGGTTTTCTCCATGGCGTACTTCGCCACATTGGCAAAGAGATTTTCATAGATCCGATAGGTCTTCTCGCTGTCCAGCTGCAGGACCACCTTTTCCTCCGGAAGGAGCATCCGGGTGACCAGATGTTTTTCCTCCAGCTTATCCTGCATCTCCAGGGAAACCTGTTTCAGCAGGTTGACCAGATCGCAGCTCTGCAGGTTCAGCTGCACATTCCCGGAGTTTGCCTTGCTCACTTCAAACAGATCCTCTATGAGCGTTTTCAGCCGCAGGGATTTCTTCTCCAGGGTCTCCAGATACTTCGTCCTCTGCTCCTCCGTCAGGTTCTTTTCCTTTAAGAGATTGATGTAGGTGATGATTGCGGTCAGGGGCGTCTTTAAGTCGTGGGATACATTGGTGATCAGCTCGGTCTTCATCCTCTGGCTCTTGACTTCCTCCTGCACCGCCTTGTCAAAACCGTCCCGGATGCTGACCAGATCCCTGCGCAAAGGCTCAAAAAGCTTCAGATCACTGTCCTCCGGAACATACTTCAGGTTGCCGGCCGCCATCTCCCGCGTCATGTCCTGCAGCGTCCGAAACTCCTTCTGCACCCTGTCCAGATACTTTAAGAGCAGGAAGTACA
>CANQCF010000209.1 GCA_947589505.1 uncultured Acetatifactor sp. | reverse complement strand
CTGGCTCCACTTCATACCGGTGGTGGGATATGACGGGGAATACATATACCTCGCGGAATCCATGGAGAACAACAGAAATGACAGGAACCTGTACTATAATCGGAAGGTTCCTGTCACAGAATTTCAAAGATTATGGAACACCGTCTCCTGGGAGATGCCCCTGGTGCGGAATACTTATATCGCGGTCAGAAGCCTATCGTAGGCTCTCGCCGCGTCTCTTTTTGTTTTCAATTTTATTGTGGTACATAAAGCGGTCCGCCACCTTGACGAACTCCGAAAGGGTATCCTCCGGGCCCGGTATTTCTAAGTAATAGCCGGAGCTTACATGGATCGCGTAAGGCTTTGTTCCGGTGGCGTTAAACTCCACCAGATCCTCTTCGATCTGCTCCAGGCGGCGGGCGCCTTCCTCTTCGGTGACGTTCTGGCTGATGACGAGAAATTCATCGCCGCCGGTCCGCCCAAAGATAAAGTGGTCGCTGCAGCGGCCAGAGATCGCGTTAGCCACCCGCTTGATGGCAAAATCCCCCTCGATATGACCGTGGTTGTCATTTATCTTTTTTAGGTTATCCATGTCGATCACGGCGACGAACACGGGAGTCCTCTTATCACAGCCGGACTGGAAGAGCTGACTTGCAAACCGGATAAAACCGCCCCTGTTGTACAGTCCTGTCAGCGCGTCCTGGAAGGAAGTCTTCTCCAGCTCTTCGATCATCTTCTCCATCTTTGCGTAGGTGAGAGTTTCGTAGATCTTATTGCTCAGAGTCACATTAAACTGGAAGTTCACAATGCCGGCGGGGTGTTCGTCGCTGAACCGCAGGGCCTCGTATCCCAGCCCGTAATCCAGGAAGTGCAGGGGCACGAAGTACCATACCTGAGGTTCCGGCCCGGTGATCTGGGAGGGAAGAAGCTCTTTTCTTTCGTAGGGGATCCGAACATGCCCGAGACTTTCACCGTCCCGGAACGCCGCCCGCACCTCCATGGTATCTGTGTAGTGCAGCAGCTTGTGATCGCAATCCATGTTCTGGTTCAGGCAGACGGCGTAGCGCTGGAGGTTGTCAAAGGCGTTCAAGTACCGGGGAAGCATGTCGGAGACGCCCTCCATGGTCTGTGTCTCGCTCAGCCGGATGGACATGAAGCTGAAGAGGATTGCCCGGTGGTTGTTGCTCTCCAGGGTTTCATACTGGTTTGTCCTGGCAAAGATCAGGTCGCTGTTGTATCTCTTGATGCACCCGCAGGACTCGCCCAGGCGGAGCGTGGACTGCAGAAAACGGTTTTTCGGAACCATCTTTTTCGTCTGCTGTTCGTCGATCAGCTGTACTGCGCTGCGTCCCATCTCATGGAAGGGCGCCACGGCGGTGGTGATGGAAGGTGAGAAGGAGATGGAGGAGTCAAGTCCGTCGTAACCGCTGACAAGGACATCGTCGGGCACCCGGATCCCTCGGCTGGCCAGTTCGCATGCTACAGACACCGCCATGTAGTCGTTGGCGCAGATGATGGCTTCCGGCTTTTCCGGGCTGTCAAAGAACCAGTCGCAGGCGGCCTTCCCCATGTGCTTCCAGAAGTCTCCGTAAAAGACCTGGTGGTCGTCCACGGGAAGATGGTATTCCTCCATGAGACGCTTAAAGGAATTGAGGCGTTCCACCGCGTCGAAATGACTGGCGGGGCCGGACATAAAACAGATCCTTTTCAGCTTGTGGTATTCGATGAAATGGCGGATTATGCTTTCCATACAGGTAGAGTTATCCACCAGGATATTGTTGACTCCGGGGATGGTCATGCGCATGCTGACGATGGGGCAGGTGCACCGGGATTTTACGATATCGATGACCTTCGCTATGTTTTCCTTGTCCTCCATGGTGTCCAGCACCAGGATGACGCCGTCCAGATCCTCATAGGGAGGCAGCTGGTACAGCTGCATATCGCCCACGCAGAAGAGCTTGCTCTGACCGTAACTGCCGTAGGAGGAAAAGATCGCCACGTTGTAGCCTCTGTCCCGGGCTTCACGGATGATGCCGTCACACATTTTATGCTGAAATTCGTTAGCGGTGTTTTCGGCGAAAATACCGATGGTTTTTCGGTTATTCCCCAACATAAAGCATTCTCCTCCTCAAGTTGATATATTTTCTATATTTTACCAGATTCGACGTCCAAATGCAACACTTCGGGCAACAGTTCCGGCGGCGGGCGGAACTGCCGGATCGGTGTTGTAACAGCGAGTATTCTGATGTATAATGTAGTGGTGCACCGGAAACCGGATCGTCGTGCATTGATTCGCCGGAATTAGGGTGTCATGCGGCGGTGCGGTGGGAATCGGATCGTTATGCGGCGGGCCGGAAACAGAATCATTATGCGGCGGCGCGGCGGAAACCGGATCGTCATGCGGCGGTGCGCCGGAAACCGGGTTGTCATGCGGCGGCATGTCGGCAACCGAATTGTTGTGCCGAAGCACGCTGGAAAGCATCCGGTGCTGTGTGCAGTTGTGTATAGTTGTATATAGTTGTATATAGGGTGAGTCGTTTCAGAAAAAATACGCGAGGCATTTTATGGCAGTTACAGTCGAAAATAAAAAAGACGAGGAAGAATACAGGCGGATGACGGAGTCGCCGGT
>CANQCF010000208.1 GCA_947589505.1 uncultured Acetatifactor sp. | reverse complement strand
GACCTCTCCGGAAATGTCGCGGCGGAAGGCAGCGCCACCGCCCTCTCGACACTCAGCGGCGGCCAGGCACAGATCACTGTTCCCCTGGACGGAATTGACAGCGGAGATTACCGCCTTATCATCACTTCCTTTACAGGCGCTTCGAAAGCAGACGCGCCTCTTCCGATCACCGGCGTATGGGAATGTCAGTTTTCGAAATAAAGTTCCAACAAGGTTTTAGCAAAATATTTTCTCATACAGGAGGCAGGGTATCAAAAACCCTGCCTCTAAACAAAGCTATTCAAAACCGAATACTCAAAACTCATTTCCTGGAAACTTAGGGATCCCCGCAAAACCCTTTTCCAGATCCGCGTCCGTAGGGATCGAGTCGCTCATCTCGCCGTTGTTAAAGCGCTCATAGGCCACCATATCGAAATAACCCGTTCCCGTAAGGCCGAACAGGATGGTCTTCTCCTCGCCGGTCTCCTTGCACTTCAGCGCTTCGTCCATAGCCGCCCTGATGGCATGAGCGCTCTCCGGTGCGGGAAGAATGCCCTCCACCCTGGCAAATTCCTGGGCCGCCTGGAACACAGAGGTCTGCTCCACGCTGACCGCCTCCATATACCCGTCGTGATAGAGCTGGGACAGGACGGAGCTCATGCCGTGATAGCGCAGTCCTCCCGCATGGTTGGCGGAGGGAATAAAACCGCTTCCCAGGGTGTACATTTTTGCCAGAGGACAGATCTTTCCGGTATCACAGAAGTCGTAGGCAAACTTTCCCCTGGTAAAGCTGGGACAGGAAGCGGGCTCCACGGCGATAAAGCGGTAATCCGCCTCTCCCCGGAGTTTCTGACCCATAAACGGCGAGATCAGGCCGCCCAGATTAGAGCCGCCCCCCGCGCAGCCGATGATCACATCGGGCTTGATGCCATATTTATCCATGGCGGCCTTCGTCTCCAGACCGATGACCGACTGATGCAGAAGCACCTGATTCAGTACGGAACCCAGCACATAACGATAGCCCTCCTGGGTAGTGGCAGCCTCCACCGCCTCGGAGATCGCACAGCCCAGACTGCCCGTGGTCCCCGGGAACTCCTCCAGCATCTTGCGGCCCACAGCAGTTTTTTCAGAAGGGGAGGGCGTCACGTTCGCCCCGTAAGTCCTCATCACCTCGCGCCGGAAAGGCTTCTGCTCATAGGAACACTTTACCATGAACACCTGACAGTCAAGGCCCAGATATGCGCATGCCATGGAGAGCGCCGTCCCCCACTGCCCCGCTCCGGTCTCCGTGGTCACGCCCTTCAGCCCCTGCTTTTTCGCGTAATATGCCTGGGCGATGGCGGAATTCAGCTTATGACTGCCGCTGGTATTGTTGCCCTCAAATTTATAGTAAATCTTGGCGGGCGTCTGCAGCTTTTTCTCCAGACAGTAGGCCCGGACCAGCGGGGAAGGACGGTACATCTTATAAAATTCCCGGATCTCTTCAGGGATCTCGAAATAGGCCGTAGTGTCGTCCAGCTCCTGCTTACAGAGCTCCGTACAGAACACTCCGCTGAGCTCCTCCACGGTCATGGGCTTTAATGTGCCGGGATTCAGCAGCGGCGCGGGCTTGTTCTTCATGTCAGCGCGCACATTGTACCAGCTGTCGGGCATCTCCTTCTCTTCCAGGTAGATCTTATAGGGGATCTTTCTTTCCTCTCCCATCGCATATCCTCCATTTTCACTATAAAATATTGCGATCTTCCGCAGCGGCTTCTCCTGCGAAACACGCTACTTTATCAGCTTAGTGGTTTACCGGGCGAAAGTCAAGCGTTTTTTCCCGGGCAGCGTTTCCGATATGTAGCATTTACGGGTGTTTGCTTTTACTCACTCGATAGATTTTGGGTTTGAACATTCCACATTTCAGCATATTTCCCATTTTCATTCAATAACTTCTCATGGGGCCCTTTTTCCACTATTCTTCCATTTTCCAGATATAAAATCCAATCGACATCCCTGGCTATCGACAATCTATGTGAAATAATAATACAAGTGCGATTCTTAGATAATTCTAACATTTTCTTATACATCTCATATTCACTGATCGGATCAAGAGCACTGGTTGGTTCGTCCATGATAATCAACCGTGCATCTTGAGCAAATGCCCTCGCAATGGCAATCTTCTGTAACTGTCCGCCGGATAACTCAACACCGTCCTCATCAAATTCTTTCGTCATATTGGTGTGAATCCCTTTAGGATACTCATTTATCTTATTCGCGATTCCAGCATTCTCTAACGCTGTCCATACTTTTTCCTCTTCTGATCCCTCAATATAAGCCCCCATCATAATATTTTCTGCAACAGAAAACGCATATATTTTGAAATTCTGAAAAATAGTACTGAACAATAATCTATATTCTTCCATATTGTATTCCCGTACATCAAAACCATTCAGTAAAATAACCCCTTCCGTAGGCTCATATAATCGCATAATCAATCGAATCAAAGTCGTTTTGCCGGCTCCATTATAACCAACAACAGCTATTTTTTCACCATTCTTGATCTGAAAATTGATATCTCTTAAAATCCATTCCTCACTCCCCGGATATCGAAAGGATACATTACAAAATG
>CANQCF010000207.1 GCA_947589505.1 uncultured Acetatifactor sp. | reverse complement strand
CGGACGATCTACGGAAAAAAGGGCGAAAAAATAGACCTGCTGAAGTTCATGACCTGCAGCGGTCTTCTGTGTGTCGCGGCCTATCTGACGATCTCCCTCTCCCCCTGGCCCGCCCTGAGCCTCATGGGCTGCGGCGTCTGCGGACTGGCAGTGGGGATCATGTGGCCCGGAACCTTTTCCCTGGCCGCCGCAGGGATCCGCGGCGGCGGTACGCTGATGTTCGCCCTCTTTGCCCTGGCCGGGGATCTGGGATGCTCTCTGGGGCCCAGCCTTGTAGGCTGGGTAGCCGGCGCACTGGGGGATAACCTGAACGCCGGGATCCTGTGCGCCTCCGTCTTCCCGGTGCTGATGGTGGTCGGGCTGATCCTCTGCCGGAAAAACAGCCGCCCCTTCCGCTGAAACGCAAAAAATCCGCATCCCAAGAGCCGCCGGATTTCACAGGGCTGTCAATGCCTTATTTCCGGGATTCTCCCTGACGGCACATAAACTGATATTTCAGCTCCGCGATCTCCCAGTCGGTCTCGTTGTCGATATCCTGAACCTCCAGCTCCGAGACGATATAGGGCAGGATATTTCCCACCATCAGCCTCCGGTTCTTCTGAAAAGCGGGCACGCGGAACAGATAAAACTGGCCCACATCATGATAATGCGGCGTGAGATCCTGGCTCCGGGAATCCATGTACTGCGGATATTCAAAGACCAGCTTTTCCTGCTCGATTACAAACGCTCTCTGCGGCGGATAAGAAAAACCAACTACCGGGATCATCGCGTCGGCGTCGCTCCCTTCAAACCGTCCCATGGCATCCAAGAGCTTCTCCCCTGTCACAAAGGGCGCTGTCGGATAGATACAGCAGCCTATGTCAAAAGTTTCTCCCCTTTTCTCGTACTCCTCAAGCACCTCCAAAAGCACATCACTGGTGGTGGCATAATCCCCGGAGGTCTTCTCGCTCCGATAAAAGGGCACCTCCGCTCCGTACTGCTTCGCGACGGAGGCAATCTCCTCATCATCGGTGGACACCATCACCCGGTCAAAAACTCCGCTCTCCAGCGCTGCCTGGATGGAATAGGCCAGAATGGGCTTTCCAAGGAAATCCCGGATATTTTTGCGGGGGATCCGCTTGCTCCCCCCGCGTGCGGTAATGATCGCGATCTTTTTCATATTGACAACCTTTCTATAAAATAATCCGTACTTATATCTGTTCGTTCTGACGGTGTATCAAAGGGTCTTCATACTTGTCCATAAAATCCGGTCCCAGACGCACGACCTCATCCGCAAAGGCAATGGCTTTGATCTCTGTCAGCACCGCCACAGCCTTTTTAAAATGCGCTTCCGGAAAGAAATTCAGCATTTCCATCGGGATCGTCGCGTCAAACTGCGGGTATTCAGGAAATTTAGCGCGGTAGTCCAAATTGTCCCTGGGATGGGGCTTCAGGAAGATCGTACCTTCCTTTTCATACATGGCGATGATATCCCGGAAAATCTGTTCCCTGATCTCCAGCGTACAGAGAGGGTCTGTGAGGATCAGAATCTTGTCCTTGATATGATCCGAATCCCGGAGCTGCTGTTCCAGCTTTTCCTTATCCCTGATAAACGCTTTCAGGATCAGATCCTTGTCCTCCGGCGTAAGACGATCCACCAATTCCTGCCTGGACTGCTCGATATACCGGGGACATGGGTGCTCGATGGCGGAAATATCATTGACCTCCATATCCAGACAATACTTTCCGTAGCCATTGTGAATAAAGATCAGATTCAGCTTTTGAGACATAAAAGCCTTCAGCTTAAAATGTCCCCTGTTTTCATACCTGGCCGAGTCAAAATTTTTCAGGCAGTTCAGACCGTCCTCCAAAGCATGGTAATAAATTTTATTGCCATTCAGGTAATATCCTATGGGATCCTCGTCGCAATACACATAGATATCCTTATATTCCTTTGCTTGGAACGGTATAAGCGGTGTCAGCAGCTTCGCAAATTTTTTTGTGAACAGGATCCTCTGGATCATGTTGCTTACAATGTTTCCCCTGTCCTCGCGGTATTTTGCCAGTTCCGGGAAAGCCGTATCCCTTTTTTCCTCAAAGGGGATCACTTCCTCAAACAGGCCGACGCTCTCCACCCTCTCCTTCAGGTTCTCAAAATCCGTGGACAACGTGCTTAATACCAGAGTCGCCCTGCCTCTCTGCTCTTTCGGAAGCGCAAGCTCTTTTAAGAAAGTCACATAGACATGATAATACGTGTGACAGATATAGATACGATCCTTCATAGCCGTTCCTTTCATCAGGGATTTTCTAAACCCATAGTATAGCAACATCTTTAGATAGCGTCAATCTCATACGGTAACTTTCGGTCATTCACAGTCTCTTTGTTCCCTTTTCACACAGTGCTCTCCGCCCCATCACCCGCTTCACCGGTATTCCCCCGGCACACTGCCTCTGCAGCAGTTCCCGCCGCGCTCGCCTCTTCCCGGCACGCTGCTTTCCCAGGCACCTCCATCGTGCCATCTGCTTCGCCGGTATTCCCTCGGCACGCTTCCTCTGCAGCAGTTCCCGCTGCATCACAGGCCCTGCTCTCCCGCCTTCTCCTGTCGCACTCGATCCACTCGTCCAGCGTCAGCGGCTCATAGTCCGAATACAT
>CANQCF010000206.1 GCA_947589505.1 uncultured Acetatifactor sp. | reverse complement strand
GAGGCGAACGAAGAGAAGTACCGCAAGGATGCGCTCCTGGAGAGGATCGTAACTCCCGAGAGACAGATCCTTTTCCGCGTTCCCTGGGTGGATGACAAGGGACAGGTACAGGTAAACAACGGTTTCCGTGTACAGTTCAACTCCGCCATCGGACCTTATAAGGGAGGTCTCCGCCTGCATCCTTCCGTAAACCTGGGAATTATTAAGTTCCTCGGCTTTGAGCAGATCTTCAAGAATTCCCTGACCGGACTTCCCATCGGCGGCGGCAAGGGCGGTTCCGACTTTGACCCCAAGGGCAAGTCTGACAGAGAGGTTATGGCGTTCTGCCAGAGCTTTATAACGGAACTGTATAAATACATCGGCGCCGACACGGACGTTCCCGCAGGAGATATCGGAACCGGCGCGAGAGAGATCGGCTATATGTACGGCCAGTATAAGAGACTGACCGGCCTCTACGAGGGTGTGCTCACCGGAAAGGGCCTTTCCTACGGCGGATCCCTTGCAAGAACAGAAGCTACCGGTTACGGGCTTCTCTATCTGACCGAGGAGATGCTGAAGTGCAACGGCAAAGATATCGCCGGAAAGACTGTGGCTGTATCCGGATCCGGAAATGTTGCAATCTATGCGATCCAGAAGGCACAGCAGCTGGGCACTAAGCCTGTGACCTGCTCCGATTCCACCGGCTGGGTATATGATCCCGAAGGCATCGATGTAGCTCTCCTGAAGGAAGTAAAGGAAGTAAAGCGCGCGAGACTCACCGAGTACGCCGCAAAGAGACCTTCCGCACAGTATCACGACAAGGCTTCCGAGGGCACCAATCAGTGGTGCATCAAGGTGGATATCGCCCTTCCCTGCGCAACCCAGAACGAGCTGAATCTGGACGACGCGAAGGCTCTTGTGGCAAACGGTGTGATCGCCGTAGCTGAGGGCGCGAATATGCCTACGACTCTGGACGCAACGAAGTATCTTCAGGACAACGGCGTTCTGTTCTGCCCGGGCAAGGCGGCAAACGCAGGCGGCGTAGCTACCTCCGCCCTGGAGATGAGCCAGAACAGCGAGAGACTTTCCTGGACCTTCGAGGAAGTTGACGCGAAGCTGAAGAACATCATGGTGAACATCTTCCACAACCTGGATGACGCCGCAAAGAAGTACGGCAAGGCCGGCGACTACGTAGCAGGCGCAAACATCGCAGGTTTCCTGAAAGTTGCGGACGCTATGACCGCACAGGGTATTGTGTAAACGAACGAGTACAATGCGCAGGCGCAATCAGGCGCCTGTCGAGTGTCCGGGGGCAGAGCGCTCCCGGACTTTTTATGTCTGCGATATTTTTCGGGTACGGTATTCGGGAAAAGGCATTTTTGGCGTTTCTCTTTTTTGGGATCTTATTGTGCAGGAGAGTGTGTTCTGTCGGACAGAGGAAGATTTTTTTGGACTTTTAGGAGCTCGGAGAAAACTGTTCAGGCAGTGATCTTTTTGGAAAACGGGCGTCCGATGTACAAGATGTAAAATTGCATAATAAAAGTAAAAAATCGGCGGAAATTTTCAAAAATTAAATATTGAATTTGGAAATAATTGATTTATAATAAATTGGTTAAAAGATGGAGTGTGGCGGTTATGTTTCTGGTATATTTTATTCTTTGGATCATATTTAACGCGAATTTTACTCTGGAGATCGCTCTGTTCGGGATCGTTTTTGCAGCGCTCCTTCTGCTTTTTATGTGTAAATTCTGCGATTACAGCCTGGAAAAGGAAAAGTGGGTGTACCGGAATGCTTTCCGCTTTCTGAAATATGTTGTGCTGCTGATCCTGGAGGTGGTGAAGTCCAACATGGCGGTCATGCATCTGATCATCACCCAGAAGGAGGAGCCGGAGCCTCTTCTGGTCAGTTTTCAGACAGACCTGAAAAAACCGGCGGGCCAGGCCCTGCTTGCGAACACGATCACCGTCACTCCCGGCACGATCACCGTTTTGCTGGAGGACGGAAAGTACACTGTCCACTGCCTGGACGAGGATTTTGCGGAGGGCATCGAGGATTCTGAGTTTGCCCGGCTGTTAAAGCTGATTGAGGACAGTGAAAAAGCAGAAAACCATAAGGAGACGGAAATCAGAGAAAGCAGTAAGAAACAGAAGGAAGCACAGAAGAAAGGCAGTACTGAACAAAAGGCAGTGAAGAATAGAAGGAAGCACTGAGCAGCAAACAATTGATATCGTGATGAAGTAAAAAATAGCAGAAACAGGAAACAACAACAGAAAACAACAATAGGAAACATCAGCAGTCAGTGAAGAAAACATCTGACGAAGGAGTGTAAAGGAGAGAGATGGGAAAAGGGATTGAGGCGCTGGACAGCGCGTATCACATTCTGTTTATCGCGGCTTTGACGGTTCTGGCGTGCATGGTCATTCTGTGCCTGATCCGGGCCATCATAGGCCCCAGAGTTGCCGACCGAATTGTTGCCACGAACATGATGGGGACCATCGTCATGGTCATTATCGCGATTCTCGCGGTCATGCTGGGGGAGGGGTATCTCATGGATATCTGCCTGATCTACGCCATGATCAGCTTTCTCGCCGTGATCGTGCTGACAAAGGTGTATATGGGTGTGTACCGAAAGAAAAAGATGGAAGAGGAGAGAGGTGAAAAGGATGGCGGCGCTGGAGTGGATTAGATTTTGCGCGGGCGGTCTGTTTTTGCTCTGCGGCA
>CANQCF010000205.1 GCA_947589505.1 uncultured Acetatifactor sp. | reverse complement strand
CAGAAGCTGGAAACCGGCCAGCTCTTTCGAGCGAAGGGCAGTCTCCAGTTCCATCTTATAGCAGTCCGCGGCAAATTGCCCGGAAGAGTAGAAGTAATCCTCCGCCAGTTTTCCGAGGCCGGCCTTTTCCAGGCGTTCCTGAAAGATCTCCAGATTGCAGGGTTTCAGGACTCCCGTATATTTTTGGATCTCCCGGTAGTCCGGGTAAAAGAAATATTGGCCGATCTCGTGGCTGATCACGGGAACCGGTGGAACCAGCTCATGGCTCTCGGTCAGAGTCACAGTCTTTACACCGGTCCCGTACTGGATCTCCATGGTCTGCGCGGGCTTCTGCGGCTCTTCTGCAGAAGTGCCTTCGGAGGAAGCACCCTCTTCAAGGGTGTCTGACCGGGTATCCGGCCTATTTTTGGAGGTGCTTCCCGGGCGGATCATCTCATCATAATCATAATCGGAATTGGGGGCCTGGGTCTGGATATGGCCCAGGGGTGCGTCACACATGGCGTAAGAGCCCCGGAAGAGCCTTTCCTTTGAAAAGCGCACGCCCACAAAATAATCCTCATGCTCCAGGACGGCGGGTACAAACTGGAAATTGTTGGAGCCCTGGGTATAGAGATGGCGGTTGTCGTACGCCTTATAGTCCGCCAGGATCTGGTCCAGGACTTTCTGGCTTCCCCAGAGTTCGTTCCCCAGGGAGAAACCGAAGAAAGAGGGATGGCTGCCAAACTGATCCAGGATCCGGAATCCCTCCTGAACCAGGTATTCCTGGGCCGGCGTGCGCTCTTCCTCCACCGTCCCCCAGAAGGGCAGTTCCGGCGCGAGATAGATTCCCAGGAGGTCCGCCGCTTCAAAGGCAGCCTCGGGAGGGCAGCAGGTGTGGAAACGGTAGTGGTTGATCCCGTATTCCTTAGCCGTACCCATGACCTTCAGCCAGGAGCTGAGATCCATGGGCGCGGCGCCGGTCAAAGGAAACACCATGCCGTCGTGCTTTCCCCTGAGGAAAATGCGTGTGTCGCTGCAGTACAGGGAAGTTCCCCGGGCAAAGAACTGCCGCAGGCCGAAAGGGATCCTTTCTTTGACACCGTCGTATTCCAGGAGCAGTTCACAGCAGACGGGGGAATGCTCGCTCCAGAGGGAAACATTTTCAAGAGGGATCGTGAAGGAAAAATACCTTCCCGACTCCCCGCGCTGGGAAACAGTTTCCTCTTTGGGTGCCGGGGCGTTTTCGGGCATATGGGAACTGCCGTCTGTCTCCCCGTGAAGAACGACCTTCGTGGGGTCGCAGATCGGGGCGGACAGAATGGCCTCTGCGCCGCTTCCGGCACCGGAAAGCCGGCGGCTGTTTACGGAAAAGACCGCTGCCAGCTCCCGGCACCCCAGAAGCCTGCCGGTGACGCGGATATTATGATTGGCAATATCCGGGAAGATGCGGACCTGTTCGGCCCTTTCCCTGGGAAGTTCTAAGAGGGTGATCCCGCCCAGGATCCCCAGCCAGTTCGTTTGGGTATCCGGGGAGGTCATATGTCCCCCGGGCACGGGGCAGGACACATTGTCGATCGCCAGGGTGATCTGCAGCCGGTCCCCCGATACCTGATCCGTGATGTCATAGCGGTGCGGCGTGCAGAGGCTGTCCTGTCTCCCTACCTTTTTACCGTTGATATAGAGGGTGCTGACCCGGGTCTTTTCCAGAATCAGGAACAGATCCCGGGAGGGATCCGGCGCAAAGGAAATCTCCCGGCGGTAGAGGGCATAGCCCTGAAAAGCCCTGGGGTCGGTGAGATAGCCCGCGCTCCGCTCCCCGGTCAGGGGGGACTTGCCCGCCTGGGATACGGTGGAGGGAAGGCTGATCCGGTCGTCAAAATTTTCCTTTTTTATGATTTCCTCAGAGGGTTCCTGAACGGACAACATAAATTCCCATTCTCCGGCAAGATTTATCGTTCTGCATTTTTTCATGTATGGTTTCCTTTCTTTCCCTGTCAAAAGCGCTCCGCAGGATCCGCGCAGCATACTGCGGATTTCGATTGTTTTTCAAGACCATTTTAACACTTTTTGCAGGCCTTGACATGAAATCTTTAGAAATTCTTTCACTTTTTCTAAATAGGTTTTTAGGAAATTGGCATTATAGTGAGAAATATGTTAGACTATAAAAATGACACACACCGGAAATCCGGAGAGGGTTTTGGCAGCTTACCGGATGTTAAGGATTCGGCGCGCGGAGCAGAGAATCACCAGTCAGGACAGAGAACCGCCAGCGGGGACGGGAAAGCGCCAGCTAGGACGGGAAAACGCCGGTCGGGGCAGCGATCAGTCTGTCGGGGCGGGAAAACGCCAGTCAGGACAGAGAACCGCCTGCGGGGACGGGAAAGCGCCAGCTAGGACGGGAAAACGCCGGATGGGGCAGCGATCAGCCTGTCGGGACGGGAAAACGCCAGTCAGGACAGAGGACCGCCTGCCGGAACCGTAAAATTGGAGGATCCTGACGGCAAGGCGTGTGCGTATCGACGGAAGGCGATGAACCGTCGCAGGATGAAAACGGTGCAGAGGGGTTGAGGAAATGGATAAAAAGTACAATATTCTGATCGTGGAGGACGACAGAGAAATTATAGACGGCGTGGAGATTTATCTGCGCAATCAGGGATACGAGGTCTTTAAGGCGGAGAACGGTCTGGAGGGTCTGAAGGTGGTGCAGGAACAGGAGATCCACCTGGCGCTTCTGGATATCATGATGCCGGTGATGGACGG
>CANQCF010000204.1 GCA_947589505.1 uncultured Acetatifactor sp. | reverse complement strand
TATAAAAAGACCTATATCATGATCGCGGACGCCCAGGCGCTGACGGACAATATCGAGAACCCGGAGAAGGTGCGGGAGAATATCATCGAGGTGGCGCTGGATTATCTGTCCTGCGGGCTGGATCCGGCGAAGGCCACACTGTTTATCCAGTCCCAGATCCCGGAGCTCTGCGAGCTGACTTTCTATTACATGGATCTGGTGACCGTGGCCAGGCTCCAGAGAAACCCTACGGTAAAGAGTGAGATCCAGATGAGGAATTTCGAGGCCAGCATCCCCGTGGGATTTTTCACATACCCCATCAGCCAGGCTTCGGATATCACGGCTTTTAAGGCCACCACGGTTCCCGTGGGAGAGGACCAGCTCCCCATGATTGAGCAGACCCGGGAGATCGTTCACAAGTTTAACACGGTTTACGCGCCGGTGCTGGTGGAGCCCGCGGCGCTGATCCCGGAGAACGAGGCCTGCCAGAGACTTCCCGGCACTGACGGGAAGGCGAAGATGAGCAAGTCCCTTGGAAACTGCATTTATCTCTCCGACAGCGCGGACGAGGTGCATACAAAGATCATGAGTATGTACACGGATCCCCTGCATCTGCAGGTCAGCGATCCGGGACACCTGGAGGGCAACACGGTTTTCACTTATCTGGACGCATTCTGCAGGCCGGAGCATTTTGAGCGCTATCTGCCGGAATATCCCAGCCTGGACGAATTGAAAGCCCATTATCAGAGGGGCGGTCTGGGAGACGTAAAGGTAAAGAAATTTTTGGAAAAGATCATGCAGGAGACGCTGGAGCCCATCCGCGCCCGCCGGAAGGAGCTGGAGAGGGATATCCCCGCCGTGTACGAGATCCTGAAAAAGGGCAGCGAGACGGCAAGGGAGACTGCGGCGCAGACCCTCTCGGAGGTGAAGAGCGCCATGCGGATCAATTATTTTGAGGATCAGGAACTGATCCAAAGACAGAGTGAGAAATACAATTCCGGCAATTAGGCGGCGCGTGGGAGAACGGCGGCACGACCCGCGGGAGGAGATAGTATGGCTGGTGGTTATCGGGAAAACAAGGACAGCTATTCGGATATGGATGAGGAACAGGGAGGAATCCTGTCCATGCTGCTCACATTGGCGGCGTTGATCGTGATGGCCGTCATAGTCTGTACGGTGGTGTGGATAGTAAGCCACAGAGAACCAAGGCAGGATGTGGGGGATATTCAGATCCCGAACGATCCGCTGATCGTGGGAACCCTTGGAGATACTTTAGAGCCCGAAGAGTCTTCGGTGCCGGAGGAAACGGAAGAGGACGTAGAACCGATCAACGGTGACGTCGATATGCCGTTTGACCTCGTGGACGAGGAAGTCACGGCGAAGGACGTGACTACGCTCCGCTCTGTTCCCAGTACGGACGGCATCAACACAGTTGTGGGACAGCTGGTGAACGGACAGACTTTGAAACGCGTCGGCATCAACAAACAGACCGGGTGGTCAAAGCTGATCTACCGGGATCAGGAAGTATTTGCTGTGACTTATACGGTGACGAAGGATCTGGACTATAAGCCGGAGAGTTCGGACAGCGCGGAGAACAGGGTTTCCACGGCGGACGGCAGAGTGATCATCTTTATAGATTGCGATGATACGGTAACGGCAAAGGAAGTCGTAAATCTCAGAACCGAACCCAGCACTACCCAGGGAACCGCTACGGTGAGAAGTCAGCTCAGCAGCGGCGAAGAGGCCCACAGGACCGGCATCAGCCCGGATTCCGGCTGGTCGAGGGTGGAGTATAACGGGATGACGCTCTATGTGGTGAGCAGCTATATACAGGAAGTGGATTGATCCCGGCAGGCTGCATATCCTGTAAACATATTTCTGAAACAGACAGGGCATACTACCATAAATGGCAGTATGCCCTATTTTTGTGCAGGGATATAACGGATGCAATGTTTTCATGCCTGCAGAAGCCGGGAAAGCTTAAGGAGAGTTCCCGGTCATGATTGAAATGAGGAGGATGAATATGAGTCAGAGTTTGGGAAAGTGCAGTATAAAGCTGGAAAGGCCGGTCTATATTGTCTCCAGCGGGAGCATCGTGGGAACAAAAGAGGGTGAGGGGCCGCTGGGACTGCTTTTCGACCGGGTCGGCGAGGATGATATGTTCGGGGCAAAGACCTGGGAGGAGGCGGAGAGCAATCTTCAGAAGGAGGCCCTGTACCTGGCAATGAGCAAGAAAGGTTTTAAGCCGGAGGACATTCGATATCTGTTCGCGGGAGATCTCCTGGGACAGTCCATCGCCAGTTCTTTCGGGCTTAGCGTATATCAGATCCCGCTCTTTGGCGTGTACGGCGCCTGCTCTACCTGCGGTGAGTCTCTGACCCTGGGAGCTATGACCGTGGCGGGCGGATACGCGGACCTGGTGGCCTGCGTCACTTCCAGCCACTTTGCCAGCGCGGAAAAGGAATTCCGGTTTCCGCTGGAATACGGGAACCAGAGGCCCCTTTCCGCAAGCTGGACCGTCACGGGAAGCGGCGCGTTTCTCCTTGGCATCAGCGGGGAGGGCGCGAGGGCGCAGATCTGCGGCATGACGGTGGGCAAGGTCGTGGACTACGGCCTGAAGGACTCCATGAACATGGGGGCCTGCATGGCTCCGGCAGCGGCGGACACCATCTGCCGCCATTTTGAAGACTGGAACCGGGGACCGGATGATTACGACAAGATCATCACGGGGGATCTGGGAAGCGTGGGCCAGGTGGCCCTTCTGGACAT
>CANQCF010000203.1 GCA_947589505.1 uncultured Acetatifactor sp. | reverse complement strand
AAACAGCCATTTTTGCTATATTTGTGTGAACTTTTCAAGGTGCTGGTCAGGGCTTATTCGACCCTAACATCATAATATAGGAAAGGTTGATGATTATGGGTCGTGTCTGTATATTGGCTACGGAAGAAAGAGTAAGCGATATCGTCCTGGAGAAGACCGCTTTTCCCGGCGTGGTTCGGATCGCCGAGAAGGTGGCAAAGGACGTGAAAAAGGTCTGCGGGCAGCTGCCGGAGGTGGTCACGGGAGATATGTTTTCCAAGGAGGATTCCGGCGTAGAGCAGAGGATGAAGGTCATGGAGGACGTCTTTGAGCAAAATATCGTCTTTGCGGCTACCCTGGGAAGCAGCGAGACCCTGGATTTCCTGGAGGATATCGGCATCATGGATCTGTCCCCGCTCAAGGAAAAGCGGGAGGTCTATAAGCTGGCCATCGTCGGAAACTCCCTTTTTATCGCCGGGAGCGACAAGCTGGGGACCATCTACGGACTTTTTGCCCTCTCGGAATATCTGGGCGTGTCCCCGCTGGTGAAATTCGGGGATGCCGCGCCGAAACCCCGGAAGACCATCCGGATCGAGGAGGATATCGAGAAAGTCTCGAAGGAGCCCAGCGTCAGGTACCGCGGGTTCTTCATCAACGACGAGTGGCCCTGCTTCGGCAACTGGGCTATGGAGCACTTCGGCGGCGTGAACGCCAAAATGTACGACCAGGTGTTTGAGTTCCTGCTGCGCATGAAGGGGAATTATCTCTGGCCCGCCATGTGGGCCTCCAGCTTTCCCATCGACGGTCCGGGAAGTCTGAACGAAGAGCTGGCGGATCTGTACGGCATCACCATCGCCTATTCCCACCACGAGCCCTGCCTGCGGGCCAGCGAGGAGTGGGACAAGGTGCGGGGCGTGGGTACCCCATACGGAAACGAGTGGAATTTCTATACCAATAAAGAGGGACTGATCAACTATTGGGCGGACGCCTTAAAGCGGAGCGGTAAGTACAAGCACCTGATCACCATCGGCATGCGGGGGGAGAGGGACAGCTCCATGCTGGGGCCGAACGCCACCCTGAAGGAGAATATCGATCTGTTAAAGAGCATCATCACCGCCCAGAGGGGCCTGATCAAACACTATGTAAATCCGGACGTGGACAGCGTTCCCCAGCTTCTCGCATTATATAAGGAAGTGGAGGCCTATTTTTACGGGGACGAGACCACGGAGGGCCTGAAGGACTGGCCGGAGCTGGAAAATGTGATCTTTATGCTCTGCGAGGACAACTACGGGCACATGAGAACCCTGCCCACGAAGGAGATCCGGAACCACAAGGGCGGCTTTGGAATGTACTATCACCTGGACTATCACGGCGGCCCCGTGTCCTATGAGTGGATGCCCTCCACGCCTTTCTCCTTAATATGGGAGCAGATGACGGAGGCTTACGACTACGGCATCCGGGACGTTTGGATCGTCAACGTGGGGGATATCAAGGGAAACGAAGTGGCGCTGAATTATTTTCTGGATCTGGCCTATGACTTCGATACCTGGGGCAGCAGCGCGCCCAACAGCTGGAGGGAGTACCTGTCAAAATGGGCGGAGAAGACCTTCCCCTGCGCCGATTTCGCCCAGCAGCAGTCTCTGGCGAAGATCTACATGGACCTTGTGAACCTGAACTTCCGCAGAAGGCCTGAGGCGTTGAACGCCGGAGTCTATCATCCCTGTAATTACCGGGAAGCGGACCGGATGCTGGAAGAGGCGGAAAACCTGATACAGCGGGCGGATGCGGTCTATGAGTCTTTGGATAAGGTGTCCAGGTTTGGCGCGTACAGTATGATCTGTTATCCCGCAAAGATCAGTGCCAACCTGGCAAAGATGCAGCTTTCCGCAGGAAAGAACGACTTCTATGCCTCCCAGGGGCGCCCCGCCGCGAACCGCTTTGGGGAGCAGATCCGGGAGTGCATTGAGGAGGACAAAAGGCTCTGCAGGGAGTTCAGTGAATTCCGGAACGGAAGATGGAAGGGCATGGAGCTGGAGAAGCACATCGGCTTTACGAAGTGGAACGACGATGGGTGGCGCTATCCGGTGAGAAGGATCGTGGAACCGGTGACCGCTCCCCGCATGAGCGTGTCCCGGGCGGACGACGCGGCTCTCGCCACAAAAAATTATGGAGCGCCCCAGTGCATCCGGGTGTATGATTTCCTGGATATGGGCAGGGAGAGCGTGGAGCTGGAAATCAGCAACGACGGCGTGGGAAGCCTGCACTATACCGTAAAGGCGGAGAAAGGGGAGATCCCAGCCTGGCTGAAAGTATCGGTTTTGGAGGGAGAGGTGGAGACCCTTGAGAAGGTGACGCTTTCCTGTGACCGGACGGCGCTTGCCGCGTCCATCTGTGACGGCTGCGGCGGCCACGGCGGGGACTGCGGCGCTGAGACCGTCCAGACTGTCAGACTTCTTGTCAGCGACGGGGATACCGTTGTGGCGGTGGAAGTGAAGGCGGCAAACCGGGACCTGAACAAACTGGAACCTATGACATTCCTCCCGGCGGACGGCGTGATCGTGATGGAGGCCCATCACTACGCGGAGAAAAAGGATGTGCAGGGCGCGGCCTTCACCCATCTGGAGGGCCACGGCAGGAGCGGGAACGGCATGAAGGTTCTGCCTTCCACCGCGGAATTTACGCCAAAGCAGGAAAAGCCGGAGCTCACCTATCGGTTTGAGATCCCTGAGGCCGGAAAATATTGCGTCGAGCTCTGGGTATCCCCGGTGAATTCCCTGGTGAACCAGAGAGC
>CANQCF010000202.1 GCA_947589505.1 uncultured Acetatifactor sp. | reverse complement strand
TTAGAGTGGCAGGAGGTCCGCACGGAACATATCGTGCAGGACGAGTGGATCGATTTCAGGCGGTCGGTTTTCCGCTTTCCGGACGGGAGCGAGTTCGGGCCGTATTACAGCTACAGCCGCAGGGATTACGTGGTGATCGTTGCTTCGGATACCGAGGGGAATTATCTCTGCGTCAGGCAGTTCCGCCAGGGGATCCGGGAAATTACCACGGAGTTTCCCGCGGGAGGGATCGAGCGGACGGACGGCCGGGAGTACGGATCCAGGGCCGACGCGTCGGCAGCTGAGGAGGCTCTGGAGGCGGCCAGGAGGGAGCTGTTGGAGGAGACGGGGTATGTGTCCGAGGAGTGGAGACATCTGCTCACCGTGCCCTCCAATGCCACGATAGGGGACAACTACGCCCATATTTTTGAGGCAAAGAACTGCCGCAAAGCCGGGGAGCAGCGCCTGGATGAGACGGAGTTCCTGAACGTTAGAAAATACTCCGCCGCCGAGATCGAGGAGATGATCTTCGGGGGAAAGTTTCAGCAGGCAGTCCATGTTATGGCGTGGCTCCTGGCGAAAAAAGGATGACGGTCAGCCGGGAGCGTGTTTTATTGTGCCGGACCGGCAGCAGTTAAAGGAGGACAGCTATGAAAGAGTCTATGCTGCAGCAGGAGATAAAGGTGCATTCCGCGAAATATGGGGTGGACGGCGTCGTGAAGGATTACGGGGTGGTCACAAAGCTGTTCTTTTCCTACGGAGGAAGAGACATTGAAATGGCTATTAACAGGAACCCCCTTACGGGAGAGAGTTTTGAGACTCTGGGCCAGAGTATCATGGACTCGTATATTGATAACTTTGCGGCGGAAGAAAGAAAGATAAAACTGCATTACTGGTACATCGCCGAACAGGGAGAAGGGACGGAAAAATATCGGCAGGCCCATGGAATCTGCACCGGACATCCCAGGCTTTCGGACGCCTCGGGAATTCATACGTCAAAAGTTCAATCACTCCGCACGGATCTGGAAAACGGGGAGCTGGTTGTCAATACCGTGAATACGGAATATCATTGTCCCCTGGCGTACTGCAGGTGGGAAGCACAGGACAAATACGCGCATTTGATCCCGGAATACGAAAAGCTGAAGGAAACATACAGGGATAAGAGGATTTTTCCGTCCATTGAACCGGGAAAGGTGCTTCTTGTCCTGGCGAATTTCTGCGAGTACTATTTTCATTCCCTTTATTATGTACCGGAGGATTCGAAGGATGGCAGGCCCTGCGAGTTTCGTGGATACCCGCATATTGGAATGTTTCAGGATAGTTATCTGATCCATACGGAGGAGAGAGCCGTAGACTTAAGATATTTTCCGCATAGCCGGAATATAGAGTTTTATTCGGAAAATACGGAGGGAAAGCCTTTTTTTATAGAAAATATCGGAGATGCGGCGCTCTATGCGAAAACTTCCGCGGGGACGATCAAGCTGGCTCCGGGAGAGCGCAAGGAAGTTAAGAAGGAAAACGCCGAGGAAGAACCTCCTGTCCTGCCGGGGGGAGATCTCTATCCAGCCGGGATCATAGAATAAGGATGATTCATGACAGGCGATCTCTCAAAGAAGTTTTCCGCGCAGCCAGGCGGTCAGCTTTTTTTCGATTAGGTTCCATCCGGCCAGGGCAAGAAGGACGCTGATAAGGATGGCAAGCAGAACGCCCGTCAGGGAAAGGAAAGTGCAGCTGCCGAAGTCAAAAATAAAGCGATCCAGCAGCATGACGGGATAGTAGTGCAAGAGGTATAGTGAAAAACTGATATCTCCCAGCCGTTTCAAGGGAAGGGGCGTTTTCAAAAACAGATCCGCGGTGAAAAAACACAGCACGATAGCTGCTGAGGGGATGCCCCAGATGAAAGGGCGCAGGCTTTCAGTGACATTCATATAGTGTTTTGTAAAGATCAGTCCTATAAAGCAGACAAGAGCCAGGAACAAACAGACGACAGAGCAGGATTTCGGAAGCCTGGCTTCGGAATAAAGGCGAAAAATTTCTTTTGCCGCTTGATAACAGAGGATTCCCAGTATGAAATCCGCCATCACGGGCGAGCCGTAAAAAGCCAGCGGCGCGGGAGCGTTTGGCAGGATATATGCCAGGGCCATAACACCCAGGAGCAGGCCGCTGCAGATCAAACCGCGATGGCGGCGGCTTAATTTCATGGAGAGCCAGAAAACCAGATAAAAGAAAATCTCGCAGTTGACCGTCCAGCCCACGCGGAGTAAGGGCTGCAGGACTCCGCCGCCGATGTCAAAGGGTATGAAAAGCAGGCTTTTCAGCAAAAAGACCAGATTTGGCCTGGTCTGGTCAAACAGGCCCGGAAAGAACAGCACGGCAAAAAAAGTAAGAAAAGTCATGAGGTAGTAAAAGGGAAGGATGCGGATCAGGCGTTTTCCCAAAAAGTGGGGAGATTCCCTGTGGGTGGAAAACATGATCATGAAGCCGCTGATGCAGAAAAAGATTTCTACGCCGAAAGCGCCGCAGTTTAAAAAGCGGACGTGCTCCAATATGATAAATACAGCGCTGATTCCCCTGAGTGCCTGGATGCTGTCAAACCGTCTGTTGTAAAATTTTTTTGTCTGAGCTGCTGATGCAGATTGTGCCATCGCTGTTTTCCTTTCCTCTGTGTTCCGGTAAGTTTTCCCTGAATTTCTCAATACTCCGAAACACATAAAAATGGGCGCCAATGATCAGATCACACCCAGTATAGCATGAAAAAGAGAATTTTCCAAGAGGTGCTGCAAAGATAGGCGTTAAGCGCCGGAAGGCACACAAAGAGACTTTTTTGAAAAAAAGATAGAAGGAGGTTGTTTATGGCTGTGTCAAATGAATTGCGAACGTTACTGATAAATATCGATCACAGAGGGTATCCCGCGTATAAGTCCGTTCAGGGGCGGTATCAGTTCCCCGGGTATCTCCTGTCCATCGACCATGTCCAGGG
>CANQCF010000201.1 GCA_947589505.1 uncultured Acetatifactor sp. | reverse complement strand
ACGGAACAGTTTGAGGTATCCGAGGCGGAATTTTTCGGGACCAGGGTGAGGAAATACGACGTGGGAGCGGCGGTGTTTCTTCTGGATGAGAGATAATAAAAAGCAAGAGGGTGTCGCAGGATCATCCATAACAGATGATCTTGCGGTGCCTTTTTTTATAGCTGGGATTCTAAACCAACACATAATAATGATTAGCAGCATGAAAATACAAGCGGTTAATGTTCCGCCGACAACATAGGCAATCTGAATTTTTTCCTGTTTCTCCTTCCTCTTCAATCTTATTTTTTATAATATCGTTGTTTCGTTAGTTTTTCGTGGAGTTAGGGCAGACAAAGGGCTTTTCAGAGAAAGTTCTAGTCATCAGCAGGATTTCAAAAGATTTCACAACAGTTCACAACATTAAAAAGTCTGTTCATACAATGTGGCCTAAGAAAGAAAAAAATCTGCCGATATAATAAACAAGAGAACAGATCGATACAGACGGTTCACGCGGATGGAAGCGATTGATTCCGTTTTCTAGTGTCAGGGATAAGAATGCGGGAAAGTGATGAAAGTGATGGAGATAGCAATATGCGATGATGAAAAAGTGATCGTCGAGCGCATCGCAGACTTGATCAAGAAGCAGGCCCCGGATTGCCGCATAGAAGGTTTTCGGGCGGGAAATGAGCTGCTGGCGTCAGACAGGCATTTCGACATGCTTTTCCTGGACATACAGATGGAGGGCCTAAGCGGGATTGAAACGGCAAAGGCAGTCAGGGAGCATGACAGGAAAGTTGTTATCATTTTCGTGACGGCGGTCAAAGAGTATGTGTTTGACGCCTTTGATGTCGGAGCATTTCATTATCTCCTGAAGCCGATAGAGGAACGGAAGTTTGCGGAAGTTTTTGAAAGCGCCGTGGGAGAAATACGGGAGCGCCGGATAGAAAGGGAAACGCCCAAGCTGTTCCTTAAGACAAAAAATAAATGCTATACTTTCAATCAAAGCGAGATCATTTTTATTGAGAGCAGGAACCGAAAGGCGGCGATACATACCGCAAAAAACACATTGGAAGTCTATGCCGTTATGAACGAGCTTCAAGACGAGCTGGAGAACGGTTTTTTCCGCTGCCACAGGGGATATCTGGTAAATATGGCGCATATTGCGGAATACAGCAGCGATATGGTTGAGATGGACAACGGGGAAAAGGTATATCTGGCAAAAGAGAGATATCCGGAGTTTGTCAGGGAGTATATGCGGTATCTGCGAAGCGGGGGTACGGCAGATGAATGAAGTGTACGATGCCGTAAACAATGGTGTACTGTTCCTGGTCTGGATATCCCAGGGGTATTGCCTGCAATACTTTTACGGCAGTTTTTTAGAGGGCAGAGGGCGGGGAAGGACAGGGAACGGCGTTTGCGCGGCAGCATTGTATGTGGCATTGAAAGCATGTCTGAAACTGTGTCTGCCCATGGAGTATGGGGACAAAAGGACGCTCGAAACCCATTTTATCACCCTGATCGGTCTGACTGTGACAGTCCTTTTGTTTTATAAGGCGTTCAGGGCGATTACAGGTTTTCTTGTGATCACGTTTCTGGCAGTATGTGAGATTAGCGTTTTCTGCGCCTGTATTGTGGGGGAGATTTATTCTCCGATAATGGATTTCTGGAATTGGTGCATGGGGAAAGGATATATCCGCTCTGTCCGCCTGTTTGAAAATCTGCATACTGTTGCTTATATCGTGACACAAATGCTGCTGTGCGCTGTGGCGGTTGCCCTGCCGGTAGTAGTATTCAGAAAAATTGTGCAGAATTTTCGGGAAAAGGATTATGCCATAGGGCGCACAGAACTTCTTTTTCTGCTTGCGCCTGGCCTGGTCGGCCTGCTGATCTGTATTCTGCTGCAGACCTACCTCTATATAGAGAATGGGCAAATATATATGGTATCGCCACTGCTGCTTTTCATTATTCCGGCGATTTTGCTGTTATGTCTGTTATTTATTTTAAGCGATGTCAGACTGTTTCAGGATATGATCGACAGGAACAGGGAGAAGAGCAGTCGGATCATCTTAGAAAAGCAGGTCGGCAGTATGCAGGAGCACATCGCGGAAATGGAGCACATGTATTCCGGCATCCGGGGAATGAAACACGATATGAAAAATTCCCTGACCGTGATCATGCAGCTGGCGGACAGCGGCAGCAATGAGGAACTGCGGGATTACCTGTCCGGACTGAGCCAGACCTTTGACCGCCTGGAATTTCATTTCAAGACGGGAAATGCAGTGGTCGATACGCTGCTGAACACGAAATACCATGAGATCCTGCGCACACTGCCGGATTTACAGTTCCATGCGGACAGACTGCTGTTTCCTGAAAAGCTGATGATACAGAGCTATGATATCGGGATCATTCTTGGAAATGCTCTGGATAATGCCTTGGAAGCCTGTAAAAAGCTGAAAGCAGAAGAACCGGAAGCGAAAATCTTTATTCGTCTGTCCTCTTATGTAAAGGGGAAGATGTTCTTCCTGGAAGTGGAAAACAGCTTTGATGGGGAGGTGGTGCGGAAGCGGGATGCGGAATTTCCGGTCACGACAAAGGCGGACAAAAAGGTGCATGGGATCGGACTGATCAATATCAAAAATACCGCAGAAAAGTATCATGGGGCGGTGGACTGGACCGTAAGAAATAAGGTCTTTACCCTGTCCGTTATGCTGAAAAATGAAAGGGGGATATAAAAATGGCGGCTTGCAGAAAACGGAGTTCAAATTTATTTAAGTCTTGCTGCAGGATTGTAAAGTCTAAGTGGCGGCTTCGCGGCGGGGGGAGCGCTTAGAATGAAGTCATCAAGAGCAAGGAGGATTTTACAATGCAGTTAGCGGAAAAGATTTTTAATATCAAAAAAATTTCATATTGGCCTAAAGTATTAGGAAAATTATCCGATATAACAAATAAGTGAAACTAGCAAATGGATTTGCGATTGTACTCATGGATGAGGCATAGCTTTGGAAGA
>CANQCF010000200.1 GCA_947589505.1 uncultured Acetatifactor sp. | reverse complement strand
ATAAAAAGTTAAGATTATCAGAACTGACAGCCCGATAACAATAATATGATATTTGCATTTGCCCATCAGTCCACATATTCTGATCTTTATCTATAAGATTTTCTAAATATTTTTCTTCGTTGCCACGAATCACATACTTATTATCCAAGTCACGAATCGCTTGAATGCACTCATTAGGATATGGATTGCTAAGACAATAATCACCGACGAAAATGTAGTTATCAACACAATTGCTTTTTGCATCCTTAAGTACGGTTTCTAACGCCGGAAGATTTCCGTGTACATCTGATATAACAGCTAGTTTCATATCACCCTCCTTCGATTCTTTTGATTAAATGGTATCATATTTCCGCCATTTTCTCAATTAGAACATTCTAATGTCGTCCGGGAGGTATTTTTTTGTCGAAAATAGAAAGCATAGGACAGGACCGTTTCCGGCAAACCCTCATAGAATAATATTACAAAATCGGAAACGAAGAAAGGAACAAAGCAAAATGCAGGAATACAAGTATGTTGACAATGCCGACGATTGTATGACAGTGGCGATGGCTTACGTGCCCTGGCAGCATTTTGACAGGCTTTATGACGACCTGGAAAAGGCTTATTGCATCGGTACCATTTTTCCTGAGCTGAATAAACCCTTTACGGGAGGGAGGTGCGTATCATGAACAATAAAGAACAACTCCTCAGAAATATCGGGGTAGTCGGATTTACCATGGTGGATCTGGCTCTGTACCTGGATACGCATCCCACGGACCGCAAGGCTCTGGAATATTATGACCACTATGTAAGGATCAAGAGGAAACTGAACGCTGAATTTGCGCAGAAGTATTACCCGCTGACCCTCTCCGATGTAAACTGCGACAACAGTTGGACATGGGGCGAGGCCCCGCTGCCTTGGGAAGGAGGGTGTGACTGATGTGGAATTATGAAAAGAGGTTAGAGTTTCCCGTAAACATTAAGGAGCCCAACGCGAAGCTGGCTCAGGCGATCATTTCCCAGTTCGGCGGACCGGACGGAGAACTGGCCGCCAGCATGCGGTACCTTTCCCAGCGTTATTCCATGCCCTACAAGGAAGTGGCAGGCGTTTTAACCGACATCGGCACGGAGGAACTGGCGCATCTGGAGATGGTGGGTGCCATCGTCTACCAGCTTACCAGGAACCTGTCCATGGAAGAGATCGAGAGAAGCGGCTTCGACAAGTATTATGTCGACCACACCATCGGGATCTGGCCCCAGGCCGCAGGCGGAATCCCCTTCAATGCCTGCGAGTTCCAGTGCAAGGGCGATATCATCACCGACCTCTTTGAGGATATGGCGGCGGAGCAGAAGGCCCGTTCAACTTACGACAATATCCTTCGTCTGGTGAGCGACTGCCCGGATGTCCGCGAACCCATCAAGTTCCTCCGCGAGAGAGAGATCGTCCACTTCCAGCGCTTCGGAGAAGCCCTCCGGATCACTACCGAGAAGCTGAACAGCAAGAACTACTATGCGTTCAACCCCGGATTTGACAGATGCGATAACTGTAATAATTGACGCACAACTCTATCTAAAGAGCCTCACAGCGGCAGCTGTGGGGCTTTCTTTCTTTCCTGCTGAATGAAAAGGCAGACGGAATAATTTCTATTGCGATAGTCTGTCTAATCAATTATAATGTAAATATTATATTTCCTTGGATCATAATACACAAATCCTAACGGGCTGCCGCACTGGAAAAGGATGTTTCCGGTAACCGGACAGGAGGAATGACACATGAAGAAACATGGTACATCAATTCCCAAAAGAATAGAGAAACAGGTCCTTCTTCCCTTATTTACGGTTCTGTTCGGTACGGCTGTTATGCTTATGGCGGCGGTCGTGTATAAAAATTATCAGGAGATGCTTACCCGCTCCAAGGCAGAGCTGAATGCGATGACTTATGCGGAGTATATGAAAGCGGACATCGTGAATGGGATCGGCGTTACAAAGGCTTTAGAGGAGATCATAATCAGCAATGACGGTACTATCAATCATTTTCCGCTGGTTGCGGAACACTTGATGACGGATGTGATCCAGAGTATCCAGATCGCTCCCGGGGGAGCAGTAGAAGAGATCTATCCGGAAAAAGGAAACGAGGCCGGAAAGATCGATCTGATCAACGATCCGGACCGGGGAGAGATCTCAAGGTACGCCCGGGATAACCATGTGATGATCATGCAGGGGCCTTTTTCCTTAAAGCAGGGCGGTGAGGGGATCGCGGTCAGGAATCCGGTTTATCTGCAGCAGGAAGATGGAAGCGAGGTTTTCTGGGGATTTACCATTGTGATCATCCGGGTGCCGGATATTTTTATGGAGGCAGTAGACGGTCTTACGGGCTTTGGCTGCGATTTCAGGTTGTCTAAGACGGCGTCTCCCTGGGATACGACATTTGAGGAGGTATTCAGTGCAGGTACAGTGTCGGAGGATGCGTCGGTCTATCTGTTTGAAATAGGGGACAGCAGGTGGAAGCTGGAGGTTTCCCCTGCAGACGGCTGGTACAGCAGATTCGGCCTGCGGCTGCTGTTCGGCACGGGCATGGCTGTCGTTCTGCTGATCGCGGGACTGGAATCTATTCTGCTGGTACAGAGTGATTACCGGAGAAAGGCTGAAAACAACGAAAAACTGGAAACGGCGCTTGCGGCGGCTCAGGCCGCCAATACGGCAAAGACCTATTTCCTGAGCAATATGTCCCATGATATACGCACTCCGTTAAACGCGATCCTGGGATATGCAAGGCTTCTGGAACAGGAAGACGGCTTATCGGCGAAGGTGGATGGGTATCTGCATAAGATCGAGACCTCCGGCGAATATCTGTTATCCATTTTGAATAATATACTGGACATGGCGCAGATGGACAGCGGCGGAATGGCACTGAAGGAAGAAGTCTATTTCATTGATCCGAATATGCCGCTGTCAGAGATGTTTGCAAAGACCATTCGGGAGAAAAAGCTGCAGTTTACGCAGAAATTTGAAATAGA
>CANQCF010000199.1 GCA_947589505.1 uncultured Acetatifactor sp. | reverse complement strand
ATGTACGCCATGGTCATGAAGGTTGTGAGACCGGCGATGATCTCCGTCCTCACGGAAGTGCCGTTCTCTTTGAGCTTGAAAACTTTCTCCAACATACTTTTTCCTCCTGTTTGTATTTTTTATGTGTCATGGGTCATGCCCATAAAGCTCCGCCTTTTATCTGGATAAAGAACCTTTTTCCATCTATTGAATCATTCTGGCTTTGCGCCCTTCGTCAAAGGATCCTTCGCAGGCACTTCTCACACTCCCGGTAAATTTCCTCCGGGGAGGAACCGATAGAATAGGTTCCGTCGGAATATAGGATTTGTCCTCCGACCATGGTCAGGATCACATTGGACTTGTTCCCGCTGTAAACCAGATTCTTGGGAATATTGTGGATGGGCTGCATATTGGGTTTCTGCAGACCGATCAGGATCAGGTCTGCCAGCTTTCCCTCCGCCAGGACATCTGCATCCGCATAGCCCATGGCCCGGGCCCCGTTCACAGTTGCCATACGCAGTACCTTTTCCGCGTCCAGGGCGGAGGCGTCCCCCTCCTGATACTTTGCAAGGCCGCTGACCAGAAACATCTCCTTAAACATATCCAGACAGTTGTTGCTGGCCGCGCCGTCCGTGCCGATGGCAACCGGGATCCCCATTTTTTCATATTCTGTGACAGGAGCAATTCCGCTGGCCAGTTTCAGATTCGACGCCGGATTTGTCACTGCATACAGACCTCTCTTCCGAAAGATCTCCTTTTCCTCCTGATCCAGATAAATACAGTGATACCCGCCGCCCCCGTAGTCAAACAACCCCAGAGAGTCCAGGAACTTCACAGGCGGCAGTCCGTAACGCTCCGCACACTCCCGTACTTCCTTTTCTGTCTCGGACAAATGCAGAAAGACCGGGGCCCGGTACTTTTCCGCCAGCGCCGCTAATTTTTCCAAAAGCTCCCGGGAACAGGTGTACTCCGCATGACACCCCAGGCGGTAACGGATCAGCGGCCCCGCCTGATTCCAATGTATGTATTCTTCCTCCTGCTTTTCGATGGAAGAGGTAAAATCATTCAGTCCGGACACCAGAGTACACCGGATCCCCGTTTCCTGTGCCACCTTTGCCATCACATCCGGCCGGAGGTACATGTCAAAGATTCCGGTGATCCCACCGCTTACATACTCCAGGACAGCAAGCTTTCCGAACCAGTAAATGCTCTCCTCGTCCAGCTTTGCCTCCATGGGAAAAACCTTCTGCTGCAGCCACTCTTTCAATGGCAGATCGTCCGCGTAGGAGCGCAGGAAAGTCATGGGCGAATGGGTGTGGGCGTCCTTAAATCCGGGCATCAGAAGATTTCCGCCGCAGTCGATCTCCCGGTCCCAGCGGATTTCCGATCCCTCCTCCGGGCAAGGCCCCGCGCCGCCTTTTAGGCATTCCCCCGGCACGCACTCCCTCACAGAGAGGATCCTGTCGCCTTCAATCCAGATCTCCCCGGGAAACACCGGTCGGTTTTCCTCCATTGTCAGTATCCTGGCGTGATACAAACGGATCTTCACTTCAGCTTTTCTCCTCCGAATCCCCAAGGCAGCATTTCCTTTAGGGGATGTATCTCATAATCGTCCTCGCTCACCGCTGTGATGACTTCAAAATCCGGTCCGCAAAATTCCTGCATGACCTGCCGGCAGATGCCGCAGGGATAGGCATAGTCCTTTGGCTCCTCTCCCTCTAGCCCTCCTACGATGGCGATAGCCCGAAATTCCCGCTCTCCCTCCTGCACCGCCCGGACAAAAGCAGTCCTCTCCGCACAGATCGCCGCGCCGTAAGAAGCGTTCTCCACATTGCAGCCGGGATATACCCTGCCCTGTCCGGACAGGAGCGCCGCTCCCACCTGATAATGGGAATACGGCGCGTAGGCTTTCGTCCGCGCACCCAATGCCTTCCGGATCAGATCCTTTACATCCTCTGTCTGTAACCGTTCCCCCATGGTCTCCCCCTGCTTGTCCCATTTACTTA
The DNA here is from genome assembly GCA_947589505.1 of uncultured Acetatifactor sp. Taxonomy (GTDB): domain Bacteria; phylum Bacillota; class Clostridia; order Lachnospirales; family Lachnospiraceae; genus Acetatifactor. Next base: position 1,038 of record CANQCF010000199.1, on the reverse strand, counting down.
ATGAATTTAATAATTGCTTGACCTCTAACCAGTCATAATGCCGCACCGTGATGTCTGCCGATATCTTCTCAAAATCAACACACATTCAGATATAGAATACCTGCCGTACTATAAGGCCTTAATGTCTTTTTGGAGGCAGACGTCGTTCTGTTCTTATTTTCATTGCTGCCAATAACGACATATGTCTAGTTTTATCCTCTTTAATCCCGGCAGCCAGCCATCTTCTGGATGCTGCAGCTCACCAATCTGGTAAATTTCCGGGCCGCAGCGTCAGCGGCTTCCTGTACCTCCCTGTGATCCAGGGGCTTTCCGGACATTCCGGCGGCGAGATTGCTGATAAACGAGACCCCGCAGACCCGCATCCCGCAGTGGTTCGCCGCGATGGCCTCCACCACCGTGCTCATGCCTACGGCATCCGTCCCCAGGAGCCGCAGCATCCTGATCTCGGCCGGACTCTCATAGGATGGCCCGGTAAGCTGGGTGTAAACGCCCTCCCGAAGCGGAATGTTTTCTTCGACCGCCGCCTCCCGGATCTTTTCCGACAGTTCCGAGTCGTAGACGGAAGTCATATCCGGGAACCGGGGCCCCAGACTGCCGCAGTTCGGCCCGATCAAAGGATTTGGCACAAATACGGAGATATGATCCCGGATCAGCATCAGATCCCCTGCCCGGAAAGCCTCGTTCACCCCGCCCGCCGCATTGGACAGAAACAGAATCCCCGCTCCCATCAGCCGCATCAGTCTCACCGGCAGCACCACGTCCGAGATCTCATAACCCTCATAGTAATGCACCCTGCCCTTCATGCAGACCACGGGGATCTCCCCCAGATACCCGAAGATAAATTTCCCGTCATGCCCCGGAACTGTGGACACCGGGAATCCCTCGATCTTCGAATAGGGGATTTCGCACTCCACTTTCAGCTGAGAAGCATAATCCCCCAGCCCGGATCCCAGTACCAGCGCCACCGCCGGCTCCATCTTCGTCTTCTCCCTGACCTGCCGATAACAGGACTGCAGCTTGTCCTCTATTTTATTCATA
>CANQCF010000198.1 GCA_947589505.1 uncultured Acetatifactor sp. | reverse complement strand
TCCTGCCGTCCCCGTCTACGGAATAGTACAGACGGTCCTGATCCGCCGCGTAACTCCTTGACTTTGGCGCGTACACGTGGTAGATCTCGCTGTAGGCGCCGGTATCCACGTCCAGGGTCATAAAGACGTCGGAGGCGGTGTCGTAGAGGGTTCTGTCGTCGGCATGTCTTTCTTCCGCCGAGACCTGACGCCCAAAATCGATTCCGAACAGCACCAGTTTCCTCCCGGTGCAGGCCATGATATCCCAGTCGATGTCGTCTCCGAGATTCAGGGAGAGCAGAGGGGTCTCTTTTCCGGAGGACGGATCCAGACGGACCAGCTTCCTCTCGGAGGAAGTCAGATACGTACTGCCATCGAATTGCTGCGTCGTCACTTTTTTCGTGACAAAGTACAGCCCGCTCTCGTCGCCCAGGACCAGATCCTCCACCGTGAGATCCGCGTCAAAGGCGTAGAGCTTTTCCCGGTCTGTGCCGTCGAGCCCCGCGCGGTAGAGCGCTGTGGGCGAGGCCTCCACGGACGCGCCGGAGCTTTCGCCGAGAATACCGGCGACAGCCGAGCCGTCGCGGTCCTGTTCTTTGCTCAGGATATACAGGCTGTCGTTCCAGACAAAAAGCGCGGTGCTATATGAAAATTCGTCGGAGGGAAAAACCGATGTGCAGTCCGCGGTATCATGGGTACAGGACGCATCACTGCACAGATAGATCTCCTGCCGGGTGGCAAAATCCATATACATTAAGTGCCTTGCATACCGCCCGTCTGTGAGGCGTTCTTCTTCCAAAGTCAGATAGTAGTACCCGTTTTCGGTACAGCAGGCGGTATTCTGGCCCTGCATGTGATAGAGCAGGGTCAGGCCGCCCCCGGCAGTTTTATTCCCGCCGGTTTCCGAACCGTCACTGCTGCCGGGCCCCTCCGGTATCTCCGAGCCAGGCGTTATGCTCTGGGGGACTACCCCGGGAAAGGAACCCTTCCCCGGACTTCCGGAGCCGCCGCAGGCGCAGAGGGAAAGGGATATTCCGAATACAAGCAGAGCGCTGAACCATTTCTTCATAAAAAATGACCTCCTTGCAGCATTTGAAATGTTTTACAAGGAGATCATATAGAATAAAAGTCAAGAAACGGTCAAACTTCGAGAAAGATTTTTACCTCCGCGCCGTGGGGCTCCCTGTTTCGGAGTTCCAGCCATCCCCCGTGCTTTTGGCAAAGGATGCGGCTGATCGTCAGCCCCATCCCGCAGTGCCCGTTTTCACCCGCCGCGGGCATCAGCAGGCGGTTCCTGCCCTGTAAGATCTCTTCGGGAAAGCCGCAGCCGTCGTCCGCGACGGAGACCACTAATTGCCGGCCTGTTAGGGAAAAGGACAGTTGAATTTCTTTCGTCGCAAACCGCAGAGCGTTGTTTAAGATGTTTTCCAGGATGCGGTAGAGGATCGGGGCGTCTATGGAGAGAGAGCCGGAAAGATTCTGCCCCGTCGTGCGGAGGATCTTTCCCGATTCCTTAGCCATCAGGGTCAGATCGGCCGTGAGATCCGGGATCAGTTCCTCGGCGGAGATCTGCAGGGGAGCGATCTCGATATCGTCAAGCTGGCTGATCTCCCTGACGGATTCCGTGTAGCGTTCCAGGCGTTTTGCGGCGCTGTCGATACGGGAGGCGATCTCCAGGGTTTCCTGGGGCGTCAGGTCGCCCGACTGCAGATGGAGCTGCAGATATTCCGTATAGCCCTCGATGATGGCGATGGGATTTCTCAGATCGTGGGCGATGGAAGCCTGGATCAGCTTTTTTTCTTCTATGATCTTCCACAATTCCTGATAAGTCTCTTTCAGCGTCCGCCGCATTTCTTCAAAAGACCGGCACAGCCGTCCAAGTTCGTTTTCCAGGCTGCAGTCCACTGTAAAATCCAGATCCCGGTCGCTGATGTGCCGCGTGGCTTCGTCCAGGACGGTGATGCCGGGAGCCAGTTTCCTCCGGTAGAACCGGAGAGCGCACAGAAAAAAGCCTGTGGCGGAGTATGCCGCGGGCAGAAGTCCCATGGCGGCGCCTGCCATAATATAAGCCAGCTTCCTGCGGGGACCCTTCCAGCCAATGCCGTAGTCGAGACTTTCCACGGAGAGGGTCAGCCCGCTCGGATCGATGGTTTCGGCTGCAGGCACACCGTTCTCGGCAATTTTTAGATAGGAAATTTTCTGCTCTCCGCCGTCTATCTCGACTCGCGTGGCTCCCTGTTCCTCCATGCCGTCAGGGGTCCGATAGGCGACGTTTATCATGACATAATTTGTGTCCGGTACCAGCCATTTCTGAAACCGCAGGCAGCCCCAGACGGTGACGGCGGAGGCCAGGACCACCGTCAGAAGGGTGACGGACACGGCGGTGAAAAACTCTGTTTTTAAGGATTTCTGTCTCACATGCTCCATTTATAACCCACTCCCCAGATCGTCTCGATATAGTCCCGCCCCGCCGCGGCCCGCAGCTTGGACCGGATCTTTCTGACATGTTCTTTTACGACCGTGTTGTCGCCCTCTGCCTCAAGACCCCATACCGCCTCGTAGATCCGCTCTTTATCGAAGATCTGTCCCCTGTTAGTCATCAGGTATTCGATCAGATCAAACTCCTTTTTGGAAAAGGGGATCTCCTCCGTCCGGTAAAACACCCGCCGCTCCGTCAGGTTTACGAGAAGCCCGTCCGAGGTTGCCAGCACGGACGGGCGGTTCTGGCTCCGCTGATCCCTGCGGAGATGGGCGGCGATCCGGGCGGTCAGTTCCTTCAGGCTGAAGGGTTTTGTGATATAGTCGTCTCCTCCCAGCTGGAGCCCGTTGATCCTGTCCTGTTCTGTGATCCGCGCCGTCAAAAAGAGGATGGGACAGGATACATGGCTTCGGATCGCCTGGCAGAGCTCCAGCCCGCAGATTCCCGGCATATTGATGTCAAGCAGGATCAGATCCGGTTTTTGGGGCAGCAGTTTTAAGGCTTCCCCGCCGTTTTTCGCCACCAGCGTCTCATATCCACAGTCCCGCAGATGCGCGGACAGAAGATCGGTCAGCATTTTTTCGTCGTCCACAATGAGTATCCGATGAGCCATTTTCTTTCCCTCCCGGCGTAAT
>CANQCF010000197.1 GCA_947589505.1 uncultured Acetatifactor sp. | reverse complement strand
CTCGTCACCTTTACCTGGGGCAATGTGAGCGCCATAGACAGGGAGAAGGGGCTTTTTGTGATAAAGCCCAGCGGCGTGGAGTATGAGAAACTCCGGCCCGAGGACATGGTGGTCATGGATCTGAATGGAAAGAGAGTGGAGGGCAGATACAATCCCTCCTCCGACACCGCCACCCACCTGGAGCTGTATAAGGCTTTCCCGGAGATCGGCGGCGTGGTGCACACCCATTCCCCTTACGCCACAAGCTGGGCACAGGCGGGGAGAAGCATCCCCTGCTATGGGACTACCCACGCGGACTATATCTACGGCGAAGTGCCCTGCCTGCGCTGCCTGACCGCGGAGGAGATCGAGGAGGCCTACGAGGAGAACACGGGACATCTGATCGTGAACGAGTTCAGGCGCATGAAAAAGGATCCCCTGGCGGTTCCGGCGGTCCTCTGCAAGAACCACGGGCCTTTCGCCTGGGGGAAGGACGCGAAGGAGGCAGTCCACAACGCCGTGGTGCTGGAGGAAGTGGCGAAGATGGCGTATCGTGCGGAGACCATCAATCCCCGGATCCAGCCGGCCCCCCAGGAGCTTCAGGACAAACACTATTACAGAAAGCACGGGGCAAACGCCTACTACGGGCAGAAAGAGGAGTAGAGGGCGGAGTTTCGCACGGCGGGATCCGATTAGTCCGCGCAGGCGGCAAGGTTCACAAAGATCGCAGCCCGTGCGGCTTTGCGGGGATCCGGCCCGGCAGAAGTGCGGCGGCCGACGCAATATTTTGCCGCTTACCCCGCAAGAAATCGGTAGACACTTTTGGAAGATTGTGCTAATTTGTAATCAATAGCAAAAACGACGACAGCTGCCTGATGGGCGGCAGAATGGAGGAGACATGGACAATTTAGAACTGCAAAAAATGGCGAATGAAGTCCGCAAGGGCATTGTGACCGCAGTTCACAGCGCAAAGGCGGGGCATCCCGGCGGATCTCTGTCCGCAGCAGATGTGTTCACCTATCTGTATTTTGAAGAGATGAACATTGACCCCAAGAATCCTGACAAGGAGGACAGAGACCGGTTCGTGCTCTCCAAGGGCCACACAGCTCCGGGCCTGTATTCCGCTCTGGCAAACAGGGGATATTTCCCGGTGGAGGATCTGACCACCCTGAGAAAACTGGGCTCTTATCTCCAGGGACATCCCAGCATCCACATCCCCGGCGTGGACATGTCTTCCGGTTCCCTGGGACAGGGAATCTCCGCAGCGGTGGGAATGGCGCTGGGCGGAAAGCTGGATCAGAAGGACTTCAGGGTTTATACCGTCCTGGGCGACGGCGAGATCCAGGAGGGACAGGTCTGGGAGGCCGCAATGTTCGCCGGCTTCCGCAAGCTGGACAATCTCTGCGTGATCGTTGACAACAACAATCTGCAGATCGACGGCCCCATCGACAAGGTATGTTCCCCTTACCCCATCGACGAGAAATTTAAGGCGTTTAACTTCCATGTGATCAACTGTGACGCGCATGATTTCGACGCGCTCCGCGCGGCCTTCAAGGAGGCCAGGGAGACCAAGGGCATGCCCACCTGCATCGTAGCCCACAGCGTAAAGGGCAAGGGCGTTTCCTTTATGGAGAACAACTGTGACTGGCATGGCAAGGCTCCCAATGACGAGGAGTACGCGGTGGCAATGGCTGATCTGGAGAAGATCGGCGCGGCGCTTTAATTCTCAGGAAAGGTGAGGTATAGAGGAATGGCAGATGTGAAAAAGATCGCTACCCGTGAAAGCTACGGCAACGCGTTAAAAGATTTGGCGGAAGAGTTTCCCAACCTGGTGGTTCTGGACGCGGATCTCGCGGCGGCTACCAAGACCGGTATTTTTAAGAAGGCGTATCCCGACCGCCACATTGACTGCGGTATCGCGGAGTGCAACATGATGGGCGTAGCGGCGGGACTGTCCCTGGTAGGGAAGATTCCCTTCGTGAGCTCCTTCGCCATGTTTGCGGCAGGACGTGCCTATGAGCAGGTCCGCAATTCCGTGGGCTACCCCCACTTGAACGTAAAGATTGGCGCGACCCACGCGGGCATCACCGTGGGCGAGGACGGCGCCACCCACCAGTGCAACGAGGATATCGCCCTGATGAGGACGATCCCCGGCATGGTTGTAATGTGCCCTTCCGACGATGTGGAGGCAAAGGCTGCAGTCCGCGCGGCTCTGGAGCATGAGGGCCCCGTATACATCCGCTTCGGACGGGCTGCGGTTCCCGTGATCAACGACAAGCCCGATTATCATTTCGAGATCGGCAAAGGCACCGTTCTCCGCGAGGGCAAGGACGTGACCATCGTCGCAACCGGTATCTGTGTGGACTCCGCTCTCGGCGCGGCAGAGAAGCTGGCGGCGGACGGGATCGACGCGGAGGTTGTGAATATCTGCACCATAAAGCCCCTGGACGAGGAGCTGATCGTAAAGAGCGCGAAGAAGACCGGAAAGGTGGTTACCGTGGAGGAGCACTCTGTGATCGGCGGCCTTGGCAGCGCAGTCTGCGACTGCCTCAGCGAGAAGCTGCCCACCCCCGTCAAGAAGCTGGGAATGCAGGATATCTTCGGTGAGTCCGGCCCCGCAAACGCATTGGTCGCTAAATACGGCCTGGACGCAGAGGGCGTTTACAAGAGCGTAAAGGCATTTCTGTAAAACGGTTCCGCCGCCTGCGGGATCCTGTTTACCGGGATCCGGGGCGGTGGGACGCCGCGTGTTCTGTACTCGGCAGGAGGCCACTGGCAAAGGGTTTGCCCGTGGCCTTTTTGCTACAATTCTTATCTGTCGCGATTCTGCCAAATATTTACATATATAACGTAAAAAAAATACGGATATACTTGCAAAAAAATGCGGAAAATAATATAATGAAATCTGGGAAAGGGTGGGATCGCCATGTTAAAAAAATTCAGTGTAGAAAATTTCAAAGGATTTAGGGAAAAAATTACATTTGATATTGGGTCTCCGAGCAACTACGGTTTCAATTCGGAGATGATCGAAAATGGCTGCATATCTAAGGGTATTATTTACGGAATCAACAGCTGCGGCAAATCAAATCTCGGATTGGCAATTTTTGATATTATTACACATTTGACAGAGAAGGAAAAACTGCTGGGAAGTTATGATCTGTTCTTAAATATGAGCGG
>CANQCF010000196.1 GCA_947589505.1 uncultured Acetatifactor sp. | reverse complement strand
TCCCGCACCTTCTCCGGGTTCTCGATATTGTCCGTCAGCGCCTGGGCGTCCGCGATCATGATATAGGTCTTTTTATATTCCCCGGAATTCTGCAGCTCCACGCGTCTGCGCAGGGAGCCCACATAATGCCCGATATGCAGTTTTCCGGTGGGTCTGTCGCCTGTCAAAATTATCTTATCCATTTCCGCTCCATTCTATCAATAAACATTTTTTCCAAAAAAATACATGAAAACACGAGCCGCATCCGGCCCTTATAGGGTATTCTATCATTTTTTTCCCTGACAGGCAAGAGGGAACACTGCTCAAATTTAATATCAAATTTAATAAGCCCGCCCAAAGACATACAGGGCAGGCTTATTCTGAAACCTTTTCTCTCTCCCGGATCACTCAACCCGCAGTCCTTTCTACAAACGGCCCTTAAATTCAATGAGATAGCTCTCTCCCGGTGGGAACCCGGTAACCGGATCATGTGGAGCATCACTTTTATAGATACAAATATATGTGATTCCTAATTGCTCAGGATGCTCGTTATATATGGTATGAAACATGTAGTATATGCCATATGACTTACCGCTGCTGGTTTGAATGTTTGTAATTCTTGAGGAAATAAACTTTTCTACCCAGCCCAGCATCTCCTCCATTGTCCCACCGCTGCTTACAATATAACTTTCATCGTAAGAAATAATATCCCCTTCGACAAAGTCAAACAGTTCTTCCATCTCACGATCTAGATCAGGATGTTCTTCCTTCAAGCCGGGACATAGAAATTCTTTGAATGTCTCTTTGTCATGATTCATGAAGGCTGCCATGATATCGTCACTTTGTTGTTGGGCAATCTCCTCCTGTGTCACAAATTTCCCGCCGGAACCGGAACATCCGGAAAAAGCTAATAGGAGCAATAACAGAATTCCACAGAATCGATTCGCTTTTATCATCACAGCCCCCTTTGTACCAGTTGATTCAAACCGTAAATTTTTCTTTTGACTCAGCCCGCAATATCTTTTACAAGCGACCCTTAAATTCAATGAGATAGCTCTCTCCCGGAGGGAACCCGGTTATAGGATCATGCGGAGTACCACTTGTGTAAATACAAATATTTGTGATTCCTAATTGCTCAGGATGCCCCTCATATATTGTATTGAACGTGTAATGAATGTCATATGACTTACCGCTGCTGGTTTGAATATCAATAATTTTTGTGGTTATAAACTGTTTTACCCAGCCTAACTCTGTAGTAGAACCACCGCGGGCTGTAGGATAATCCAAATCATAGGATATAATATCTCCCTCGACAAAAGCAAACATTTCTTCAATCTCACGATCCAAATCGGAATGTTCTTCCTGCAGTCCGGGACATAGAAGTTCTTTAAATGCCTCCTTATCATGGTTCATGAATGCTGTCATAATACTGTCGCTTTTCTGCTGGGCAATCTCCTCCGGTGGCACGAATTTCTCGCCGGAGCCGGAAAATCTGAGACAGCTTAACACCATCAATAAAAATAATCCAAAGATAAGATTCGTCTTCAGCATCACTTTACCCCCTCATGCCAGTTGATCCAAATATCTTTCTGTTCCCCCGCTTTTCTTACATTATGCGTTTTAGCCCATAAAAAAGCAAATGCCCTTGCACGAACTACATGTTTTTTGCACGAACTGCGTAATTCGCAGGGCATTTGCGGATATAAACAACATATAAATGTTTTACAGAATGATTTCCGCTTGAAACTCTCCGTCTTCCACTGTGATCTGAAAAGAGCCTTGTGCCCTTTTTACCACTTCTTCTACATTTTTTAATCCGTAACCATGATTTAATTTGTCAGCTTTGGTGGTCTTAAGTTCCTTCAGGTTACCGTCTCCGGGATATGTATTTGTTATCCGGATGACGGTGTTTCCCTGAAAAGCTCTACAGTAGACAGTAATTCTTTTTTCCCGTCCGCCTTCCACCTTTTCTGCCGCCTCAACAGCATTGCTGAGCAAATTGGAGAAGATCACGCATAAATCAAACGTTTCAAACTGATCATACGGCAATAGGCCGCCTTCCCAAATCCACTTTGCGCCGGCATCCAACGCCTTTTGATGCCATTCTGCAATCACCGCATCCACCGCCGCAATCCCTGTATATTTTATAACTGCAATTTTCTCGTTCTCCTCTTTGATACGTGCCACGTAAGATTTTAGAAAGTCGAGGTCCCCTTCTTCAATTCCCGCCTCCAATGCAGTAATGTGTGCGCGTATATCATGCCGAAAGCTTCTCAGCTTCTCATCAGACTCAATGAGATCCCGGATGTGCATCTCCTGCTTATCCAGATAATTTCGGTAAAGCTCTTTCTCCACTTGATACTGGCGCGCTTTTCCTTCGATGACAGCCTGCCATAGGATCAGCAGGACAAAAAGACTTACCGCGACGACAAAGCAGATCGCCATAGGCCGCATCAGCGCAGCCGCTTCTACCCTGCCAAGCATAAACCCCTGTGAAATGCCTACCAGAACGAACAGGCAGCCAATTCCCAATAATAAGATCAAATACTTGGGGATACTCAATCTGATCAGCCCGTTTAACTTTTGGGGCTTTACGAAAAAATACATCCCTGAAAGGAAAAGCAATAAGGGAATTTCTGAAATGATCTGCAGAAAAGGGGAATCCAGGAATTCCGCGTATGGAATTCCAAGCAAAAAAGCGAAAATATATGTAAAAAACACATTCACCGATCCGGAAAGCATGAACGCCACCGGGAAGAGAAGCAATGCCCGAATGCGATCTTCACGCAATAATACGGCGACAGCAATCAGGCAAGCCAGCGCCACCGCCCTCTCTCCAAAATGAAATACCTCAAAGAACAACAGTAACTCCGTTATTGCAAGGCTTCCCACCAAAACAACAATCTTCCACACAGTGCTCTTGATAAACCTTGCGTGGAAGATCACACGATAAATGAAACAGTAATTCAGGAGATCAATGACGTGCATTATCCCGAAAAAGATCACTTTGCACCATTCCTTTCAATTGTGACCGATCTGATAAATTGATTAAAAGTTTCTTTTACAACAGATTTATACTTTCGGCCAATCGGCAGTCTCGTCCCATTTGACATCAGCACTTGCTCCGCTGTCAGTTTCTTTATGTACTGCATATTTACCAGATATGACTTATGAATGCGTATCATAGTAGTTCCTTGAAGCTGCTCTTCAGCCTGCTTCATGCTGTCATATCCCA
>CANQCF010000195.1 GCA_947589505.1 uncultured Acetatifactor sp. | reverse complement strand
ATATCAAAAACTGTCAGGACAGTGCAGAGAGCGTTGGATTCGCTGCGGGAAAAAGGATATATCCAACGGATTGGTTCAAAACGGAACGCAAGATGGGAAGTGCTGAAATAACGGTCCCTTGAAAAATCATACGGAGCTTGCAACTTCGATCCTTCGGAAGTTTTGTGCCCAAAATGTAGGGTGGCTGGAGGAGGAAAACGATGATGCCACCTATGAAAAGCAGATTATGATAACGGAGCAGGGGCTGCTTTTAGCAGAATTCTTGATACAATTAGAAAAACCTGAGAAAGAAGAATACTCAGGTTATAGGTGCCGTCTTATACCCTGGATGTCATTATTTCTGTTGGCTATCGGGTAAAATTAGGGCGGCGCTGAGTTTTGGCGCTGGGCAAATATAAGGAATGATAAGCATGGTTGATACAAGTAAATCGAGTCCTCACGAGCAACAGATTGCGGAAAGTTCTATTGCGTCAATGGTTGAAGAATGGCTGGGCTGCCCGGTTGAGAGAAATGCAAAGGTAGTTTTTTCTCATGGAGTACATATTGAGCCGGATTTGTATTCGGAAAAGGATAGAGTGATTTGTGAGATTTTTGCTCATATTGGGTCGCTGAAGGTAGGACAGCACCACAAAAAGTAATCGTCGTTGCAGACGATAAGATCGAGAAGTACTTACACGGCAAATCCTTTATAGCGGAGAGCATCCACCAATTTGGGATCGAGATAAAAAGGGTCCATTTGTCTGCAGAATTATACGGTATGCTTTCCCGTGCACAGGCCAGGCAGACGATGGTGAACAGATAAATATAGTAACAGGAACATAGAAGGAGAAAAGATAGATGATAACAGTAGCTTTTTGCTGCCATGGAAATATCTGCCGCTCCACCATGTGTCAGAGCGTTTTTCAGCATATGATCGACACCCTTGGTCTTACTGATCAGTTCGAGATCGATTCTTTTGCCACCAGTACGGAAGAAATCGGGAATCCGCCGCACCGGGGCACGGTGAACAAGCTGCGGGAGGTGGGGATACCGCTTGTGCCGCACCGGGCGAAGCAGATCACCTGGAGCGATTATGTGAAAGCGGACTATGTGATCGGGATGGATACCTGGAATGTGAGAAATCTTCAGAGGATGCTGAAAGGGGACCCGGATGGAAAAGTGTATAAGCTGCTGAGCTTTGCGGGAAACGACAGGGATATCGCGGACCCGTGGTACACGGGAAATTTTGACGAGACCTATGACGATGTGATAGAGGGGTGTGAGGGACTTTTGAAATATCTGCGGAAGGAAGGAAAAATATAAGGCAGCCGGGAGATGCGGCGAAGAGGGAAAAGGAGGCTGGTTATGCAGAAGTACATGATGGCGTTGGATCAGGGGACGACGAGTTCCCGTTGTATTCTATTTGACAAGGGCGGCAATATCTGTTCCATGGCACAGAAGGAGTTTGCGCAGATTTACCCGCAGCCGGGGTGGGTGGAGCATGATCCGCAGGAGATCTGGTCCAGTCAGCTTGCGGTTGCTATCGAAGCTATGGCGCGGATCGGGGCCGGGGCGGAGCAGATCAGCGGGATCGGGATCACAAACCAGAGGGAGACTACGATCCTCTGGGATAAGGCGACCGGAAAGCCGGTGTATAACGCCATCGTCTGGCAGTGCCGCCGCACTTCGGACAGGATCGAGGCGCTGAAGGCGGAGGGGGTTGACAGGACGGTCCGGGCAAAAACGGGGCTGATTCCGGACGCATATTTCAGTGCGTCGAAGATCGCCTGGATCCTGGACAATGTGCCGGGGGTCCGGGAGCGGGCGGAAAAGGGGGAGCTGCTCTTTGGCACGGTGGACACCTGGCTTATCTGGAATCTCACGAAGGGTGCGGTGCATGTGACGGATTATACCAACGCTTCCCGGACGATGCTGTTTGACATTCACAGGCTTTGCTGGGACGAGGAGATCTTAGAGTATTTCCGGATACCGGCCTGCATACTGCCGAAGGTTATGCCTTCCAGCTGTATCTACGGGGAGACGGACGAGGCGGTGCTGGGAGGACGGATCCCCATTGCGGGGGCGGCCGGGGATCAGCAGGCGGCGCTTTTCGGGCAGAATTGTTTTGAACCCGGGCAGGTGAAAAATACTTATGGGACGGGCTGTTTTCTCTTGATGAATACGGGGGACAGGGCTATCGATTCCAAGGCGGGGCTTCTGACCACCATCGCGGCTGGGGGCCCGGAGAAGATTGAGTATGCGCTGGAGGGCAGCGTTTTTGTGGCGGGAGCGGCGGTACAGTGGCTCCGGGACGGTATGCGAATGTTTCCCGAGGCCTCGAAGTCTGAACTGTATGCCGGACGGGTGGAGGATACCGCGGGAGTCTATATTGTTCCGGCCTTTGCGGGCATGGGCGCGCCGTACTGGGATCAGTATGCCCGGGGAACTGTGGTCGGGATCACCAGGGGGTGTACGAAGGAACATTTCGTCAGGGCGGTCCTGGAGTCCATCGCCTATCAGACTGCGGATGTGCTGGAGGCTATGAAGCAGGACAGCGGGCTGGATTTAAAGAGCTTGAATGTGGACGGCGGGGCCAGCGCCAACGATTTCCTGATGCAGTTTCAGGCGGATATCGTGGACACCAGGGTGCAGAGGCCGAAGTGCATTGAGACCACTGCTCTGGGGGCGGCGTATCTTGCCGGGCTTGCGGTGGGGTATTGGAGTGACAAAAAGGAGATCCGGGAGAACTGGAGCCTTGGACGGGCCTTTGAGCCGGAAATGGCGCCTCAGCGGCGCGCGGAGCTCTTAAAGGGCTGGAAGCGCGCCGTGAAATGCGCCAGATTTTGGGCGGAATGTCCGGATTAAATGGAGCCCCTTATTTGGAGCGTTCCCCGGGGATGAGGTGAGCACGCTGCAGGCCCAGGTAGATCACGGGCAGCAGGATCAGCTGAACGACGATGCCGGGGAAGCTGGACACGAAATAGCCGGTGGCCCAGGCTTTTACGGTAAAGGCACCGGGGGCAAAGATCAGGCCCCGGGCGATGCCGGTGATGATCCGGCCGGCCAGCATGGCGGTGAGAAGGCTGATGTAAAGGTCGGCGATCAGCTTACCGGTGTGTACGAATTTCATCATAAGTCCGGTGATCAGGCCGTAGAGCGCCAGTTCCACCATCATGACGGGCAGATAAGCCATGCCGGGCATCTGGGTGATCAGGCTGGAGAGCAGAGGGCCTATGATGCCGCA
>CANQCF010000194.1 GCA_947589505.1 uncultured Acetatifactor sp. | reverse complement strand
CGGCAGGGACGCTCTGGAATGTATCGAGACGGAGAAGCTGGACCTGGCGATCCTGGATCTGATGCTGCCGGACGTGGACGGGCTCCACATTTGTCAGAAGATCCGGGAGAGGTATTATTATCCGGTCATCATGCTGACTGCGAAGACGGAGGATACCGATAAGATCCTGGGGCTTACGATCGGGGCGGACGACTATATCACGAAGCCCTTTAATCCCCTGGAGGTGGCCGCCAGGGTAAAGACGCAGCTGCGCCGTTATGTGCGGTACAACCGGGCGGAGCGCGCCGGGGAAGGGGATGCGCCGGCCGCGGAGTACGATATCAGAGGACTGGTGATCAACCGGGATACCCATAAATGCAGTCTGTATGGCAGCGCGGTCGTCCTGACGCCTCTGGAGTTCTCGATCCTCTGGTATTTATGTGAGAACCGGGGAAGGGTCGTCTCTTCCGAGGAATTGTTCGAAAATGTCTGGGGAGAAAAGTATCTGGACAGCAACAACACCGTGATGACGCATATCGGCAGGCTCCGGGAAAAATTAAAGGAGCCGTCGCGAAAACCGAAGTTTATCAAAACCGTGTGGGGAGTGGGATATACCATTGAGTGAACAGAAAAACCGGCTGGGGATGGGAAGCGAATTCAGAAGACTTGAGATCAAGGTCTTTATCGGGACGGTTCTCATGATGCTTGCCGCCGTGGGGATCGTGTACATTGTCTATCAGGGCTGGATCCATGAGCGGTTCGCAAACTCCATAGTCATGTTTATGGAAAGATATATTTACGGAGATTATGAGGCTGCGAGAAAGGTTTACCGCCAGGTGTTCCGAAATCATAAGGATCTGCTGCTCCTTGGGACGGTGGTGGCGGTTTTCCTGATTATCCTGCGGATCTACCTGACCATTTTCTCCCGGTATTTCAATGCGATCAACCGGGGGATAGACACGCTTACAGAAGAGAAAGCTGACGATGTCGTACTTCCCCGCGAGCTGGCGGCGGTGGAAAAGAAAATTAATTTAATCCGGCACACGCTGGAGGAGAGAAAACAGGCCGCGGAGGCGGCGGAGCAGCGGAAAAGCGAGCTGATCGTCTATCTGGCCCACGATTTAAAGACGCCCCTCACGTCGGTGATCGGGTATCTGACATTGCTCTGCGACAAGAAACAGCTCCCGGAGGAACTGCGGGAAAAGTATCTTTCGATCTCCCTGGAGAAGGCGCAGCATCTGGAGGATCTGATTGATGAATTTTTTGAGATCACACGCCTTCATCTCTCCAATATCACGCTGGAATACAGCGAGGTGAATCTGACGCGGCTCCTGGAGCAGCTTACTTTTGAGTTCCAGCCGATGCTTGCGGAGAAAAACTTAAAATGTGTCCTTCACGCTCAGCCGGATATGAAGCTGCGCTGCGACGTCGATAAAATGCAGAGGGTGCTGGATAATCTGCTGCGAAATGCCGTGAACTACAGTTTTGAGGACACTGTGATCACGATCACTGCCGCTGTGCGGGAGGGCCAGGCGGATATCCTGTTCCAAAACAGCGGGAACACGATCCCGCAGGATAAGCTGGATCGTATCTTTGACCAGTTTTTCCGTCTGGACGCCGCCCGGGGTTCCGAAACAGGGGGAGCGGGACTGGGGCTGGCTATCGCGAAGGAGATCGTAACGCTCCACGGCGGCACGATCAGCGCCCGCAGCCGGGATGAGACGGTGGAATTTGAAATCACTATGCCTGCAACGTGAGAAAATCGTAAGAAATTTCATAGAAAAAAGAGAAGAACAGCGCTTCGTTTTCTGATACGGTATCGGTATCAGGGCGGGGCGCTTTTTTAATGCGGAAAATCATGGGAGAAATGGCGCGTGCAGCGGAAAAACGACAGGGCGGGCGCAACCGGTGGAAGAGGCGGCCCAGGACAGTGAAGAAAGGATCAAGGTTAGGAGTTAAAAGGGCAAGGATCAAGGGCAAGGATAAAGGGCAAGGATAAAGGGCAAGGGATAAAGGGCAAGGGATAAAGGGCAAGGGATAAAGGACCAGGTGTCGAAGATAAAGGACAAAGAGCAGGAGATAAAGGATATAGAAACAGGAAGATGCAGGAAAGGAAGGTTTATGGTTTTATGAGAGAGTACAGAAAGCAAACGACGCGGGCGGGAGAGAGAAGAAAAAGAAACGACCGCCGCCTGCGAAACAGGAGGCTGGTCCGGGCTTCCCTGGCTTTGGCGTTATCGCTGCTGATCCTGTGGGTTGTGATCCTGAGTGTCAAACAGGGGGATCCTTCGATGCAGGATGAATCCGGCGCAGAGAACACGGATTTTTTAAGTTTGATAGGGGAAGATATCAAATTTTCCGAAGATGGCGGGCAGAAAGACGCCTGGGACGGGCAGAAGGATGTCGAGGGCGCAGAGGACGCCTGGGGCGAACGGCAAGAGGCCTGGGGCGATCAGAAGAATATCGGGGCCGGGCAGAAAAGCGCCTGGGACGATTCGACGATGCGGTTCAGTATAGATCTGGATCATCTATACAGCCCCTATGCGGTTCTCCTGGACCGGGTTTCGGGGGAGATCCTTGCAGAGCGCGGCAGCGGGGAGCGGATCTACCCGGCTTCCATGACAAAGATCATGACTGTCATACTGGCGATTGAAAATACGGAGGATTTGAATGAAAAGGTTGTGGTGCCCAGAGATATCTTTGAAAAACTGTATGAGGAGAACGCGTCTCTGGCCGGTTTCCTGCCGGGAGAGACGGTGAGAAAGAAAGACCTGCTCTATGGGGCCATGCTCCCCTCCGGGGCAGAGTGCTGTATCGCCCTGGCGGATCTGATAGACGGATCGGAAGAGGGGTTCGCGGACAGGATGAACGAAAAGGCGGAGGAACTGGGACTGGAGCAGACGCACTTTCAAAATTCCACGGGGCTCCACGACCCGGAGCATTATTCCTCCGTGGGGGATATCGCCGCGCTTTTGCGGTATGCCTTAAAAAACGAGACCTTTTATGAGATCTTTACCAGCAGCCGGTACAGTATGCCCCCGTCGGACCTCCACCCGGATGGGGTGACGTTTTACAGCACCCTGTCAGAGTCCCTGGAAAGCGCGGAGGTCACAGGCGGAAGGATCCTTGGGGGCAAGACCGGCTACACGGACGAAGCCGGATTGTGTCTGGCAAGTCTTGCGGAAGTGGGCGGGCGGGAGTATATCCTGGTGACGGCGAAAGCGGACGGCACCCACTGGACGGAGCCCTATCAT
>CANQCF010000193.1 GCA_947589505.1 uncultured Acetatifactor sp. | reverse complement strand
CCAAACAGATTGTGCAGCCGCTCCCCTGTCCGGGCCGTATCCTGCTTCATCCGGGCCACTTCCCCGTTGTATTTCTTCCGGATCGCCTCAAACAGTTCCTGTCCGCTGCCGGAATCCGCCTCCCCCAGATACAGATTTTTACGGCACTCCTCTAAGAAACGGATCACCCGCTTATGCTTCCGCCCATCCTCCTCCGAGAGAGAACCGGCGGTCTGCTGGTTCTGCAGCAGCTTTCTGCGCCCCTCCGCCTGCATCTCCAAAAGCTTTCGGATCTCCGGCCCGGCCGCGCCTTTCTCAGCCTTATCCTGAACGGCCTTCAGCGGCGCCCTCAGATCAGAGAGATAGGCCGCCTGTTCCATGACCTCTTTCATCTCCGCCTGTACCTTGTCCAGCAGCATCCCCAGCAGGGAAAGCCTTTCGTCAAAGGGTGCGGCCTTGGCCCGGGCAAGGGCCTGAACGGAAGGATTTCCCGCCAGGATCTCCTCCACGCGGTAGTCCTTTTTATATTTATTGTAGAGATCATAATACGCGGTAAATTCTTTTACCACTTTGGGATTTCTCACATACTGCTCCACCAGGTTCTCGTCCACCTTCAGCTCGTCCTCCTCGTAGAGCTTTAAGATCTCCGAGATATCTTCCCAGCCCCTGGCCGTCACATAACTGCGGCCCTGGGTGGTCATCTCCATTACATAAAAGTGCTCTTTTTTCAGATCCAGATAGCTGATCACAGCGCCGTGGATCCCACGCTCCACCGCGTATTCCTTCCAGATCCGATAGTCCGGCTCCACCGTCAGCACCTTCAATCGGTCCATCGTCACCACATCAAATTCCCTCACGGACTTATTGTACTCCGGCGGGTTCCCCGCAGTCACGATCACCCAGCCCTCCGGAACCTGGTGCCGCCCGAATACCTTATACTGCAGAAACTGCAGCATGGAGGGCGCAAGGGTTTCAGACACGCAGTTGATCTCGTCCAGAAACAGGATCCCCTCCTTTACGCCGCTCTCCTCCATGGTGTCGTAAATGGACGCGATGATCTCGCTCATCGTATACTCCGAGACAGCATATTCCCTGCCGCCGTAATTCTTTTTCTCGATGAAGGGCAGCCCCAGCGCCGACTGCCGGGTGTGATGGGTCATGGAATACGCCACCAGCGCGATCCCAAGCTCCTGGGCGATCTGCTCCATCACCGCCGTCTTGCCGATACCCGGCGCGCCCAGAAGAAAGATGGGCCGCTGCCGCACTACCGGGATCCGGTATTCCCCAAACTCGTCCTTTTTTAAGTAGAGACTCACGGAATTTTTAATATACTCTTTTGCCTGTTTGATGTTCATGCCTCAACACCCCGCCTTTTTTTAGATCTTTACCTTGCGCTTTCATCCGTGCCGTTCTGCGCCATCTCTTCCTCAAATTCATCCGCCTCCAGCACGACTTTCAGCGCCCAGGGCGGCACCGGCGCCCGATGCTCGTCCTCCTCCAGAAAGGCAAAGATCACATCATAATCCGGCATCTTTTCCGGATAGATCCCATACCCGTCCGTAAAATAGATCAGCCCCTTCAGGTCTTCAAACTCCCCCTGCCGCCGCAGCTCCTCTATATAAGAAAAGACCGGCCGGAAATCCGTTGCACCGAAACCCTTCAGTTTCCCGTAGCGCATAAAATTCTCAAAATCCTCGTCGCAGGTGATCTTCGTATCGCTCTGCACCTCCATATCGCACTGCACGATATGCACGTTGACCTTATGGAAAAAATTCTCCGTTCCCTTTAAGATGGAGTAGGTCTTCCTCAAAAAATTCCGCACCACCGGCCCCCGGCAGGAGGCCGACGTATCCAGGGCGATCACAAACTCCTTAACCTTATGGACCTCCCGGTATTCCAGAGGTTCCACCAGCGGCATGTTTCCATATGTCGCCAGCCCGTACGTGTAATAAATATAGTCAAACTCGTCATCGTTGACGGCAATGTCCTCCCCCGTCACCGTAAACCGCCTTAAAATCTCGCTGTAATCGTACCGGTCCCGGACGGCCTCCGCCAAGTTCTTTTCCAGAGTCTCCGCCCCCGCCTTTGCCGCCCCGAAAGATTTCAGCTCCGCCCTCACCCGCTCGCTGATCTTCCTCCACTGCTCCTGCGTCACAGAGAGCTCTTCCGTCGGTTTCCAGAGCGCATGGGAATCCCGGCAGAAAAGCCTTCGCAGCTCCTCCCGCTCCGCTTCAGAGGGCGGGTTCCGTCGGAAATACCGGTACAGCTTCTCCGCAGTCAACGCTCCCGCGTCCTCCTTCAGCACCTTCCGCTTACCGATCGTCTCCGGATCCTGTTTCAACGAGATCCCGGCGACCTGCATGTCCAGGATCACATTTTCCACTGCAATGTCCGCCGCTAAATCCCACAGCTCTCCGTCCAGTTTCCCATACTGGAAACTGTGAAAAAAGACGCAGTGCAGCAACACATGCAGCAGCGTACGAGCCACCGAGCCCGGCTCCCGCCGATAGGCCCGCAGCACCTCCTCCGGGTCATAGTAACAGACCGCCCCGTTCGAAGCCATCTGCCCCAGCCCCTTCTTCGGCCGCAGCGCCAGACTCGACAGCGCCGTGTCAAAGAACCTCAGCCGAATCAAGATATCGTCGCGTGAAAGCCGCATCACCTGCTCCGCAAGTTCCTCCAACCTGGAAGTTTCTCCTGCCAAAACAAAATCTCCTTATGCTCTGTCCTCTTATTTTTCTATCTTACCACAAGCCCCTGTTTCTGCGCAAGCACCCGCGCAAAAGAGCTTTCCTGCCTTCAAGGACACTCCACGCTGAAAACTTGCCCACAGCGAAGGGTCTTTCCCGCGGCAAAAGACTTGTCCCACAGTGATATAACCTGCCTGCATTCGTCGAAAAGTGTCCCGCACGTCAAAAGGTTTTTCATGTCAAAAGGCGCTCCCCTGTCCGGAGAACGCCTTATTTTCGCCTATACCGTATGCTGGTGAAGATATTTTTCCTTTGTCGCCATACCGCCTCGGATATGCCTCTCGGACTTATTGACATCCAGTACTCCCCTGACCTCCTTTGCCAAGCTCGGATTGATCTGCTCCAAACGTTCCGTCACATCCTTATGTACCGTGCTTTTGCTCACTCCGAAGTCCTTGGCCGTCTGCCGAACCGTAGTGCCATGCTCAATGATATAATTCGCGATGCGGATGGCGCGCTCCTCAATATAATCCCTCACAGGAAACCCCACGAAAATCTTTTTTACATCTTATGAGGGTTT
>CANQCF010000192.1 GCA_947589505.1 uncultured Acetatifactor sp. | reverse complement strand
CTAAAATACCTCTTTTGCAAATGCTATGATGGTTAGCAAAAAGCGAAGGAGGTATTTTTTATGGATTTGCCGAAGAACATTACACAGATTGGGGAAGCGGACGCGAAATGCAAGATTTATGTGGAAGATTATGTTGTTTCTTTTCTGAAACAGCTGAATCCTCTGGCCAGGGACAAGACCATGGCCGCAGCCCTGTACGGAAGAAGACAGATGGAGGAGGACAAGACCTACATATTCATCTATGGCGCGGGAAAACTGGATTTCATCCAGCGGGAAGTCCGTCATCTGTCCCAGGCACAGAAGCAGGAGGTCGAAAAGATCCGCAGGCAGTATTTCCCGGAGTATGAATTCTTGGGGTACCGGATCCTGGACGGGGAGATGGTGGACGGGTTTCATATCTGTGAGCAGGAAATCTGCCGCTATGTGTCCGGCTACGCGCAGTTTTATGAGAAAAATGAGTCCATGCTTTCCTACATGCTGGAATCTCGTCAGGTGGAGGCGGCGCCGGAGACTGTGGACAGCGAAAAGTACGACATGGTGCGGGAACGCCAGGGGCGCCGCAGGGCCCATTATTCCGAGCAGCAGAAGCGGAGCGGCAGGGAACAGAAGGATACGTCCGGAGAGAAAAAGCCCAAGAATACGTTCCGGGCCTTTCAGGGGGCGGCGGCCGCGGTGTTTGTGCTGCTGTGCGTACTCGGCGTCGCCATGAACAGTTCCCTGTCGGAGAATGGAAATTTCAGCCTGGAAAGACTGAAACAGGAATTTTTGGAAAAGAAACTTCCGGACGATACGGCTGTCTCCGGAACAAACGTACAGGTGGACACTCTGACGATGGAGGACAAGCTCAGCCAGGCAGTGCAGATGGAAAACAACCGTCAGCCTTCAGACGGTTCCCAGACCGGGGAGACGGAACCCAGAGAAACGGGAGATTCACAGGAGAGTTCTCAGCCCCAGACAGGGACGGAGGCTTTGATCCCGGAATCCTCCTCGGAGCCGGAGGAGAGCGGAGAGCAGCCGGGAGATTCTGAACCGGAAGAAAATCTGCAGGAGAGCCAGCCCCAGGAATCGGATGAAAACGGAGAGCCTTCCCAGAGCGGGGAACAGCAGGAGCAGATCGGAGAGGGTGACGCCCAGGAGGTAGTTCCCCAGGAGCAGGAGCATGCCACGTACGTGGTGCGCAAGGGGGATACTTTGACCGACATCAGCATCCGAACCTACGGGAATGAGGGATATATTAATTTGATCTGCAGCCTGAACGGAATACAGGATCCTGACAAAATCAAAGTGGGGCAAAAAATTATTTTACCATAATGTGGAAAGTGTGCTATACTTATATCACCCCGGTGCGGGGAAGATGCGTATGAGGATGGATTATGGCGGAAATTAAGAACTACGAGGATGAGAGAGAAAAGCGGGAGAAAAGTCTTGCGGCGAAAAGAGCGTCCGATGAGGAGTACGCGCGGGTTCGCAGAAACCGGACGATCCGGGCAGCGCTGGTTCTTGGTGCGATCGTCGTTTTAATTATTCTTGCAGCGCTGTCATACGGAAGAAAGGTTTACACGGGATATGACATAGTGAACTCTGTGGCGAGGGAAAAGATTGACGGCGCCTGGGACGTGAAGCTTGGCGATTCTATTTTGACTTACAGCCACGACGGGGCGAGCTGTGTGGACATGAAAGGCGTCATGATCTGGAACCAGAGTTACGAGATACAGGATCTGCGTCTTTCGGTCTGCCGGAATATGTCCGCCATATATGGATACAATGGGCACAACATTTATCTGCAGAGTTCGGAGGGCCAGCTGAGTGAGATTCAGACCAACCTTCCCATTAAAAACGTCGCTGTGTCTGCCAGCGGGCGTATGACGGCGATTCTGGAAGATTCGGACGCGATCTGGATGAACACTTACGACGCGGAGGGCCAGATCCTCTATGAAGGCCAGTTTCACATGAGCCAGAGCGGCTATCCCTGTGCGATCAGTCTGTCGCCTGATGGAAACCTTCTGGCGGTGAGTTTCCTCTTCGTCAAGGAAGGGAATATGGCCAGCAATGTAGTGTTCTACAATTACGGCCCTGTGGGAGACAATCAGAGCGATCAGATGGTGGGGGCTTTTCAATACACCGATATGATGATCCCGGAGATTCATTTCATGAACGACGGACTGGCCTTTGCAGTGGGGGACAACCGGCTCATGATCTATAGCGGGGAACAGGCGCCAACTACAAAGGCGGAGCATATTTTAGACCGGGAAGTGAAAGCAGTCTATTATAATGAGGAATATATCGGTTTGGTGTATGCGTCGGATCGCGCGGATTCCAGATATATGCTGGAGATTTATGACGAGACCGGGAAGGTGACGGTTCACTATTTCGATATGGATTATCTGGGACTGTTCTTTGAAAAGGACTCTTTTACCCTGTATAATGAGACGGACTGTGCAATCTATGATATGTCAGGAAACTGCAGGTATGAGGGGAAATTTGATAAAAATATAGATTTGATGATTCCGACGGAGGCGCCTGCCAGGTACCGCATCGTCACGGATACCTCAATCGATACAATTCAGTTAAAGTGAGAGAACGGAGGATGAAAAGATGAATATAAATATTGTAATGATTGCAGCTGTAATTCTGCTGGCGCTTAAGATGGCGAGCGGATATAAAAAAGGAATGGTGAAAGAAATTATCACGCTTGTGACACTGATCCTGACCTGTATCACAATCGCGCTGATCGCCAACGGAGTAAAGAATTACACCAGCGGGCATGTGGTGAACGTCATCATTGTTCTTGTGCTTTTGTCCATCCTCGGGGTGGTGCATCTCCTGCTGAAACCCCTGTTTCTCTCCGCAAAGCTGATTTCAAAGCTCCCTGTGGTGAACTGGCTGAACAAACTCCTGGGAGTTGTGGCGGGAGCAGCGGAGACGGTTCTGATGTTGTGGACGCTTTACTTTTTTGTGTCAATCATGGATCTGGGGCCGATCGGCGCCAAAATTCTTCAGGATACAAAAGATAATGGGATTCTGCTCTGGTTCTTTCAACACAATTATCTGACTACGTTTTTGCAGAGCGTGGGCCGGAATGTTACTTTTCTTCCGGATCTGCTGAAGGAAATGCAGATGATAAAATAGACTGTATTGACAAATGCAAAGTTTTTCACAAATTTGGAAAATAGCTGTTGACAACTGGTTGCGGGCGTGATATATTAAGAAAGCTGTCGCAAGAAAACAGCTCAGCACCTTGACAAATAAACAGTAATGCAACCCTGAA
>CANQCF010000191.1 GCA_947589505.1 uncultured Acetatifactor sp. | reverse complement strand
CCTATTTTGTGTGAAATTTTCAAGGTGCTGAAAATATGGGGCAACATAAATCTATCTATTCGACCCCAACATCATTATTATACATAGGGATCTTAGACTTATGGACAGCCATATTGGTATAGTCTTCGATGTCACAGACGGAAACAGAGTATGGCAGAACGAAGCGAAAGGAGCGGGTGCGACAATGGAAAAGCAGAACTACCGGAATGTGTTTGTCGAGCTTGGCAAGACGGAACAGGAAGTGCGCGAGAGACTGGAACAGATACGGCAGGCTTTCTTTTACGGGCCGGACAAGGTGTATTTCACGGCGGGGGAGGACATGGGTTACCTGGAGGACACTGGGAACCACGACGCCAGGACGGAGGGGATGTCCTACGGCATGATGATGTGCGTCCAGCTGGATATGAAGGAGGAATTCGACCGCATCTGGAAGTGGGCGAAGACCTATATGTATATGGAGACGGGGTACAACGAGGGATATTTCGCCTGGTCCTGCGGGGTGGACGGCAAAAAGAACGCCAACGGTCCCGCCCCGGACGGCGAGGAGTTCTTCGCCATGGCGCTGTTCTTTGCCTCCCACAGATGGGGGGACGGCGAGGGAATCTACGAGTACTCGAAGCAGGCGAAGGAGATTCTGCGGGCTGTGCTCCACAAGGGGGAGAACGGCAGACCTGGTGTTCCCATGTGGAACCATGACAATAAGCAGATCCTGTTTGTGCCCGGCATTGACTTTACGGATCCCTCCTATCACCTGCCCCACTTTTACGAATTGTTTGCTCAGTGGGCGTACGAGGAGGACAGGCCCTTCTGGAAGGAGGCGGCGAAGGCCAGCCGGGAGTATCTGGCGAAGGCGTGCCATCCGGTGTCCGGCATGAACGCTGAGTACGCGGAGTTTGACGGAAGTCCCATGTCCAGGCCGCTTCCCTGGAGCAGGGACAGGCACGACTGGTTTTACAGCGACGCCTACCGCACCGCGGCTAATATCGGGCTTGACTATGAGTGGTTCGGCGTGGACGAGGGACAGCGCGGGGCGGTGGAAAAACTGCAGTACACCCTTGGGGTGGTGAACCGGGACAATCCCTACCGGGTTTATGAGAAAGACGGGACGCCCTTGGACATTAAGGCGCTCCACCCGGTGGCGATCCTGGCCACCACCGCCCAGGCTTCCCTGGCCGTGGAAGGGCCCCTTTCCCCGGCGGATCCGGATCCGAAAAAGGCCCTGGCCGCGGAGTGGGTTCTGCGGTTCTGGGAGGAACCCATGCGCACCGGCGACAGAAGATATTACGACAACTGTCTGTATCTCTTCGCGTTTCTGGCGCTCAGCGGGAATTACAGGATCTATTAAAGCGGAAAACAGGCGGGATTATCAGCCTGCGGACAGGAGAACGCCGATTCTCCGGCTGAGAATACTGCGGAGACGCAGCACCAGGGACTATTTGAAAGAAGGACGCGGCAGGACCGCCGGAAGAAAGAGAAATTGAAAAATCATAGAGTGATGATATAGGAGGAGCAAATCATGACAGGACCGAAAGCACCGAAGGATCCCACAGCGAAAGGCAGCAGTTTTTACATCTGCAGGCAGAAGGATGTGGCGGGGAATCCCACTCCCGACGGAAGAGGGATCCAGTTTATCTATCTGGACGACGTGCGTCTCATCACCTTCGCGAAGATGGTGGGAAATGTGACGGACGAGGCCATGCTGGAAAATCTGAAGACGGCGGAGGGCTTTCTCTCCATGGTGGCGGGCATCGGCGTCACCATAGAGGCGGACGACCCGGACCAGACCATCGATTTCGCCTTTCAGATGTACGGGAAGACCGATCCCAATAATTCAGGGAACACCATTAAGGTCCCCTTAAGACCTGACGGCATGGAACAGATCATCTGGCTGGACGACTACGAGTGGAACGACGATAACAAAGTGGTTGGCCAGATGCGGTTTGAGTTCGACAAGGCCGGGAAGATGGCCACGGTGGACGTAAAGCTCTATCTCCGGGAGGGCTTCACCGCCCCCGAGCAGGAGGAGAGAGGAAAGATCGATGTGGAGAGCGCGGACTATCAGGCGATCCTGAACCGGTCCCTGATGGACCTTGGAAATTACGCCCGGGTAAAGCGGGTGATCGAGAAGGCAAAGCGGGGGGAGGAAGTGACCCTGGCCTTTATCGGCGGTTCCATCACCCAGGGCGCGGGAGCGATCCCCATCCACCTGAAATCCTACGCCTGCCAGACCTGGGAGCGCTTTCGGGACGCTTTCGGCAAAAACGTGAAGCTGATCAAGGCCGGCGTGGGCGGGACACCCTCCGAGCTTGGCATGGTGCGGTTTGAGAGGGACGTTTTAAGAGAGGGAAAGGTAAAGCCGGATCTCATCGTCATTGAGTTCTCCGTAAACGACGAGGGGGACGAGACAAAGGGGCTCTGTTACGAGAGTCTGATCCGGAAATGCCTGGCCCTCTCCGAGGATACCGCGGTGATCCTGCTGTACGCCGTGTTTGCAAGCGACTGGAACCTGGAGGAGAGGCTTGGTCCTGTGGGAGAGCGTTATGAGATCCCCAGCGTCAGCGTGCGCCGGGGCGTGGTGCCCCAGTTTTACCTGAAACCGGACACCGGAAGGGTGCTGACGAAGAGCCAGTTCTTCTATGATTCGTTCCACCCCACCAACATGGGACACACCATCATGGCGGACTGCCTGATGCACATCCTGAAGGAGATTGACCAATCGAAGGAGATCGAGGATGCGGACTGGCGGAGCAAGGAGCCCGTCTTCGGCACGACCTTTGAGAACGTCCAGCTGGTGGACAAAGCCTGGAAGACAGATAAGCTGAAGGACTTAACCCCCGGGAGTTTCTGTGAGACGGACCGGGATCTCCAGTATGTGGAGATGGACGACGAACTGCAGCCCGTGCCGGAGTTCCCCAACAACTGGCAGCATGTGAGCGGCAGCGAACCTTTTTCCATGAAAGTTGTCTGCAGGGCGCTGGTTCTGGTCAGCAAGGACACCGGTTCCGTGGAGGGCGGAAAAGCTGTCGCCGCCGTGGACGGAAAGGAAGTCCTCACCGTGGATCCCCGGGCCGTTGGCTGGACCCACTGCAACGCCCAGATCCTGTTTATGGAAGAAGAGACGAAGGAGCATTCCGTGGAGATCCGCATGATCCCCGGAGATGAGGAAAAGAAGCTGACGATCCTTGGTTTCGGCATTGTGGAATAGGGAGGACTTGAGAGAGGCGTGTCAGCGTTGGAAATCCCCCAGCGCAGCTTCATGGGAGATGCGGATATAAATAATATGATGTTGGGGTCGAATAGATAGATTTATGTTGCCCCATATTTTCAGCACCTTGAAAATTTCACACAAAATAGG
>CANQCF010000190.1 GCA_947589505.1 uncultured Acetatifactor sp. | reverse complement strand
AGGTTACGCGCTTGACTTCCTCTACGGTGGTGATGCCCTGGAGGGCGTAGCTCACGGCCTGCATACGCAGGGTCTTCATGCCTTCCGCGAGGGCCAGCTTTTCGATGTCCTCCGCCACCGCACCCTTGCTGATAATGCTCTTCAGCTTTGCGGAGAGGGGCATGATCTCATAGATACCGATTCGTCCGTGGTACCCTGAGCCGCCGCACTCCATACATTCCGGCTTTTTCCCGGCACGCTTGATCTTTACAGGCTCCCCGTTCTCCGGGAGGTTTAAGATCTGGCGGTCGTACTCGTCCGCATCCACGGTCTCGCAGCAGCTGTTGCAGACCCGGCGCACCAGACGCTGGGCGATAACGCCGATCACAGAGTCCGCGATCAGGTAGTCTTCTACGCCCATGTCCGCCAGACGGCTGATGGTGCTGGCCGCGGAGTTCGTATGCAGGGTGCTCACCACAAGGTGTCCGGTGATAGCGGCTTTTACTGCGATTCCCGCCGTCTCCTCGTCTCGAATCTCACCGATCATGATGATGTCCGGGTCCTGACGCAGGATGGATCGGAGAGCGGCCGCAAAGGTCATTCCCGCCTTCTCATTCACCTGTACCTGGTTGATGCCGTGGATATTCGCCTCCACAGGATCCTCGACGGTGATGATGTTCACGCCGATGACGTTCAGTTCGCTGAGGGCGGTGTACAGTGTAGTGGACTTACCGCTGCCGGTAGGTCCGGTAACCAGCATGATGCCGTTTGGCCTGCTGATGATCTTCTCGAATTTTGCCAGCTCCTCCGGCGGGAAACCGAGGTCTTTCTTATCCCGAGAGAGAGCTTTCTTCTGGGTCAGACGCATTACGACTTTTTCGCCGTAAACCGTGGGAAGCATGGATACACGGATATCGTACTCGTTCTTGTCCACGATGGCCGTGGCACGTCCGTCCTGAGGTTTTCTCTTTTCCGCGATGTCCATGCCGGAGATGATCTTGATACGGGCGATCATCGCGGAGTGAATGGACATGTCGTGAGTCATCTCCTCCTGGAGCACGCCGTCCACCCGGTAACGGATGCGAAGCACTGACTCAAAAGGTTCGATATGAATATCGGAGGCTCTCTTTCGGACTGCCTGTTCGATGATCTGCGATACCAGCTTTACGATGGGCGCGTCCTTCAGGGCTTCGTTCTCAGCATTCTCCTCGGTGGCCGCCCTGCCGGATTCCTCCCGCTCCTTCGTATACTGCTCCGCCATTCGGCGGGCCTCCGCGCTGCCGTAATACCGCGCGATGGCGTTTGTAATGTCGGCCTGGGTCGTTATGTAAATTTCTGCCTGATGTCCTGTGACAAGGAAGAAGTCGTCCAGTGCCCTCAGATCCAGGGGGTCGCTCATGGCCAGCTTCAAGAGATTCGGATTGTTCTGGCTGAAGCCAAAGGGCATAATATTGTTTTTCCGGAGGAAGGACTCATCCGTCATGGCGATGATCTCATCCTCGATCTTAAACTCTCTTAAATTAACCCCCGGATAATTCAGCTGATTTTTCAGGGCCTCGATCATCTGTTCTTCCGTGATGACGCCCATATCGATCAGTACATTTCCCAGCTTCTGACCGGTCCGCTTCTTCTGCTCCGCAAGGGCGGCTTCCAGCTGTTCCTGGTTGATCGCCCCCGCATCCACAAGCAGCTCACCGAGCCTCTTCTTGCGGGAATATGTAACCCAACGCTCCATCATATCGGTTGCTCCTTCAATACCCTTCCGCCTGCGCCAGGCGACGCGATCAGAGTATTTTACCAATATATTTTATTTCTGTTTTACAATCATTATAGTCTGAAAGCGACATCTCTGTCAATGATTGATAAAAAAATAACGCTAAAAAATAAACAAAAAAAAACATATTTTGTTCATATTTTTGTTCGATTTTCACAAATTCGCACAAAATGCTTATATTTTATCTTTTCCGAACGTAAAATGCTCATTTTTTGTTCTTTGTGGTTTTTGACATTTGGGAATCAATCAGACAGACGTTTTAAGGCAGCTATCCGTTTACCGTTTTCCACGCACATTTATCCGGCGGATCCGGGCCTGCTCCCGGAAAACTGTATGCCTCGATATGCCGGACAAAATCATCCCCGCGTCCAGTAAACAGTGTATAACAGTATATAACTGTTGTCAACTGTTAATATTTTGAGGATTCAAAAAAATTTTGCTTCATAATCCCGCGGACATTTGCTGTCAGGCTTTGCCAGAAAATTGCTTTAGACAATGGATCCAGCGGCTGGCTTACTGTTGACAGGTCTTTAGGACCTGATAAATTTCTTGCGGATTCTCGGATTTGCAACGCTGGATCGCCTTACATATCTGTGTAATATTTTCTATTGTTTCCTCCAGATCCTCCGCAATCTGCTCCTCGGTCTTATGCTTTTTCAGCTTTTTTTGAACAAGCTGGATGAGTTTGAGTTCTTCGCCCTGCTCCAGGCCCTGCTCCAGGCCCTGCTTTTCCCCTTGTGCAATGCCCTTCTTCAGGATGGTCTTGGCTTCATATTCCAGAACTTTTCCGCCCATAACGTTTTCCACTCCTTCCCTTACAGAGTCGTGTTTCTTTGCGATATTTTCCATTACTTTTTTTGACATGTCGGTGATGGTACACTTTGTATATTCGCTGATAGCGCCCCGGGCCGTCAATTCTTCCAGCCGCTCCCGGATCTGCGCGTATTCCGCCTGCAGAGCCGCCAGCCCTGCGCTGCCCTTCTTATATTTCCGAAACCTCTTTTCGTGGGTAAAGATATAAAAAGGAATGAGCAGCAGGAGCGTGTGGAACACGTCGTCGTAGGGCGTGCCCGTTATCTGTGTCTTAGGCTTCGCTTTCTTTGCTGGCTTTGCGCGCGCTGCCTTCGCATTTCCTGTTTTGGGATTCTTGGTTCTTTCAGTCTGCGATCGTTCAGCCTTTGTTTTGCCAGTTATTGTCTTAGCGTTTGTTGATTTCGTATTCCTCATTCTGTTACTCCTAGTTTATCACATTGTCTGGATTTCCTCAATCTGAAACGTAAAATTGTATCGTGCCGCAACAATATTTCGTGAGATATGGCGGTAAAGCATACCTGCATACACCCATGAATGAGTTCCCAGGGAATCTCGAACCGGGTACTATGGAAAAACATACTTTTAGACAGACTTTCCCCTTTGTTCCATGTTACAGCAGTTTTCGTTTCCTATTTTAGGATGATACGGCGAAATGCCGCAGGTCTGACGGCCCTGGGGCCACAGATAAGATAGGCTGATGATAACACAGAAAAAGGGAGAAAGTAAAGAAAATAATTCAAAAAATTTTATGAATTATATGATGTTGGGGTCGAATAGATAGATTTATGTTGCCCCATATTTTCAGCACCTTGAAAATTTCACACAAAAT
>CANQCF010000189.1 GCA_947589505.1 uncultured Acetatifactor sp. | reverse complement strand
GACGGTTTTTCCAGCGCCAGCGCATCCCTCCTTGTGGACGGAAAGAGGACTTCCGTGCCGGCCAGGCTGGCCTACGGAATCTTAGTGGATACGGATGTGATCCGCACGGCGCCGGTGAAATTCATCTACTCCGGCATCGGGGACATGGTGGCAAAGATCACCGCCCTCTACGACTGGGTGTTTGAGGCGCAGCACGGCACCTGTGTTTTGAACGATTTCGCGGTGATGGTGGCGAAGAAGGCGGTGAACAGCTTTGTGCGGACCCCTTATGAGAACATTCAGGACGAGGTCTTCCTGAAAGAACTTCTGGATTCCCTCGCCATGAGCGGCATCGCCAACGAGATCGCCGGCAGCAGCGCGCCCACCAGCGGCAGCGAGCACCTGATCTCCCACGCGCTGGATAAGTTCCTGGAAGAGCCCCAGCTGCACGGCATCCAGGTGGGGATCGCTACCTATATCATGGCAAAGGTGCAGGATCACCGCTATGTGAGGATTCACAAGGTGTTTACGGACACGGGTTTCTGGGACTATGTGGAGACCCTTCAGATGAAACAGAGCGATTTCATCAAGGCCATCGATATGGCGCCCGCCATCAAGCCTCACCGCCATGTGTACCTTCACGAGGAGCAGTACCGGGAGGCGGCAAAGAAACTGGTTCTGGAGGACGAGGTTCTTCAGAGGGTGCTTGTGAAGGATTGCTGAGCGCGCGGCGAAAGCCCGGCCGGGAACCCGCAGGTATCGAGTATGACAATCAGCGGCAAAAGTAAAAAAGAAGTTTGCAAGACCAAAAATAGAAGCTGGTAAGAACCAAAAAAGAAGTTTGCAAGACCCAAAAAAGAAGCTGGCAAGGCCCAAAATAAGAAGCTGGCAAGAACCAAAATAAGAAGCTTGCAAGGTCTAAAATAAGGAGCTGTATGGCAGGGCTTTGATAAGGGAAAGCAGACCGGATTCAAGGATGCAGGGCAAAAAATTATGCAGGGGTTTTGTCAAATATTCAGTGGAATAGAAAGAAATCTTGTGGTATAATCATAAAAATGTCTCACATGCGAGCCTGAAATCAGGGAAAACAGGCGGCCCTGAGAGCAATACGGAAAAATGCCGGAGTGAAATGAGACGAAAACAGAGTGAATGAAAGGATTTCGATATGATCAACGGACATAAGATCGTCGCGCTCTGCATGGCGAGAATCCATGATGAGGACAGCTATAAATTTATAGAGCGTCTGAGCAATATGCTGGTCAGCCGGGGGCACCGGCTCTTTGTGTACAGCACAAATTCCGATCTGTTCCAGCGCACGCCCAGCGATGTCGCCCAGAAGGCGGTCTATGAACTGATCCCCTACGATCTGGTGGACGTTGTCGCGATCATGGAGGAAAAGATCAACGATAAATCCGTAGTGGAGGATATCATCCGCCGTGCAAGGACCGCGGGAAAGCCGGTGATTACGGTGGGCAATGCCTACGAGGGCTGCGGCAATGTTCAGTTCGCCTATGAAAAGGGCTTTGAAAAAGTTGTAAAACATGTGATCGTGGAGCACGGGATCCTGGATCTGCACCTGATCGCCGGCATGCCGGACAACAGTTATTCTAACGACAGGATTGCGGTTTTCCGCCGGGTGCTGGAAGAGAACGGCGGCGTCTTCCGGGAGGACATGGTGAGTTACGGCTTTTTCTGGTCGGGGCCGACGAAAGAAGCGGTGGAAAAACTGGTGCGGGAAAAGAGAGTTCCCCGGGGGATCATCTGCTGCAACGACATTATGGCGGTCACCACCTGCACGACATTAAAGAAGTTTGGGTATTCCGTGCCGGGAGACGTTCTGGTGACAGGTTTTGACGGGATCGACGAGATCCAGTATTCCGAGCCGCCGATCACTTCCTGTCAGTGCCGTTTTGAGGATATCGCAGATCAGGTGGCGGAGTGTGTGGATCAGGATTACAGCACTTACCCGAAGATGCGGATCAAGATTTCGCCTTTCCTGATCCGGTCGGAGTCCTGCGGATGCATGAAGGGGATGCACGCCAACGCCTGCGAGCAGCTCACGGAACTCAACAACCGTTTCTTTTTGTACCAGGACGACGAGTATGCCTTGACGGAGCTGTCCGCCAGGATACAGACCAGCAAGACGATGGAGGAAGCCTCCGCCTGTCTGAACTCTCATTATCAGGTGAATGAACTGTGCATTCTTCTGCGGCGGGAGATGACGGACGATACAAGAAATCCCCTGGAGCCTTTGATCGGAGATCCCTTTGGCGACAATCTGTTTGTGTTCTTTGACGCGGACGAGCAGGAAAATTTTAAGCCTTACGATATGAAGAGGCAGGAGATCATTCCGAAACTGGCGGAGAGGGTGGAGAAACCGTACCCTCTGATCTTTTCGGTGATCAATTTCCTGATGATCCCCATGGGGTATGTGTGCTTTTATTTCTGGGGGCTGGATAAGATGCGGCTGGGAAAGATCCCGCAGATCGTCAGCGTCCTGAACAACGCCCTGGGGAGTCTTCGAAACGTGCGCTATCAGCAGAATCTGAACCGCCGGATCGAGAATATGTATAAAGTGGACGCCCTGACGAATCTCTACAACCGAAACAGTTTTTACCAGGCTTTTAACCAGCTGAAGGAAAAATATGAGAGCGAGGGTATCTCCCCGGAGCTCACCATCATCTTTGCGGATGTGGACGGCCTGAAGCAGATCAACGATCAATACGGGCATACGGAGGGAGACGTGGCGATCCGGATTGCCGCCAGGGCCCTGCGCGCCGCCAGCCCGGAGAACGCGCTGTGCGTGCGCTTCGGCGGGGATGAGATGATTGCCGTGACAGATGAGGAATGCGAGGAGGGCGAGATCCGCCGGCGCTTTGAACAATACATTCAGGAGAGGAACCAGGAGCTGAACAAGCCCTACAATATCTCCGCCAGCTTAGGTGTGTTCACCGCGAAGCAGGCCAGGGAGCTGGATTTTGAGGCATTGATGAAGGAAGCGGACGAGGCGATGTACCAGGAGAAACGGGCGAAGAAGGCCGCTGCGGCAAGGCGGTAAGAGATGTAGCCGAAGGGCGCGGACACGGCGGAGACGACAAGATTTTTGGCAAGGGTAAAGCCGAAAAGTTCTCGAGCCGAAATAGCAGGGAGACAGTGAGGAGTATGGCATGAGCAAGATCTTGGACTGGAAAAAATATCTGGATAAGGCTGTGGAAGCCGTGGCGGAGGGCGTTGTCCTCGTGGAAAACCGAAACGGGGCCCTGCCCCTGGACAGGGAGCAGGAGATCGCCGTGTTCGGGAGGATTCAGCTGAATTATTATAAGAGCGGCACCGGCTCCGGGGGCATGGTGAATGTATCCCGGGTCATCGGTATTCCAGACGGCCTTATGGAGCGTGGGGCGAAGCTGGATCAGGAGCTCCTGGAAACCTATAAGAGCTGGGTGGAGAAGAATCCCTTTGATCAGGGGGCGAG
>CANQCF010000188.1 GCA_947589505.1 uncultured Acetatifactor sp. | reverse complement strand
GTGCTGCTCCTTACGGTGCTTCTTGTGACGGCGTATCTTGTGGACGGTTCCTTTAACCCGTTCCTGTATTTCCGGTTTTAAGGGGGGAGAAAGAGATGGGAGAGAAGATCAGCAATATCGTTGTCTGCATGAGCATGCTTGCACTTCTGACCGTATTTGGCGCCTGGCTTCTTTTCCGGACGCCGGATCCCTATTCCGCAAGCGAGAGAAGGGTCCTTCTCACAAAGACGGAGTTCTCACCGGAGACCGTCCGGTCCGGGAAGTTCATGTCGGAATATGAAAAATATGCTCTGGACCAGTTCCCGCTCCGGGATACTTTCCGCACTCTCAAGGCCGTAAACGAGCGCTATGTCCTGGGAAAGCTGGACAGCAACGGGCTGTTTTTCCGGGACGGTTATCTCTCAAAGCTGGAGTATCCGCTGAATGAAGTCATGCTGGATCACGCCGCGGACAGGTTTGCGTATCTCTATGAGAAATATATGAAGGAACAGGGGATCACGCCCTATCTGGTGATCGTGCCGGACAAGAACTATTTCCTGGCGGAGAAGAACGGCATGCTCTCTCTGGACTATGAGGCGCTGTACGACAGGATCCTGGAGGAGACAGACTATATGAAACCTATCGAAATCCGGGATCTTCTGGATATCGGCGACTATTATAATACCGACACCCACTGGCGGCAGGATCGCATCCGGGACGTGGCCCAGCGGATTCTGAACGGCATGGGGATCCCGGCGGAGGAACAGGCTGTTCCGGACAGGCTTCAGACGCTGGATATTCCCTTTTACGGTGTGTATGTGGGACAGGCGGCACTTCCCGTGAAGCCGGATACGATCCAATATTATGACAATGATGTCATATATTCCTGTACGGTATTGAATTATGACACCGGCATGCCGAAGGAGGCTTTGGTGTATGATACGGAGGCCGCCGGGGGCAGGGACGGCTATGACTTCTTCCTGGAAGGGGCGTCGGCGCTGATCACCATTGAAAATCCCAAGGCCGCCGCGGACAGGGAGCTGGTGATCTTTCGGGATTCCTTCGGCAGCAGTCTCGCGCCGCTTCTGATCGGGGCTTACAGGAAGATCACGCTGGTGGATATCCGCTACATGCAGAGCGGCATGGTGGGGAATTTTGTGCAGTTTGAGGATCAGGATGTGCTGTTTGAATACAGTACGCTGCTTCTGAACAACAGTATGGGGCTGCGGTGATTTTTGAAAGAATAAGCTTATAATGACGCTTGTGTCAGTAAGGAGGTTCCATGACCTATGATGAACTGATTCGGCTGCTGAGAGAAGAGAGGGATCCGAAAAAGGTCGACGCCTGCAGGGAAGAGATTGCGGAGATCATTCCCGCTGTGCGGGTCATGTTTGATTTCGACCAGAGGAATCACGCCCATCAGTATGATCTCTGGATGCACTGCGTACATACGGCCCTGGAACTGCCGCGGGGCCTTACGGACGATATGCTGTACCTGGCCGCGCTGCTGCACGATATCGGAAAGCCCCAGTGCCAGGTTCGGGGCAAGCGGGAGGACGATCCCAACATGCACTATTACGGGCATCCCGTGGCCAGCGAGCGGATCGTCCGGGAACA
This sequence comes from uncultured Acetatifactor sp., assembly GCA_947589505.1. Classification (GTDB taxonomy): domain Bacteria; phylum Bacillota; class Clostridia; order Lachnospirales; family Lachnospiraceae; genus Acetatifactor. Next base: position 1,884 of record CANQCF010000188.1, on the reverse strand, counting down.
GGTGATCCCGGATCTGGAAAAGAAGGCCGCACTGACGCCGGACGATGAGAGACGGCTCCTGTATTATGTGGCATACCATGACGACAGGGTGAGTCTGCGGATCCATCACTTGCGGGAGCATCTTAAGATACCCGTGTCCTTTGAGGAATTTCAAAATTTGATGCGTTTGGAGGTGGCGGACGCCAGGGCCCATGTGCAGATCCCCATTGTGGCTCAGAGAGTAGAGATCTGCGAGAAGCTTGCAGGCGAGTACGGGCGGGAACTGTACCGGGAGATCCTGCTGGAAGAAGAATGGAACAAAGCGGAAAATAAAAAGCAGAAAAAATAAAGTGGTACGCGGAAAAATGAAACGAAAAAGGCGGAGAATAGGACGGAAATAAGAAATAGGAATATAGTAAGGCAGAAAGAACAAGACAGAAAGAATAGGGCAGAAATAGCGAAAAAATAAGAGCAAGACGGAAAGATTAAGGCAGGAAAAACAAGGCAGAAAAAGCAAGACAGAAAGATCAAGGCAGGAAAGGTAAAGCAGAACCAGAAAAGCAAAAAAGCAGAAAAATAAAAGCAGGATCAGGGAGGGCAGACCATGACAGCAGAAGAGAGAGAGCAGGCGGGATATCCCCAGGGTCCCGGAGAACTCAGGGGAAAAGAATTTCAGTATGATGCTTTTGAAAACGGGCAGACAGTGCTGCAGAAGAAAAAGGGGCGTCTTCCGGCGATGGGCTGGAACAGCTGGAACGCTTTCGGGAGCGGCAATACGGAGGCGCTGACGAAAGCCATGGCGGACGCGATCCTGGACCTTGGTCTGGACCGTCTGGGCTATCAATATGTGGTGCTGGACGACGGGTGCTATAAGCCGGAGCGCGTGGAGGGCAGGATCGCCAACGAGGAAGGAAAGTTTCCATCCGGATTCCGGAAACTGGCGGACTACATACATGGTAAGGGCCTGAAATTCGGCATGTATAATGACATCGGAACGAACCTCTGCGCGGGCGCCGCTGTGGGAACCTGCGGCCATGAGACCGTGGACGCGCGGAGTTATGCGGAGTGGGGCGTGGACTTCTTAAAAGTGGACAACTGTTATTATCTCTGGGACAATGCCACTTTTTCGGACGCCGCCAACGCGAGATATGTCTATGCCCCCAATATCCGAGGCATCCGGATCAGCGGGGAGGGATTCTCCGGGGAGTATTCCGCCGTGAAAGACGGCGTCCTGAAAGGCCGGGGCGCTCAAAAACGGGAGGATTATGTGACCAATATCGGAACCTTTGACGGAACGGGCCCGGAGGCAACTCCCGTGGGCGAACAGAGCGGGGAACTGATATTTTTCGTGACGGTTCCCAAAGACGGGGAGTACCGGATGACGGTGGAGTACGCGGCGGACCAGGAGGCTGGCGTGGGAAGCTGGCTGCAGGCAGCCGTGGGAACCGGCGAGGAGACGACGCTTTTTTATGACGGGTTCCTGCCGGAGACCGGTGGCAAGGACTCTTTCGCGGAATCCCCTGAGATCCAGGTGCAGCTGCGGGCGGGAGAAAACCGGCTCCGGCTGATGAACCACAGGAGACAGGAGAACACGCTGAGTTCCTACGCGGCCATGCTGGATGGCTTAAATCAGGCGGCTCCCGGGCATGACATTTTGCTCTCCATCTGCGAGTGGGGAAAGACCCAGCCCCAGAACTGGGGATATAAAGTAGGAGATTCCTGGAGAATCCTAAACGACATCACATTCCGGGTGGGCTCCGACGGGGATCCCGGCACAGGCACCTGGGAGGACGGCTATACCGCCAGCGTCACCAGCCAGTATAACAAAGCGGTGATCATGGACGAGTTCGCCGGGCTGGACCGGGGTTGGAACGATCCGGACATGCTGATGATCGGAATGAACGG
>CANQCF010000187.1 GCA_947589505.1 uncultured Acetatifactor sp. | reverse complement strand
ACAAAAAAGAAGAGCGGGTGATGGGAATCGAACCCACGTGTCCAGCTTGGAAGGCTGGCGTACTAACCATTGTACTACACCCGCATACACATTATTATTCTATGTCACAACATAGGTATTTTAACCGTTTAATCGTTGACTGTCAATAGATTTTTAAAATTTTTTGGAATCTATTCTTCCTCCCGGAACTTTTTTACGGACTCCCAAAGCACCACCGCGCCCAAGGCCAGTAAGAGCAGATACAGAATCGCCTGTTTCAACCGGGTTTTTGTGGCGTTGATCACATAGGAGGTAAGATAGATGCCTTCTTCCTCCAAGTCAATATCGCTGAAATAATTCGCCAGATACCGGTCCATATCCGGACTGTTGATCTCAAAGCAGCCCACCAGAGTCACCGGCTCAAACCCATCGCCGTGATAGTAATCGTCCGTCAACTCTGTCATCTCCTGGATCTTTGACTTTCTTCCGATCTCCGCGGAGAGGATCATATCGTTTTCTCCGAGAAAGGCGAACTGCTGGGTTTTTCCCGGCAGAGGAATCACGCCCCCCGCATAGGACCTGGTTTCCGCGTAATTTCCAAAGGGCACGCTGCACTGATAAGTGACATACTGGTCCCGGGGCAGTTCCTCCCCGTTTATCAGGATCTCATTCAGATCCACGGTATGTCCCATAAAGATATATTCCGCGTCGTGCAAAAACAATACCAGCGCCAGTCCCGTCAGAAAAATACCCAAAAGTATGCCGGGAACCTTTTTCCGTTTTGACATTGACCTGTTTTCCTTTCCAGAATAAGAGTGTTTCTGCGGCCAGCATTTTATTTTCTCTCTTCATGGTATTCCTGTTCCGTGTTTACGCCCCAGACATTCGATTTATCCTGCCTGCCCGTCAGGATATTCCTCACGGCCTCGAATGCAGTAGCCATGGAATGATCCATATTATTGTAGCGATGCTGCCCGTTCCTGCCGATACAATACAGGTTTTCACACTTGTCCAGCCAGGCCCTGATCTCGTCGATCTGATCGTAGGTGTCAAAATATGCCGGATACGCTTTTTTTACCCGTTCCCGGTGATAACTGATAACGTCCGATGCGGAATTTAAAACTCCCATGTCTACCAGTTCCTTCACCGCGAGATCCGCACATTCCTGCTCGGACATGTTCCAGAAATCATCCCCCTCCTGGCAGAAATATTCCAATCCGATAAAGATCGTCCCGCAGGGATCCTTTACCATATAGGGGGACCAGTTGTTAAACACCTGGATCCTTCCGAGCTTAACTTTTGTATCCTGCACATAGATCCAACAGTCCGGCACGATATCATTCAGGGTCTTGATCTTTGTCTCGTTTTTCAGTTTCAGCGCGGGCACCAGAAGTCCTACCGTCACAAAATCCCTGTAGGGGAGTCCCTGGGCGGCCTCATAAATATTGCGGGGGACATCCGACATTCCGGCAATCAGGTCCTTGACGGGCATACTGGACAAAAAGACGTCGCCCTCTATCCGTTCCCTGACGTTTTCTCTCTCGTAAAGGATCGCGCTGATCTTACCGTCCTCAGACTTTTCAAACCCCTCTGCCCGGCAGTCAAACAGGATCTTTCCCCCTGCTTTTTCTACCTCCTCGGCCACGGTCTCCCAGAGCTGGCCGGGACCGTATTTGGGATACCAGAACTCTTCAATCAGAGAGGTCTCCACTTTTCGGTTCTTTCCTCCGAAAAGTTTTCCAACCATGTCTTTCAGGATGGCCATGATGGATAGCCCCTTCACTCTCTGAGCGCCCCACTCGGAAGAGATCTCCCGGGGATGGCGTCCCCAGAGCTTTTCCGTATAGCCCTCAAAAAACATGGAATACAATACTTTTCCAAACCGGTTGCAGTAAAAATTTTCCAGAGAGGACTCTTCCCTCTTATGCAGACATGCCGCGAGATAAGAGAATCCCGCCTTTATGGTGCAGAAAAAGCCCATATTTTTCAAGGTCTGCCACTTCAGACTGATGGGATAATCAAAAAATTTGTGATTGTAATAAATACGGCTCACTCTCTGCCGCAAAAGCATCACTCTGTCTTCCTGCTCCGGATCCGGGCCCCCCGGCTTCAAATTTTTTTCACGATGCAGCTGTTTGTCATCAAATGCATCCGCACCCTGAACAGGCATCATTTTTTCCCACCAGTCCATGACCTCTCTGTCCTTGGAGAAAAAACGATGTCCTCCTATATCCATCCGGTTTCCCTGAAACTGCACCGTCCTGGAAATTCCGCCCACAGTATCGGATTCCTCCAGCACGGTCACCTGTATCTCTTTATCCGCTTTCAGCAGTTCATAGGCTGCGGTGAGCCCGGCAGGCCCCGCCCCCACTATGACAATCTTTTTCATGCATCTACTTTCTAAATTAAGTACGCTTTTCAGCTATTATCCTTTTTTTCTCAGAGAAGCGGATCATTTCACATAATAGAAGTCGTCCTCCGGAAGCTTTCCTCCCACCAGCTCAGCGTTAAAGCTTTCCAGGGAAGCCAGGTACGCAGAGAGATCCGCCTTCATATCCTCCCCGGTAATGCAGACAATGTTGCACTCCGGAATGGCCTTCTTTGCGATGGGCTCCTTCGCCACGATCTCGGCCTTTACCGCCATGGCGGCGCCGGTGTCAACATCTTCGTTAATGGACTGTGCGCTGTTCGCGTGCTCCTCCAGGAAGCTCTCCACCGCCTCGGGATGCTCTTCCAGGAAAGCCTTCCTCACCACCGTAACCCCGGTCACCAGACCGCTGCTGCCCTCGTTGACCTTGATCCACTCCTCATTCAGATCCAGCGCCACTTTCAGCGACTCATTCTGCATCAGAGCCGCGGTGACAAAGGGCTGGGGCAGAAGGCCGATGGCCTCCGGATCCTCCGCCAGCGTCGCCGCAACTTCCGTGGGCTCGGACTTAAACTCCAGCGTATAATCCTCCTGGGTCAGTCCATTGGCTTCCAGCACATATCTCAGGGACGCTTCCGGGGTAGCGCCCTTTCCGGTCATATAGATGGTCTTTCCCTTCAGATCCGCGGCGCTCTTCACCTCCGCGGTTCCGGTGACCACATAGAGGACGCCCATGGTGTTGATATCGATGACAGCGACGCCGCCCTGGGTCTTCTGATACAATACTGCCGCAACGTTCGCCGGAACCAGCGCGATATCCAGATCGCCCTTTACCATCAAGGGCAGAAGTTCATCCGCCGCCGTCGCCATCTGAAAGGAATACGTGTCCTCCGTCTCACCCTTTTCCGCCTTATCCATCAGGAACAGGATGCCCATAGAGGTAGGGCCTTTCAGAGAACCCACGCGGATATTCACCGCTTCCCGTCCTGCCCCGCCGCAGCCTGCCAGGACAGCCAGGGTCACAACGAGACTGATCAATGCCATGATATGTTTTTGTACTTTTTTCATTTCTATAAACCGCCTTTCTGCGAAAGGCACCGATGAGGTTATGAAACCCACTCCGGGCTTTCACTTTCT
>CANQCF010000186.1 GCA_947589505.1 uncultured Acetatifactor sp. | reverse complement strand
GGCCTAAGGTCCATCGATTACATCGCCCAGAAATATCACGGAAGACTGATCCTCGTGTGCAGGGACAGCGTCTTTGAATGTGGGGCGCTGCTCTACTGCTGAGGGTTCTTTCAGGCGATCTGTTCAATCCTTTCTTTCAAACGCCGGACTTCACTCTCCAACTGATTGATTCGTATCATCAACATTTCTTTTTCCTGGTCAACCTTTAACGCCTCGTCCAGTTTCCTGCTTAAATCGAGATGACCTTCCGCAATGATCCTGATATTCCTATTGGTTTCATTTTCAAGGGTCAGTTGAATTTCCCTTATTTCTCTTTTAATCCCTTGTATTTCGTCTAAAATCAACTTTGCTTCGTCCATGACGATCTCCCTCCGTTATATATCCAAACTATAGTTCATCCATCAAAATCACTGTAACACAATTCTTTGTAGATATCAATATTTTTTGAATGACCTCCATCGGCAGCTAGTCCCGCATGTCCCCGTCTCTCTGCGTCCCCATACTCATTATAGCGCTTTTCATGCTCTGTGCCGGGAAAGCACAAACATAGCGGCGGAACCGTCATGATCCGTTCCGCCGCCTCAGGATACCGCAGATTTTATTTTCTCTCATTCAGATAGAGCTGCACCCGGTTCTGGATCTGGTTGATGGTCTCTTCCTTACTCAGATTTCCTTCGATATAATTGTCCGAAACATCATATACGATCTCCAGGATCTCCTCCGTCCGCCGGACCGCATACCGGGCGTCTTCATACATCTCCAGTCTTTTCTGACGGGCCTCTTCATCCCAATGGAAATCCCGTTTGACAGAGGCTTCCCACAACTCTTTATTCATCGGTTCAGAGTAAACTGACTGAACTGATTTGCTCAATATATAGGATATAAAGGCGTACGCTCCCTCCAGATGCTCTGTATTCGCATTGACCATCAGGGTATCTGAATTATCCTGGATCAGATAGTGGGGACCGTCGTCAAAGTAATAACCGACCGGAATGTATCCGGGAAACCATTTGTCAATAATCTCTTCTTCCGTTTCGCTGCCATCAACCCCATTGTTATCTAAAATCGGCTTATAGCCCTTCCTTCCATCCTCATGACCCTTCTTTGTCACATCCAGGATCTTGGAAAAGATCGGGGCTGTGAAATCACAGGTGTTGTTCTCCCAGTCGATGATTCCCCAGAGATCTTCCGAACCCTTCAGGAAATATTGCAGAACATACCTGCTTGCGACTTGTGGCCCCAGCAGGCACCCCTGCCCCGGGTACTCCAGCAGCATATCCACCAGTCCCTCCATATCCTTTGGCACTTCTCTGTCTCCCAGAACCTCCGGAGCAATGTAGTAGTTTTGGATAATCATATTCGGAGCCACCCCATAGATCCGGTCCCCGGAAAACCCGGGGGCATACCCTGAGAAGAAGGTCTCACTCGTAATGCCGCTCTCCTCCAGATAAGGCGCCAGGTCCACCAGGAACCCGCTGTCCATGATCTCCTGGCTCAGGGGAAAGACATCTTCCGACATAATATCCGGACCTTTTCCGGCTCCCACCTCAACCAGCAGCCGATCCCGCATAGTCCCCAGCTCTTCCCCATATTCACAGGTCTCCAACTCCACACGATATTTTTTGTTGGACATGTTAAACCGATCCACAAAGGAACTGTAGTTGCTCATACCGCCTTGAAAACCCGCCGTCACCAGGGTGATAACGATCTTTTCGTCCTCTTCCTGTTTCTCCGGCTCCTGGGTCGCTGACCCTGACTCCTGGGTCGCTGACTCCGACTTCTGGGCCGCTGACTCTGATTCCTGGGCTGCCGACTCCGACTCCGGCTGCCGGTTCCAGAATTCCGGATCTTCATCGTCCGCGTGATAATAAATCTCAAGTTCCGAAGGCTCTGGCTGCGAAGAATCCCGGGAGGCCTCCCGGGGACCGCAGCCCGTAAAAATAAGCGACATGGAAAAAACTACGAGAAATACTGTTTTCTGAAATTGTTGTTTCAAAGGCTCCTCCTCTCCCATAATACCTGGTTTCGTGTCTTTGTGCGTTCTCTTGTTCCATCGAATAAGACTCTTTTGTAATAACCCTAACATTTGACTACTTTCCTGTCAATTGACTACAAAAAACATTAATAAAGTCTTAAACAATATTAATAGAATCTTAAAATTTTAAGATCATTCCGGCCACGAAAAATCGAAACAGCATTGGGGGGTAAGAGAAAAAGAGAAAGAGACAAAAAAGCACCCCCTGATTTTCCTTAGGGGGTGCCTCATAAATGTTCTGATCTTCAGAGATCAATCCTGTACGTAAGGCATGATCGCCAGGTGACGGGCTCTCTTGATTGCTGCGGTCAGCGCTCTCTGGTGCTTTGCGCAGTTGCCGGTGATACGGCGGGGAAGGATCTTTCCTCTCTCTGATACGTATCTCTTCAGCTTTGCCGCGTCCTTATAATCGATCACATTATCCTTGCCACAGAATACACAAACCTTTTTTCTTCTACGGATTCCGCCCTTTCTTCTCATGGGAGAATCGGACTTCTCAGTCTTATTAAAAGCCATCTTAATGCCTCCTTCTGAAAAAATCGTCAAATCTTAATTAAACGGAAGTTCTTCGTCAATTCCGTCCGGGATGTTCATAAAGCCGTCTCCGGCCCCGGAGGGAGCCTGGGAACGATTCCCGTTATTGTAGCTGCCGCCGCTGCTTTGATTATAACCGCCGCCGTTTTCCCCGTTGGAAGCGTTCCTGCTCTCGCAGAACTCATGATCATCCACTACGACTTCGGTGGTATAAACCTTCACGCCGTCCTTGTTGGTATAGCTTCCGGTCTGGATCCTCCCGGTAACAGCGATCTTCATTCCCTTGTGCAGATACTTCCCGGCGAACTCTCCGGTACGCCCAAAAGCCACACAGTTGATAAAGTCCGCGGTCTGCTCATCCCCGTTATTATTGTTTCTGCTCTGCCTGCGGTCCACCGCCAGCGTGTATCTTGCAATCGCAAGCTGCTGATCCCCTGCGGTGTATCTCACCTCGGGATCCCTGGTCAACCGGCCCATAAGTATAACTCTGTTCATATTCCTTCTCGCTTTCTAATTATGCCTCGTTCTGTCTAACGCATAAGTATCTGATGACGTTGTCCATGATACGGACACGGCTCTCGATCTCAGCGGGGGCTGTCGCCTCAGCATCGAATCTGATAAAGTAGTAGAAAGCCTCTTTCATCTTCTGGATCTCGTAGGCAAGCTTCTTCTTACCCCAGTCGTCCACTTCGGTGATGGTTCCGCCAAATCTCTCGATAAGAGCCTTGCACTTGTCGACAACAGCCGCTCTCTCATCGTCCTCGATCTTAGCGCTGACCACTACGCACAATTCGTACTTGTTCATTCGTCAGTTACCTCCTTTTGGTCTCTGGCCCACCTCGGGGGTGAGCAAGGAAATTAATATATCACGAGTTGTTATCATATCATATTTTTTCAAGCGGCGCAAGTCCAAATAAAACATTT
>CANQCF010000185.1 GCA_947589505.1 uncultured Acetatifactor sp. | reverse complement strand
AGATCACGTCCGAGACCATCAGCTCCACCATCAGCAGCGAGATGAAGAAGGACACGATCCTTTCCGTGGTGGTGGCGATCCTCTGTATGCTGCTCTATATCAGGATCCGTTTCAGCGATATCCGCTTCGGCCTCAGCAGCATCCTGGCGCTGCTCCATGATGTGCTGGTTGTGCTGACCTTCTACGCGGTATCCCGCGTGTCCGTGGGCAACACCTTTATCGCCTGCATGCTGACGATCGTGGGTTACTCCATCAATGCCTCCATCGTCATCTTTGACCGTGTTCGCGAGAATATGGCGGAGATGGGGAAGAAGGATGTGGAGGAAGTGGTGAACAAGAGTATCACCCAGACCCTCAGCCGAAGTATCTTTACCTCTTTGACCACATTTGTCATGGTGGCCTGCCTGTATGTCCTGGGCGTGAGCAGCATCCGTGATTTTGCCCTGCCTCTGATGGTGGGTATCATCTGCGGTGCGTACTCCTCCGTCTGTCTCGTAGGCGCTATGTGGTATCTGATGCGTAAGAAGGGCAAGACCCCGGCAAAGACGGCGCCCGTGAAGGCGGCGAAGTAAGGGGCAGGAAAAAAGGTACGAAGACAGGGATCCGAACAGACAGAGAACGGATCAGAAGCAGCTTTGGAAAGTTCAGAGGAAAAGCCCGGACAGGAGGATTTAAAAAAGATACATGAGAGGTCATCTCAGGATGACCTCTTTTCAATCAGCGGAGAAGTGGGCTGGCGGGTTCCGGCAGGGGCTGCGGTGCGGACGGATTTCGGTTTCGTCCGAGAATCGGGCTATTCGAAAGAACAGGAGAGGCTCTGAAGCCTGCTGCCGCAGAACGGCTGGGTTTTCGAAAACTGGATCCGAACGACGGGGATCCGTCGGCGGCATGGAAGGCGGTAAGAGACGATGGAAAAATGGCTGATGGCACAGAAAAAAGCGGACTTTGACAGGTGGGCGCGGGAGTTTCAGATTGACCCGGTTCTGGCCCGGATCCTCCGCAACCGCGAACTGTTGGAGGAAGAGGAGGTCCGGCGCTTTTTATATGGGGATCTTCAGGATTGTTATTCGCCCATGCTCTTAAAAGATATGGAGAAGGCGGCGGAACATCTGATCCGGGCGGTTCGGGAAAAGAAACATATCCGGGTGATCGGAGACTATGACGTGGATGGGATCTGCTCTTCTTATATACTGACCCGGGGATTGGAGATTCTTGGAGCAGATGTGGACACAGCCATACCGCACCGGATTCATGACGGATACGGGCTGAACGACAACCTGATCCGCGAGGCGAAAGAAGAAGGAGTAGAGCTGATCCTCACCTGTGACAACGGGATCGCCGCCGGAGAGCAGATTCTTCTGGCAAAGGAGCTGGGGATGGATGTGATCGTCACGGATCACCATGAAGTCCCGTACATACTGGAGGGAGAGAATAGGCGGGAACTGCTGCCGAAAGCTTTGGCGGTGGTGGATCCCAAGCGGGAGGGAGATACCTATCCTTTCCCGGGAATCTGCGGGGGCGTTGTGGCCTATAAGCTGATGCAGGCGGTAGGGGAGAGGCTGGAAGGGTCTGGTGTGATAGGCGGCGCTGAAGGAAGTGCCGAGGGAAACCATAATTTTGCGAAGAATTGCTTTGCCGGCGGGGAGACTGCAGCTGAAGAACGAGGGAACGCCGGTATCACAGAGGATATCTTATGTAAAAGGGAAGCACTCCGGGACGCCATGGAAGAGTTTCTGGAATTTGCGGCTTTTGCCACCGTCTGCGATGTGATGGAGTTAAAGGGCGAGAATCGGATCCTGGTGAAAGAAGGGCTGAAGCGCATGAAAAACAGCAGGAACCTGGGACTTCGGGCGCTCATGGAGGTGAACGATATCTCCGGGGAAACGCTATCCGCTTATCACCTGGGGTTTGTCCTGGGGCCCTGCCTGAACGCCACAGGCCGTCTGGACACGGCGAAGACCGCTCTGGAACTCCTGCAGAGCCGGGATGAAAGAAGCGCCCGGGAGGCCGCGGGAGAGTTAAAGAGATTGAACGAAAGCAGAAAAAATCTCACGCTGCAGGGAGTGGAAGAGGCAAGCCGGTTGATCCGTGAAAAGCATATGGAAATGGATAAGGTATTGGTGCTCTTTCTACCGGAAGTTCATGAGAGTCTGGCGGGGATCATCGCCGGAAGGATCCGGGAGCAGTATTTCCGGCCGGTGATCGTTCTGACCAGGGCGGAGGAGGGAATCAAGGGCTCCGGCCGATCCATAGAAACCTATCATATGTACGAGGCTCTCACGGAGGTCAAACACTTTTTTACAAAGTTCGGCGGGCACAAGATGGCCGCAGGCCTCTCCATGAAAGAGGAGGATGTGGACGCGTTCCGGGAGGCTTTGAACAAAAATTGTCGTCTGAAGGAAGAGGATTTTGTTCCCACGGTCCACATCGACGTGCCGATGCCGACCTCTTATGCGACGGAGGAACTGGCTCGCCAGATGGAACTTTTGGAGCCTTTTGGCGTGGGAAATCCCAAGCCCTTGTTTGCGGAGAAGGATCTGCTCTTTCTGGAGGGCGTCCGGATGGGCCGCGAGGGAAAATTCGCCAGGTTCCGGGTGCAGGATGTTTATGGAAACAGGATTTGGATGGTGTATTTCGGAGGAGCGGACAGGTTTGTGGAGTTCCTGGATAGAAAATACGGCGCGGGATCAGGAGATGTACTTTTTTCCGGGCAGGGGCAGTTTGCGGTCAGCGTGGTCTATCAGATCGGCCTGAACCAATATAAAGGAAGGACGGAATTACAGTTTTTACTGCAGAATTATCGATAAAAAGAAGCGGGATGCGCGGGGAGAAACCGGCGCAGACGCTGAAACAGGATGCAGGCGCGGCGAAACCGCTTGGAAGGAAGCCGGGCAGGGAGAAGCTTACAGCGCCTCCAGCAGATCGCCAAGGATTCCACAGAGGGGAAGGAAGCCGGGCAGGGAGAGGCTTATAACGCCTGCGTGAAAGACAGGGAAAGGAAGGCATAACGTTATGGCAAGAGAAGAGAATGTTAAGATATTTCAGGATACGGAGAGGCTGGTCAAAGAAGTTCCGGCGCTGAAGGAGGCTGTAAAAAATTCCGCAAAGCGGCAGCTTCTGATCCCGGAGGCCGGGGATATGGCGGCGTATCTGCCGGACCTGGAGCAGAACCGGGGGCGTTTTTCGGAGGACGCGAAGATCACGGTTTCTAAGAAGAGAACTTACGAGGCGGCGGCAGGCTACTTAGGGGAGAAAGTCTGCGTCCTGAATTTTGCCTCTGCCACGAACCCGGGGGGCGGAGTGGTGAAGGGCAGTTCCGCACAGGAAGAATGTCTGTGCCGCTGTTCGACCTTATATTTTAATCTGAATACGCCGGATATGTGGAACGGGTTCTATAAGCCTCACAGAGACGCCCAGGATCCGCTGCACAACGACGACTGCATCTACACGCCGGAGGTGGTGGTGATGAAGACGGATACCGCGGAGCCCAGGCTCATGCAGGAAAAAGACTGGTATAAAGTCAATGTGATCACCTGCGC
>CANQCF010000184.1 GCA_947589505.1 uncultured Acetatifactor sp. | reverse complement strand
GGGGCGAAGCTGGATCAGGAGCTCCTGGAAACCTATAAGAGCTGGGTGGAGAAGAATCCCTTTGATCAGGGGGCGAGCTGGGGCGGGGAGCCCTGGTCCCAGAAGGAAATGCCCCTGGAGGAAGATCTGGTAAAGCGGGCTGCGGACCGGTGCGGGAGCGCGGTGGTGGTGATCGGACGCACCGCCGGGGAGGAGATGGACAACTCCGAGACCGGGGGCTCTTATCTGCTGACGCCGGGAGAGGAGGACATGCTGCGGATCACCAGAAAGTATTTTAAGAGACAGGTGGTCGTGCTGAATGTTGCCGCCATCCTGGACATGGGCTTTGTGGATACCTATTCTCCTGATGCGGTGCTGTACGCCTGGCAGGGCGGCATGACCGGCGGCCTGGGCACGGCGGATGTGCTTCTGGGCAATGTCAGTCCCTCCGGAAAGCTGACGGACACCATAGCCTATCACCTGAAGGATTACCCCTCCTATTCCAATTTTGGGGATTCGAAGAAAGCGTTTTACTGTGAAGATATCTATGTGGGTTACCGCTATTTTGAAACTTTTCAGAAAGACGCGGTGCGGTATCCCTTCGGCTACGGCCTGTCCTACACGGAGTTTTCCTATCGGGACGCGAAGGTGACCTGGGATCAGGCCGCCGGAGAATGTCGGGCGGAGGTGACGGTGAAAAACTGCGGCGCCTTCCCTGGAAAAGAGACTGCGCAGGTCTACTGCCAGGCCCCTCAGGGGAAGCTTGGGAAACCGGCGCGGGTGCTCTGCGGATTTGGAAAGACGAAGACGCTGCAGCCCGGGGAGGAAGAGACGCTTGTGATCGAGATCCCCGTGGACAGCTTTGCCTCTTATGATGACGGCGGCGTTACGGGACATCCTTACGCATATCTTTTCGAGGCGGGAGACTATTATTTTCATATCGGCAGGAATGTGCGGGATACCATGGTTCCCGCTGTCGTAAAGTTGGAGGAAACACTGGTCCTGCGCCAGGTTTCGTCCGCCCTGGCTCCCGTGCAGCCCTTTGACCGGCTGGTGAACCGGGACGGAGCGGCGGTCTATGAGCCGGTGCCCCTGTCGGAGCCGGGCGAGGCGGAGCGGAGGCTTCGGTCCCTGCCGGAGGAGATCACATACACGGGAGATCTGGGAATCCGGCTGGCGGATGTGGCATCCGGAGAACATACCATGAAAGAATTTATCGGACAGCTCTCGGACGAGGATCTGTCCTGCATCATTCGCGGCGAGGGCATGGGAAGCCCGAAGGTGACGGCCGGGACCGCGGCGGCCTTCGGCGGCGTTTCCGATCATCTGATGGAGCTGGGGATTCCCTGCGGGTGCTGTTCCGACGGCCCCTCCGGAATGCGGCTGGACTGCGGCGACAAGGCTTTCAGTCTCCCCGGCGGCACCATGCTGGCCTGCACCTGGAACCGGGAGCTCCTTCAGGAACTCTTTGGCTATACGGGTCTGGAGATGAGCGCCAGCCGCGTGGACTGCCTTCTGGGGCCCGGTATGAATATTCACCGTCACCCCTTGAACGGCAGGAACTTTGAGTATTTTTCCGAGGATCCCTTCCTCACCGGAGAGATAGCTGCGGCGCAGCTCAAAGGTCTGCACAGCGCGGGCGTCACGGGGACGATCAAACATTTCTGCGGCAATAATCAGGAGACCGGGCGTCACACCATAGATTCCGTGATCTCGGAGAGGGCGCTGCGGGAAATTTACTTAAAGGGCTTTGAGATCGCCGTGAAGAAGGGCCGGGCCGTGACGATCATGACTACCTACGGCAGTGTGAACGGCCTCTGGACAGCGGGGAGTTTTGACCTGACGACCACGATCCTGAGACGGGAGTGGGGCTTTGAAGGCTTTGCCATGACGGACTGGTGGGCGAATATCAACCGCAGGGGACAGGAGCCGGATAAGAGTGATTTTGCGGCTATGGCCATGGCCCAGAACGATGTCTACATGGTGTGCGCCGACGGCCAGAACCACGAGGACAACACGCTGGAATCCCTTCGGAAGGGAGAGCTTCACCGGGCGGAACTGCAGCGCAATGCAGGGAATATCCTGAATATGCTGCTCCACACCCATGCCATGGAGAGGCTCCTGGGAACGGAGGAGAAAGTGGAGATCGTCGGCCGCGAGGACGACGGCGGGGATAGCCAGGGAGAGGTTCCCTGCTATGTCCTGGACGGCAGCCTGGAGGTGGATCTCAGCGGCGTAGAGACAGCCAGGGGCGTAAGCTGGAGCTTTATCCTGGATGTGAAGAAACTTGCGCGGTACGAATTTACCCTGACCGCCTCCTCGGACGCGGGAGAACTGGCGCAGATACCGGTCACGGTGTTCTGTATGGGGACGGCATCCGGCACCTTTACCTTTAACGGCACAGGAGGCAGACCCGTCAGCTTTTCGGGAGATACCTACCTGTTTTCCCGTTATACCACGGTCCGCCTGTACTTTGCCCAGGGCGGTCTGGACCTGAAGACCATAAGCTTCCGGTGTATCGGAGAGGAATAAAAAGACTTCCCGGGGCCCCAGACAGAAAACGGTTTTGCCGCCGGCTTCTGGCGGCGGAATGGAGAAAAATGGAAGAAGAAAAGCAGGAATTTTACGCAAAGGCGAGGAAAGATCTGTCCGCGGTGGGACTCACCATGGTGATCGGGACGGTGCTCTTTATAGGGGTACAGTACCTTGCGGCGCTGATCTATCGACTGGCGCTGGGAGATGCCGACAGCAATCTCAACATCGTGATCCTGGTGGAGCTGATCCCCACCTACCTGTTTGCCATGCCCTTGACGATCTTTCTCATGAAAAAACTGCCGGGGGTGACGATTCCCAGACGCCGGATGAGCGTGCTCCAGTTTTTGGGATCTGTCGCCTGCGTGTTTGGCGTGATGATCACCTGCAATATCGTGGGCCTGCTCCTCACGGCGGGGATCGGGCAATTAGTCGGGAAACCGGTGCAGAACCAGGCCGTGGATCTGATCACAGGTCTGAATCCCATGGTGAGCCTGGTGATCGTCTCTCTGGCAGCGCCGATCTTTGAGGAACTGATCTTCCGGAAGATGATTGTGACGAGGACCCTGCGGTACGGGGAAGGTGTAGCCATCTTCCTGTCCGGATTCATGTTTGGGCTCTTTCACGGGAACCTGAACCAGTTTATGTATGCTTTCGGTCTGGGGATGTTCTTAGCGTTTCTCTATATCCGGACCGGGGATATCAGGGTGACCATCGGCCTGCACATGATCGTAAATTTCACCAGCAGTGTATTGGGATCCCTCGTGTTGAAAAACCTATATACTCCGGAGATGCTGGAGGCGATGGAAAACGGCAACACCTCGGCGATGACGGGGTATCTGATGGGACATATGGGCGCTTTCCTGCTTGCCTTTGGATATATGGTTCTGGAGTACGGACTGGCGCTTCTGGGAATCATTCTCCTGATCGTCTTCCATAAGAAGTTCGCTCTGCGGCCCATGAAGCAGCCTATTGAAAAAGGAAAGAGGCTGTCGGTGATCTTTGGAAATATCGGGATCCCCTTATTCTGCG
>CANQCF010000183.1 GCA_947589505.1 uncultured Acetatifactor sp. | reverse complement strand
CATCCCTGCAACAGTATGTATTGTATCCGTTTTTCAAAAAAAAGTCAAGAGAAATTTAAATTTTTCCAGTTCAGCCAGTCGTCGAATTTCGGGAAAAATCGTGCTTGCACGAATTTTTCCCGGATACCGGCGACTGGGTGAGCGCCATCTTATGAGCAAAGACAGCTGCGAAGCAGCGGTAAGCGCCGCAGGCGCGGCTTTGCGAATGGCGCGGGCTGAACTGGAACGTTCTCTGGGACGCAACCGCTCTTCTATTATGCTTCCTGCTTCTTGAGTTCCACCGCGCTCTCGCTGAGTTTCTGAACCAGCTGATTCACCTGGTTCACCATCGCACTGTTCTCCTCGCAGGACTCGTAAGTCTCGCTGGCGTGTGCGGAAACCTCCTGGGTAATCGCGGAAATGGTCTGGATCTTCTCGACAATACCGGCGTTTGCCGCCTCCAGGGAAGCCACGGCGGATGCCAGATCTTTGGTCTGGCTGTTGATATTCTCCGTCTCCTGGGCAATGCCGTCGAAGTTTTCGCTGACGACATTCGTGCTCTCGGCGTTCTCCTGATTGCTCTGGGTCACCACCGCTACGGCCTTGGAAACATCCACCAGCTCCTGCTTGATATTGCTGATCAGATCCGTAATATTGACAGTTGCGGACTTGGTCTGATTTGCCAGCCCGGAGATCTCGTCTGCCACAACTGCAAAGCCTCTTCCGGCTTCGCCCGCTCTCGCCGCCTCGATGCTGGCATTCAGAGCCAGCATTCCGGTGCTGTTTGCAATGCTGGTGATGGTCTCGATGATGGTATTCATCTTCTGGGTGTATGCATTCAGTTCTTCCATCTGCTGAAGCACCGTCTCATTGGCCTTCATGGACTTCTCCACCTGCTCGGCCAGCGCCGCCATCTTCTGCCTGCCTTCATTCACCATATTTTTCGTGTGTTCCATGTTGTTCTCAATGGAATTCGCGGTATCCTTCACCTGCGCGATATAATTCTGAATGCTCTCGGTCTGCTGGAGCTGATCCTGTACGGACTCCGCCGTCTCCGTGCTGCCGACGCTGACCTCGCCCATGGAATCGTGTATGTAATTCACGGAATCGCCCAGGAGCTTCATCTTCTGGGAAACCGCCTCCACATCCGTGATCATGCTGTTTGCCGTTGTCAGGATCGCCTGCAGCAGACGGTTGGTATCTTCCTTCTGTCGGTTGATATCCGCCATCTTCGCCTCATTCACCTTGGAGTTTGCCAGGGTCGTGATCGCCAGGAAAATGCCTACCACTATAAAGAGCAGCACCCGGATCTCCACATCCGGCACTTCCTCCGGCGCATATCCCTTAGTGAGCGCAGTATACAGCACACTGGCCATGTTCAGCACATTTGCGACGATTCCCACCACCAGGCAGAAGCGCAGATTGGAGTACACCGTTATGACAAAGAAGATCGGGATCGCATAGGTGAACGGCAGGACGCTGTTGGTCGTAAAGATCACATAAGTGTACAGGATCCCGAAACAGCAGACCATGACGGTGCGAATGTCACTGGATTCCGGTTTCTTCTTATACAGCGCCACCAGTACAATCACCGGTACAAGAGTGAGCACCAGCATGACCAGCGTGTACAAAAGCGACCTGGAACCCTTAAGAAATTCCACCAGATACGCCAGCATGATCACCCCGTTGACAATGCCATTGCCCAGAATCGCCTGACGGTTGATGTAGGCTTTTTCGTTCAGCCTCATCTCCAGGCGTTCTTCCAGGCGCTTTTCCAGATGTGTCTTTTCCTTGTTTGAAATCATTTGCGGACCTCCTGAAATATTTTATATTTTCCTTTCTGCTTCTTCTCCGTTTATCCGTAAAATTCCCTTTCCTTATTCCCTCGCCAACAACTATTTCTTATATTGTACCACAGCTTTCTGAAAAATGGTATGGTAAATTTACATTTTCTGTTATACAATAGTAACAGTTCAGCCCGGGCAGTCCGGGAAAGCCAAACTTTTGCGCGTTTCCGCTGTGATACGGCTTTCTTTCCCCCGTAAAACAGCGGGGCTCACCTTTCGGATAGGGAATAGTCCCCTGTAGAAGCGGCTTTCCCAAAAGCCCGCAGCCGGCTGAACCGCTGCAGTACGATATCGCTGAAAGTGATTCAGCAAGGAGGTTACGATATGTTAGAACTGAAAAACCTCTCCTTTCAGGTCAAGGAGCAGGGCCCGGCCCCAAAAGAGATCATCAAGGACATCAGTCTCACCCTGGGCGACAACACCTTTACGGCCATCACCGGCCCCAATGGCGGCGGCAAGTCCACCCTGGCGAAGCTGATCATGGGAATAGAGAAACCCACGGGGGGCCGGATCCTCTGGAACGGCCAGGATATCACGGAACTGGATATCACCGGGCGCGCGCGCCTTGGCATCAGTTTTGCCTTCCAGCAGCCCGTCCGCTTTAAGGGGATCAAGGTCCGGGATCTGATCACCCTCGCCGCGGGGGAAAAGCTCAGCACGGCGGACGCCTGCGAATATCTCTCAAAAGTAGGCCTCTGCGCCAGGGACTATATCAACCGGGAGGTGGACGCCAGTCTTTCCGGCGGCGAGCTGAAGCGCATTGAGATCGCATCCATCATCGCCCGCAACACCCCCCTCTCCGTCTTCGACGAGCCGGAGGCGGGCATCGATCTCTGGAGTTTTTCCAACCTGATCAAAGTCTTTGAAGAGCTGCACGACAAGCGGGAGAACTCCCTGGTCATCATCTCCCACCAGGAAAGGATCCTGAATATCGCGGACGAGATCGTCGTGATCGCGGACGGCGCCGTGAAGGCAAGGGGAAAGCGGGAAGATATTCTCCCGGAACTCTTAAATGGAACCGGCGGGTGTAAGTTTTACCAATAAAATGCACAGTGACTTTTGCAATGAAGCAGCCGGCAGAAATCCTTTCAGGTATCGGGAACTGCGATGTTTCCCACCTTTTCAAAGACCACCCGCTGTAATATAACATTTTTGTATCATAAAAATTTAAATAATGAGTCAGGAATCGAGGTAACTATGGACGAAATTCAGAAGACTTTATTGGAACAGGTGGCCGGCCTGCACGACGTTCCCGCCGGAGCTTACAACATCCGTGCCAACGGCGAGAGCGTGGCGCGGAACACCTCCGCCAACATCGACATCGTGACGAAGCAGGACAAACAGGGCATTGACATCGTGATCAAGCCCGGCACAAAGAAAGAGAGCGTACACATTCCCGTGGTGTTGAGCCAGAGCGGGCTGACGGAAATGGTGTACAATGACTTCTATATTGGAGACGACTGTGATGTGGTTATCATCGCCGGCTGCGGGATCCACAACAGCGGCGACCTGGACAGCAAGCACGACGGCGTCCACAGCTTCTTTATTGGAAAGAACTCCCATGTGAAATATGTGGAGAAGCACTACGGGAGCGGCGACGGAAACGGTCAGCGCATCATGAACCCAGAGACGGTGGTCAATTTAGGGGAAAACAGCTTTATGGAGATGGAGACCGTCCAGATCAAGGGCGTGGATTCCACAAAGCGCACCACCAGCGCCACCCTGGACGCAGGCGCAAAGCTCATCATCACGGAGCGGCTGATGACCCACGGCAGCCAGACCGCGGAATCCTCCTTCCGGGTAGACTT
>CANQCF010000182.1 GCA_947589505.1 uncultured Acetatifactor sp. | reverse complement strand
TCTGTTTCCAGGAGCAGGGACATGTCCGCCTCCGGTTCCGCCACCAGTCTGCGGGACTGGTTCAGGATCGCTTCCTCTAATTTATTGCGGACGAGACGGCCGTTGCCGGCGTCCCTGGCCCGGGTCTCCTGAATCCTGTTAAAGTAATCCAGCAGGGGCTTTTTTGCGGCCTCGTCGATGACATAACCCTTGGACTTTGCGGTGATTTCCCCGATGGCGAGAAGTTCCTCCCCGGTATAGTCGGGAAAGTCGATGATATTGGGGAAACGGCTCTTTAAGCCGGAGTTTGCCTCCAAAAATTCTTCCATTTCATTCGAGTATCCGGCCAAAATAACGATGAGGTCGTCCCGATTGTCCTCGATGCCTTTCACCAAGGTGTCGATGGCCTCCAGGCCGAAGCTGTCCTCATTGCCCCTGTGCAGGCTGTAAGCCTCGTCGATAAAGAGCACGCCGCCGATGGCGGACTTGATCACCTGATTGACCAGGGGAGCGGTGTGGCCCACATAGCGTCCCACCAGATCCGCCCGGGAGACTTCCACAAGCTGGCCCCCGGAGAGCACGCCGATGGCCTTCAGATATTTGCTGACGATCCGGGCGATGGTGGTCTTGCCAGTCCCGGGATTCCCGGTAAAGATCATGTGTTTGTTGACTTCGCCCGCCTTCAGGCCCGCTTCCCGGCGGCGCTTCTGGACGCCGAAGTATTCTTCCAGGCTGAAGATGTATTCCTTTACTTCCTTAAGGCCCACGATGGAGTCCAGTTCCGCCTTTACTTTATCCAGCTCCCCGTTGTAGCCGCCCGGCAGGAGGCTCTTTAAGGGGATCGCCTCCTCGCCCGCCAGGACCTTCGGTTCTTCTTCCCCGCACGTCAGGGTCAGGGAAGAAGAGGGGAGGTCGTCCCGCTCCAGCCGGAGCTCCGTCAGAGCCCGCTGGGTATCGTCGAAAGCCTCCAGAACGCCCCGCAGGGCCCGGCCCCGGGAGGCCTGATTCAGAAGATAGGAGCGGAAACTATCGTCTATGGTGAGTTCAAAGGCAAGCTGTCTCCGGCATTTTTCGATCAGGAGGTCTTCCCTTTTTCGCGCGATCTTTTGTATGGTCTCTTCGCTCAGGGCGGCGGTGGCGCAGATGTCCCCCAGGGCGTTAACAAAGGGCGCTCCCATGACATCCGCCAGCTTGTCCAGGGGCATTTCGCTCACGAAGACCAGATATTTTCCCTTCGCCTCAAAAGAGCCCACGGTATTGCCGGCGAAGGCGTTTGCCACATGGATCAGCTGGCCGTTCTGCAGGACATACCGGTCGGAGAGCTTACATTCCCCCGTGGAGACCAGGTCGCTGAGGCGGGTCAGCAGGGAGATGTGGCAGTCCTCGATATGCTCAAAGACCAGGATGGAGGAAGCGCTCTGCAGGGCGGCGTAAAGGTCCTGCAGGAACAGTTTTTCTTCAGAGGCATTGGGGTACAGGGAGAGGTCGATGGTGCAGAGCTCGGCGCTTTTTAAGATCTGGCGCGCGCAGAGTTCCTCCGCCATCGCGGAAAGGGCGCAGTGCTTCCCGGTGCAGGCGGGGCCGGTGACATAGATGCTGTTCAGGGCGTCGTTGTGGTCCCGCTCCGACACATAGGGGCGCTTGAAGGCGATGACCAGCTTTTTTAAGAACTCTTCCTGGCCGAGAACCTTTTCCGCCAAAACCCCCGAAAGCCCGGAGAAGCGCTCCAAGATCTGGACTGGTCCCTCCGGAAGGGACTGCTCCTGAAGCGCGGGATCCTGGGCGCCGGAGACTGCTGTCCCCTGCCCCATGGGATCCGATACATTTTGGGAAGCATTTTTCCGATCTGCAGGATCCTGGGAGGATTGGTCCTGACGCGTGCTCGGATCAGAGCCTAAAGAGGCCGATGCCTGCGTGCCTCCCCCACCGGTTTTCCCGGGAGCCGGAAAGTCATTGGCAAGGGAGGAAGTCAGCTCCCGGATGCTGGCCTGGATATCCGCCGCCGTCTGGGCGGAGGCTTTTTCCAGCGCCGCCTGTGCGGCCCGGGCTTTTTCAGAGGACTCCTGCATGGATTTCAGGGCGGTTTCCATGGATGTCATAGGGGAGGCCATAGGGGAAGCGCCGGAGGAGGACGGCGCCTGGCCGGATTTTTCTGAAAGGATTGCCTCCAGATTTTCCATGATGGTGCCGCCGTGTTTTTTCTGGCGCTTTTTCGCCGCCTCGATTTCTTCTAAAGTGTAGGGCGCTTTTCCGCCCCCGTTTCCCAGACCGTCAAAGATATCGTCAAGACCGTAGCTCATGAGTTACCTCCATAAAAATTCGTTTCATTATAAATTACTTATTTCAGTATAACATAGCGAAGTTTCTTTTGAAATCTTTTTTTCGCGCAGCGGTTTATGCAAGTTTTAGGCATTGTCCAGAACCTCGGATCTTGTATGGTCCGCGCTGCGCAAAGCTGCCTTGCCTGGTGCTGCGCACAGCGCCGCCCCTGCCGGGCATTGTACACAAAGCTGCCCTGCCGTGTGCGGTCGCTTCTGAAAGGTTCCAGAATTGTGCCTTGAACAGTGTATGGAGACGCGGCTCGGGGGGCTTGTTCAGTGAAGAGGGAAGGGACGGTTAAACCAGCGGTTTATTGTGGGTGAAAATGGGCGGTGTTATACTTGGTCTGTAAGCAAAAGATGAGAGGAGGAGAAGAAGATGACGGATCAAACCTGTTTGGCGGAGGGAATGGTTTTTCCGGTGGATCCGGGAATGACGGGTATTAACTCGAACGAGATCGTGGTGGGGCCCACGGGCTGCGGAAAGAGTTTTTCCAATGCCTATTCCAGGCTTCTGCACACAACCTGTTCCAGCGTGGTGATACCGGTGGCGAAGAGGGCGATCCTTGACCTGTTTTCCGGAATGTTCCGGGAGAGGGGGTACAGGGTGGCAGTCATGGACTTTGCGCACCCTGAGAGATGTACCCTGGGGTACGATCCCATGGATTATATCCGCACGCCGGAGGAGCTGGTGCAGACCGCCCGCAACCTGATCGGGGGAGAGCCCAGCAGGAACCGGAACGGGGATATAGACCCTTATTGGAACGACAGCGCTGCCAGCGTTCTGGCGGCGGAGATCGCCCTGACATTCCTTATGGCCCGGGATTCCGGGAAGAAGCCCTTTTTCGCGGATGTGATCAAACTTCACCGCTCCATAAAGGTGGATCGCAGCAAAGATCTGTTTGCCACGAACCTGGACAGTCTGTTCGACAGCGCGGAGAAAAGGCATCCCGGGAACCAGGCTGTGGAGCTCTGGAAGACGATCCGGGATCTGTCGCCCAGGACGGCGTCCTGCATCTTCTCCATTGTAAACAATGCCCTCGACAAGATCTTTTCGGAGAATGTGCTGGCCATGACGAAGAAGGACAGACGGGTGAATTTCAGGAAGCTGGGGGAGAAAAAAACAGCACTGTTCATTGTCACATCTCCCATGAACAGGAGCCTGAACAACCTGGTCAACATGATGTATGCGGATATGTTCCGGGTGCTCTTTGAGACGGCGGAGAGCCGGGAGAGCGGGTCCCTGCGGATCCCGGTGCACATCATCTGCGACGATTTTGCCTGCGGAAGCCGGATCCAGGATTTTGAGGACTATATCAGCATTTTCCGGGCGGCGGGGATCAGCGTGACCTTGCTATTGCAGAGCGAGTCCCAGCTCTCCTCCATGTATGGGAGTTCCGCGGCTGTCACCATCATCAACAACTGCGATACCTACGTCTACATGGGCGGCATGGACATCGAGACCTG
>CANQCF010000181.1 GCA_947589505.1 uncultured Acetatifactor sp. | reverse complement strand
TTTACGGATTCAATGATCCCATCCTTTACTTCTATGTCGATCGCAGAAGAACAGGTCCCTTGTGTCTGATATCTCATGTTTTATCCTCTCTTTTCTTTTGCCGCGCGGAGAGCGTCCCGCTTTCCGGAACGGTTGCTGTCTGTCTGAACTGTGGCTATTATACCATTTTTATTCCCGTCTTGCAATCCTTGCAGGCTTGGGTTTTTAAGGGCTTTTTCGGAATTTTTGCGTGGCGTCCGGCCTGTTTCCGGCCTGCAGAGAGCGGTTTTTCTAAGGGATTCGGTCGGAAATTGTCCGACGTTCCCGCATTTTGTCGTATCGCGCCGCAATATGGCGACGAGATCTTTTACATACCGGGCGCGGCATACGCTATAATCAAGCTGAGGACCTTGTCGTCCCATCTTATTCCGGACAGGGTTCTTGGAGGAAATAGAATGTTTCAAATTTTTTATGAAGAAAAGTGGATTACGGCGGCGATGCTTCTGTTTTTTGGATTCAGTGTTTTTATGCAGATCCTTTTGGGTTTTTTGTACGGAAGCATGATCCGGGAGACGGACAATATGGCGGTCACCCAGAACCGCCTGCTCCGCCAGTGCAAGCTGAAATTTATCAACTGTTTTCAGCTGAATAACGGGGTGAGCAATGTGTCGGTGTTTGTGGACAAGTTCCTGAGCCGGATGGCGCTGGGACCTTTTTCCTTTGAGAGCCTGTATCATTTTTCCGGCCAGACGGAGCTTTTGTCGGTGGCGGCGGCAGGAGTGGGAATCTGCAAGTGCATTGCCGAAGGCCGTACCATCGGCCAGATCCTTCCCTTTTACATAGCCTGTTTCATCGGATTGTACCTTTATTTTGCAGTCTCCGCCACAGTGGACGTCAAGGGAAAACGTCAGATTTTGAAAGTCAATCTGGTGGATTATCTGGAAAACCATCTGTCCTCTAAGATTGGGACAACCCGGGACGATCTGGAAATGCTGCATTACATCAAGCCGGGAAAGAAAGAGATCGAGTTCATGCCCATCGGAAAGCGGATGGAGATGATCCCCCCGGAGGACGAGGCGGACGAAGGAGAGAGGGTGCTTCTGGAAAGCCTGGCGAGGGACGGCTTTGGGATGCCGGAGGGGGAAAAGATGCCCGAATCCTGGGGAGAAGCGCCCCGTTGGAGGGATGATTTCGGAAAGCCGGAGGGAGAAAAGATGCCCGAATCCTGGGAAGCTTCGTCCCGCCGGAGGGACAATTTCGAAAAGTCGGATGGGGAGGAGCCGGGAACCTGGGAGAATTTTTCGGTAAGCAGCCAGACGGAGGAGGATGAGCTGGAGGAACTTTTGCGAGAATTTCTTGCCAGCGGCGTGGGCTGAAGGACGATTTCGGATTAAGTTTTCAACTGACCGCCGACAGCATGAAAAACTCATGTCTGCAAGAAGATTTTTGCGGCAGAGGGAGCGCAGGCAGCAGCAGAAAACCCATGTCTGTAAGAGAATCTTTGCGGCAGAGGAAGCGTTGTCTTAGAAGAAAGGGCAGATGCGGAGGGCGGCAGAGCGCGGCTTCGCGGAGGCCGCCCGGTGTCCCGCTGCGGTTTATGGAAAAACTTGTGTTATCTGCTTGAATTTCCCGGGCAGTTTTGGTACACTTATGCCATAAAAGTATTGTGCATATCTTCCTGGGATCCGGGAGGGCGGCACAGGAAAGAAGGGAGTTTGACTATGAGTAAGCAGGTATCTTTTGATTATTCCAAGACAGGTCCGTTTATTTCCGCGGAAGAAGTCGGCTACATGAAGAAGCTGGCTTTGGACGCCAAGGAACTGCTGGTATCCAAAGGCGGCGCGGGGAACGATTTTCTGGGCTGGATCGATCTTCCGGTAGATTACGATAAGGAGGAGTTTGCGCGGATCAAGGCGGCGGCCAAGAAGATCCAGAGCGATTCTGAGGTCCTTCTGGTGATCGGTATCGGCGGTTCCTATCTGGGCGCGAGAGCGGCCATCGAGTTCCTGGGACACAGCTTTGCGAACTGCGTGGACAAGAGCATCCGCAAGGCTCCGGAGATCTATTTCTGCGGCAACTCCATAAGTTCTACTTATTTGAAACACCTGATGGACGTGGTGGGGGACAGGGATTTCTCCATCAATATGATCTCCAAGTCCGGGACCACGACGGAGCCCGCCATCGCCTTCCGCGTATTTAAGGAAAAGCTGGAGAAGAAATATGGCAAGGCCGAGGCTGCAAAGCGTATCTACGCCACCACCGACAAGGCCAAGGGCAGCCTGAAAAACCTGGCGAATGAAGAGGGTTACGAGAGCTTCGTGGTTCCCGACGACGTGGGAGGACGTTTCTCCGTTCTCACCGCCGTGGGCCTGCTTCCCATCGCGGTCAGCGGCGCGGACATCGATAAACTGATGGAGGGCGCTGCCAGCGGACGCAAGAGGGCCCTGGAGAATGACTTCGAGCAGAATGACGCCCTTCAGTATGCGGCTATCCGCAATATCCTTCTCAGAAAAGGAAAGAGCGTGGAGATCCTTGCGAACTATGAGCCCGCCGTTCACTATGTATCCGAGTGGTGGAAGCAGCTCTTCGGAGAGAGCGAGGGCAAGGATCACAAGGGACTGTTCCCCGCCAGCGTGGATCTGACCACCGATCTGCATTCCATGGGACAGTTTATCCAGGACGGGTCCCGCCTGATGTTCGAGACCGTGATCAATGTGGAGACTTCCCGGGAGGAGATCATCATCGGCGAGGAGCCCGTGGATCTGGACGGCCTGAATTATCTTGCCGGAAAGAGCGTTGACTTCGTGAACAAGAGCGCCATGAACGGCACGATCCTGGCCCACACCGACGGACAGGTTCCCAACCTGATGGTGACCGTTCCCGAGGTAAACGAGTTCTACCTTGGCGAACTGTTCTACTTCTTCGAGTTTGCCTGCGGCGTCAGCGGCTATCTGCTGGGAGTAAATCCCTTTAATCAGCCCGGCGTGGAGAGCTACAAGAAGAACATGTTCGCCCTCCTTGGAAAGCCCGGCTACGAGGCACAGAGAGAGGAA
This sequence comes from uncultured Acetatifactor sp., assembly GCA_947589505.1. Taxonomy (GTDB): domain Bacteria; phylum Bacillota; class Clostridia; order Lachnospirales; family Lachnospiraceae; genus Acetatifactor. The sequence continues at coordinate 806 of CANQCF010000181.1, read as the reverse complement.
CTTCTGAAGAGACTGTGATCGTAGAGGATAAAGCGATGCATGAAGGCCGCCCGTGGGCGGTGCTCATAAAATAAAGCAATGCATAGGGGCCGCCCGTGGGCGGTACTCATAAAACAGCATAAGATTGCTTTCAGGAAACGGCGTAGCCTGCGGGCTATGCCGTTTTTTCGCCGCCGGTTCCTTTTCTTAGTTGTGTTCCGTTCGACAACGGGAATTTGTTGTGCAGATCACTTTACCGTTTCTTAAAATATAAGACAAATTGTGCAGCTGCATTGAATGAGCTAAGAGCACAACTAGAAACAAAAAGTGCGGTTGCAGCATCATGTGTACTATTTGCCAGTCCTATTGTACAGCATAACGATGCGATCGTGAAAGAAATTGCAGCTATCAGATGCAGCTTCTTCTTTTTCAAAAACAAAGCTTTCGTTTCTTCTGTCGCAGTTTTAACCGCAGGAATATCACTATCGTTTTCATAATCGTCATTCAGCAGATAATCTGTTGTAACATGGAACAGTTTACTGATCTGCAATATGTTTTGGGCATCGGGCAGTGCAGTTCCATTTTCCCATCGACTGATTGCCTGGCGTGATAGATTCAGTTTTTCTGCGAAATCTTCTTGCGACCAACCATTCGCTTTTCTAAGTTTGATGATTTTCTCTGGCAGCGTCATAATGAAATCCTCCTTCGATTTGGGTGATTTCATGATAGCAAAAACCATTGTCAATAACCACCACAACTGCTTTACAATTCCATCACATCAGCTTTACAATTCCGCAACATGACTTTACATACCGCCAAATCCCGAT
>CANQCF010000180.1 GCA_947589505.1 uncultured Acetatifactor sp. | reverse complement strand
AGACGGGCGGCGGACGACAGTTTCGGCCTGGTCTCCCTGTGCTCCATCGGTCCTATCCTGGCTGTGCTGGTTCTGGGCATGATCTATCACCCGGGGCAGACGGAGCATGTTTCAGAGGCGATTCCGGTGATTGACGACACGGTGGAGCTCTGGGGGCTGTTCGCGTCCGGGCTTCCCGTCTATATGAAGGAGATGGCGGTCTCCCTGCTTCCCATCGTATTGTTTTTTGCTGCATACCAAATGATTTCCAGAGATATGAAAAAGAAGGCGCTGATCAAGATCGCGGTCGGTCTCGCTTATACATACGCCGGTCTGACGCTGTTCCTGACAGGGGCGAATGTGGGTTTCATGCCGGCGGGCAATTATCTGGGCCAGACCATCGCGGGCCTTCCCTATTCCTGGATCATCATACCGGTGGGCATGGTGATCGGCTATTTTATCGTGCTTGCGGAACCGGCGGTGTTCGTGCTTACAAAGCAGGTGGAGGAGATGACCTCCGGCGCAGTTTCCGCCAGGGCCATGGGCCTGAGCCTGTCTGTGGGGGTCTCCTTTTCCGTGGGGATCGCGCTCCTTCGCGCGCTCACGGGGATTTCCGTCATGTGGTTCTTGGTTCCGGGGTACGCGGCGGCTCTGATCCTGAGCTTTTTTGTGCCGAAGCTGTTTACCGCCATTGCCTTTGACTCCGGCGGGGTGGCTTCCGGCCCTATGACGGCGGCCTTCTTGCTCCCTTTTGCCATGGGAGCCTGCCAGGCGGCGGGAGGGAACATCATCACGGATGCCTTCGGGGTGGTGGCGATGGTGGCCATGACGCCGCTGATCACGATCCAGATCATGGGGCTGGTGTTTAGGCTCAAGGAGAGCAGGCGGCACAGGGAAGTGCAGAGGCAGCAGTATGTTACATTGGATGCGTTTGGGGACATGGAGATCATCGAGCTGTAACCCGGCGAAATTAAGGCATGTTTTTCAGGGCCGTTTAGGCAGGATATGGAGGTCATCAAGCTGTAGCGCGGTGGAACCAAGGCCTGTTTTTCGGAGTCGTTCAGGCAGGATATGAAGTTTATCGAGTTGTAATCTGGCGGAACCAAGGCCGATTTTTCATTGCCGCTCAGGTAGAAAAAGAAAAAAATGAAACGGTAGTGCGGCATAATCGGAATCAAAATTTCAGAGGAAATATGCGCAGGCAAGCTTGTATAAAGCGAAAAGGGCCGGACGACGGAGGGAACGGCGGCGATCGAAGACCGAACCCCCGGGCCGGGCTGTGAAATCTTTAAGGCAGGAAGAATGATATGGGAAGACTGTACCTGACCGCTGTGATCGTGGACAGAAAGAACGGTGGAAAATACGCAAAACTGTATAAAGAGAAGGGCCTGGAAGTCACTTTTATGACGCTGGGGACCGGGACGGCAGGCAGCGATATCTTAAATTATCTGGGGCTGGAGGGCACCGAGAAGACAGTGATCTTTGCCGTGCAGGAGGAAGAGAGCTGGCTTTCCCTAAAAAAAGCGCTCCGGCAGAAGCTTCATATCGACGCGCCGGGAGGCGGTATCGCTTTTGCCGTCCCATTGAGCAGCATAGGCGGGAAAAAAGCGCTTCGGTTCCTGCTGACGAAGGACGAATATCAGAAAGAGGAGGAATCGGCCTTGAAGGGTACGGAACATGAGTTGATCATAATCATCGCGGACAGGGGTTACATGGAACTTGTGATGGATGCGGCCCGGGAGGCCGGGGCATACGGCGGAACCGTGCTCCCGGCAAAAGGCACGGGCATGGAGCACGCTGAAAAGTTTATGGGCGTGTCCCTGGCGGCGGAGAAGGAAATCTTTTTTATCGTGACAAAAACAGAGCAGAAGAATCCGATCATGAAAGCGGTAATGGAGAAAGCGGGCCCCGACAGTCCGGCAAAGGCAATCCTGTTTTCTCTGCCGGTGACGGACACTGCGGGCCTGAGGCTGATCGAGGATTGACGGACGCTTGACAAATTTCCTCTGCTAAAAGGGCGCGGAATGTTTGACAATGTCCTATCGGAAGTGTTAAAGTATAGTTGGGTTAAATTCTACATAAATAGAAAGGATCTGCATATATGAAAAGAAGAATAGCTATGATGGCGCTGGCGATCACACTTGTTCTTTCGGGCTGCAATGCCAACCAGCCGGTGGATTCTCCGATTCTGGAAGGTGAGTCGATTCAGGATATGGATGATCAGGAATCGGAAGACTTGACAGACAATTCACAGAATATTTCCGGGCAGGAGAGCACGGAGGATAGCCAGCCCGCCGGATCTGACAAAGTGGAGCTTCCCAGTGGCGGAGAGGACAATCCCATCACCGAGCGCGAGGTGAAGGATGGGAAGATGCAGAGTTACCTCACCGGCGAGTGGAAGGATGAGGATGTGGTAAAACGCCGGAACATGGCGGTCATGATCCCTAACAATGAGCGCGCGGGTTACAGTTCCAGTTCGCCTAAGCTGCATCAGTACGGCATTTCCCAGGCCAGCATTATCTATGAGGCGCCTGTGGAGGGACGTATCACTCGTCTGATGTGTATTTTTGAGGACTACGACGACCTTGGAAAGATCGGACCGATCCGTTCCAGCCGTGACTATTATATTTATGAGGCGATGTCCTTTGATTCGATTTATGTCAACTGGGGACTTGCCCGCCCCTGGGTGGAGGAACTGATCAATTCCGACAGGATCGACAATATCAGCGCTGCCGTGGCAGGTATTTATAACGGGTATGATGCGGCGTTCTTCCGGGATACCAGTCTGCTCCCCGGGTGTGCTTCCGAGTTTACCGGCTATCTGAACACGGACAAATATACGGCCGGCGTTGAGGCGAGAGGATATGAAAAAGAGTATCGCTCCACTTTTGAGCAGGCGTTTTCCTTTGCCAACGATCGTCTTGCCACTTATGACGATTACCCTGACGCTGTGATGATCTGGCCCGGCGGCACAGGGAAAAACAGCGGCGGTTACGGAAACTACGGCGAGGACAACCCGCATTTTGAGTATCATTCGGATGATCACCTCTACTATCGTTATCAGTACGGCGATCCTATGATCGACAATATGAATGAAGAGCAGATTGCGGTGACGAACGTAGTGTTCAAGGTCTGCCACGGCGAAGAAAGGCTTCCAGATGATCCAAATTATGATTATCTGGCATTTAGGATCCATGGAAGCGGAGACTGCTATATTTTTACAAACGGCAAGGTGATCGAGGGGACCTGGGAGAGAGACGGCGATAACGGAGCGAACTATTATTACGACAAGGACGGAAAAGAAATTGTCCTGAACCAGGGAAAGACCTGGATGTGCTGTATCTGGGATAACTATAGCCAGTACATTTCGTATGAATAAGGTTCCATGATCCGTTTTGCCCGCGGCTTTCTGAAATGGCGTGTGGTATCAGGAAAAAAGTATGTTTTATGTGATATGGTTGTTGTCAACAATGGCGGAATACCTTGTTATAGCGACGATCCTGGATTTCTTTTGGGAGGGTTTTCCCAGGTTCCGCCGGGGGCTGGAAAAGCCGCCGGCGGAATATCTGATCCGGAAGGAAAACCGTATGGACCTGCAGAGCGGCCCGAGCTGTTCCGGCTACGCGGCCGCGTATGTCCTGAGAAATCTGGGGATTCCTGCACGGGGAGAGGGACTGTACCAAAGGATGCCCTCGAAGACAAAGAAAGGCGCGGTGCATCCCAAAGGGCTGGTAAGGCTTTTAAACAGGGAGCTGGAGAAGGCCGGATCTTCGGATGGAAAGCGTTACCGCGCAGAGTACTGTTGCGGAAATCTTCAGCAGTTAAAGAGGGAGGTCAGCCGGGGGGTTCCCGTGATCGCGTATATCAAGACCTATCCGGGGAAATACTGGCTCCACTTCATACCGGTGGTGGGATATGACGGGGAATACATATACCTCGCGGAATCCATGGAGAACAACAGAA
>CANQCF010000179.1 GCA_947589505.1 uncultured Acetatifactor sp. | reverse complement strand
GCGGTGATCATGGACGAGTTCGCCGGGCTGGACCGGGGTTGGAACGATCCGGACATGCTGATGATCGGAATGAACGGACTGACGGAAACTATGTGCAGGACCCACATGGCCATGTGGTGCATGATGAACGCCCCCCTGATGCTGGGGCTGGATCTGCGCCGGGTGAAAAAGGGGGACGCGCTTTGGAAGATCATCGCCAATGAGGAATTGATCGCCCTGAACCAGGATCCTCTTGGAATACAGGCAAAGAGAATTTACAGCAGTAAACTGACAGGAGTGTCATGTGATAATGGTTCCATTCCTGAAAACGATGAAGTTGATCGTAAGAAGGTTCCTGGCGAGAGCGTCGGCTGTGAAAACAATGGCGAGTCCGACCATCAGAACGAACCTGACAAAGTTTACATCCGCGACAACGACCGGGTGGATATTCTGGCTAAACCGCTGGCGGACGGCAGCGTTGCGCTTTCCTTCCTGAATTTAAGCCAGGAGAAAAAAGCGGAAGGCTATGAGGTGGATGTTCAGAGAATCTGCCGGTATCTGGGTGAAAAGCTGGCAGACAGAGAACGGTTCCTGAAGGCGGCCAGCTACCAGATTCGGAACCTCTGGACGGGAGAGGAAGAAATCAACACCTCCGGAATCTTCCGGGTTGAGAGCCTGGAGGGATGTGATAATCTGACCCTTAAGGTGACGCCGAATGTGTAAGGAGAAAATTCTGCCGGATGACAGTTGGGAGAAAGAGCGCGACTGCATGGATATTTCCATAACTTCGGCGACCGAAGAAACGTTTTTATCGAAGCCAGGTCAGACTAAAAAGTCCGAAGAGAGTGTCGGGACATCTTCCCGGATTGCTCAGGAGGAACAGTTACCGTTTGGAGAAAGAGAGAACAGACGGGAGGAAATTTCCACCGGGGATTTTGTAAGGCTCTTATGGTCCCAATATGATTCTGAAAGGGAAAAGAGCTCGTCCGAGCAATCTTCTGAAAGATTGACGGAGAACGCGATACAACATGTAGGAATCTCCCCGGCGGATCGGGAAACACTTACGGGGAACGCCATACAACATGTGGGTGTCTCTTCAGTGGATCAGGAAACATCAGTGGGGAACGCGATACAACATGTGGAGGTCTTCCCGGCGGATCGGGAAGCAGATCTGAGGAGAGAGCTAAAGAGAAATCCCGACGGACTGTTGGAGTACGGGAGACAAAGGGGGTGGCTGGATCCCCAGGACCTTCTGGAGGCCGAAAAACCCTTGCTCAGACGACAGGCCGCTCGAATCCTCCATGAATTTCTCCGAAAGGAGTGTGGGGAGGCAGACGAAGCCGACTGGGGATCCGCCGGAGAACTGGCGGACCTTTACGACTGCCGGGTCTGCGTGAATCATGTGGCCCAGGTCTACGCCAAAGGGATCATGGGCCCAATGTCTTGCAAATTGGAGAGAGTCTGTGAAACTTCCGAGAGAGTGCCGGAGGAAAATCAGGAAAAAATAAAACTTTTCGGCATGGAAAAGAAAGTCTCCCACCGGGAGGCTGCTGTGATCACGGCGCGGGCCCTGGACAGAAAACGGCGCAGAAAGCCGGAGGACTTTTCCGGCGATGCCGCTAAAAACACTAAAACTGATTGGGACAAAAATTCTTGGGAGAAACAGTACCAAAGGAAACATTGCCAAGGGAAACAATACCAGAAGAGACCATATCAAGGGAAACAATACCAGAAAATACAATGCCAAGGGAAACGATACCAGGAAATTCAATGCCAAGGGAAACAATACCAGGAGAGACCATATCAAGGGAAACGATACCAGGAAATACAATGTCAAGGGACACAATATCAAAGGATACAATGTCAGGGGAGACAACACCATGAAATACAATACCCGGAAGACATCTGCCGGGGAAGCCGTATCACGAAACAGGAGGCAGAGAACCTTCTGCGAAAGGATAAGGCCCCTGTCTTCTGGGATGTGCGCTCCCGGGAAGAGTATGAAAGAGAGCATCTGTCGGGAGCGGTGAATGTCCCTATGACAGAGATCCTTGACGCGCCCGAAAAATGGGCGGACAGTGTCGGAGAAAATGGCGTGATCTTGGGGTGTAATGCGGGATATCGGAGCCAGATCGCTGCGGACTGTCTTGCGGAGGCGGGCTGCAGGGAGGTTTATTTCCTGGGCTGGGATGCAGAGTAACATCCTCGTTTAAAATATTCCGGTTCCGGCTTTTGTCACCTGGATCCTCTCACATACTATACCCATTTGCCTTTCTTTTTAAATTCCGATGGAACAGTCATTGCCTTGAATCATTTCCCACAGCGGTTCTTTCTGATCGATGCCGAACAGCAAGATTTTCCAAAGGGAATCTACTGCGTAAGGTCCATAGACTTGCATATATGAAATATGCATCTGTATGGCCCCTTGAAACAATAAGTCATACTCTTCTCTGGAGATTTTTTCTTCGCCATAGTACCCACGCAGAAAGCTTTGAGCCAGATCAAATCGATAGCGCATTTCTTCTGTGTCATGATTGAAAACGACAAACTGCATGATAAACGGCCAGCCAATGTCCAAGTATCGGCTTCCAATACCTGCATCATCCATATCAATGAACGCAATCTCACCGTTTTTCCGCAGCATTGTATTATGTGGGCCAATATCTGTATGAACAAAGCACTGGTCAAATGTTGTGAAATCCGGAAGCGTATCCAGAATGGCATCAAATTCCTTTGCAAAGCTGCGATTTCTAAACCAACCGTAAAAACGTTCTTTACTCTGTGTGAGAGGTGATTTCACATCGCATCCCCGCAAATTGTGCAGTTTTCTTGCCGCCTGGCCGATCCTGTACTCATCGTCCGGGTTTTCCTCCAGTTTCCTACCGTCAATAAATTCCATGAGATAAAACCAATGGTTTTGATCACTGACATAGTATTCTCCGGTCTTCGTCGGATAAAGCCTGGGAGCCATGCCATTTTTATTCCCCAGAAACAGATGCGCACAAACATTACTCTTTACAGTAGATTCGGGCACTTCACAGGGAATACCTTTCAAAATATAATCCTGCGAATCAGCCGTAATCTTAAAAATTAGTCTGGCGGTTTCTTCATGAAACTGCCCGCACATTTGTGGATGATTCAAATCCCAACATTTAAGAACAGTTTCTATTTGATTACTATTACTTACATCTGAACATATCATCTGATTTTGCTGTTCCTTTATCTGTGATTTTTCCTGGATATTATGGTATCTTAAAATAGTTCGTCCAGCAGCAAATACCACCTCAGTTTTTCCGCATCCGGCTTAACGCCCAACGCGTCAAACAATCGGTTTGCATCTGCCTCCCGCTCTTTTGAAGCATATTTTCCATACATGTTATGCCGCAGACTCCGATGGCAGAGCGCAATATCCCTCCACCGATCGCCGACTCCTGCATCACCCAGATCGATGAAACCGCTGACTCCTGTCTCGGTCAAAAATATATTCGGCAGACAGAAATCTCCATGGGAGAAAACCGGTTCATAAGACGGCTGATTGCACTCCAACCAGTGAAGCAACGCCTCCGGGTCTTTAAATCCGCCAGGCCCAAAGGTGGTCGGTTCCACATTGTTCAGATCTACCAGCCCCCGTTCTACTCTAAAACGCGCCTCTGCCAGTTCAGTCTCCTGGTCGCGCTGGATCGGGCAATCCGAGATATCTACATCCCACAGCAGCTGCATCGCTTCGGCCAGACGCGCCGTCAGCTGTTCAGGCCGATCGAGGAAGAACTCATCACATGCCATTCTTCCTTTCACTCGTGACATCAACAGATAAGTTTTCCCCTCCCATTCACTGCAGGCGATTACTTCCGGTGCCGGAACCCTTCCGCAAAGCCATTTCAGGATCGTCACTTCGCGCTCTGTCCACGGAGCGGAGGGCTGGATCTTTAATACCATATCCTCGTACATCCGAACGATGGCACCGGACATGCCAATGCCATTTTCCGTATAGGTCAATCCAG
>CANQCF010000178.1 GCA_947589505.1 uncultured Acetatifactor sp. | reverse complement strand
AAAGGCGAATTTTGGATTCCAGTATCAGCAGAACACGAACACGGCCGCGCTGTAACAGCGCGGCCGGCTGAGCCGGATAAGGGCAGGGAGAAAAGGAAACGGAATCAGGAATTACAGTGCAAGAGATTCCAATACCTCTGTCATCTTGTCCGCGCTCTCCTGCATTTTCCGCGCAAAGTCATGATAGGAGCCGGAGTCCGTATCTTCATAATTTGGAATGAGATAGGGAAGACGGAAAAAATATCGATCCTCGGCTGCGTCTTTTTTGGCATTGTATGGAAATATGCTTAATAGTTTGTTTTCTGCTGAGTCGTAAAAATCTTTTTGTTTCTTCCTGCGGTCATCTTCATTTTTATATTGATATGGGAAGAGGACACCGCCCAATTTACATTCGAGTGAAAGCATATATGCCATGACCTGAAAGACGTCTTCCCTGACGTTGTCCCATTTTTGATCCTCTTTCCATGGTCTGGCATCATCATCAATCGTCTCTTTCCAATTATTTTTATATTTGGCATCAAGAACGAGTTTTTGATCCTCTAAATAAAAATCCGGTTTTATCTCTCGTTTTCCGTTAAGTATCAGGATACCGTCGCGCCTGTCGTTTCTGCTTCGCTGGCCCTGCGAAATATAGGTACATTCGAGCCGTCGGGCAGCCGGGGAAACCACGGTCTTTTCGAGAAACTTTTCCCACAGCGTTGGCATGGAGATCAATATGCCCATAGCCTTTTCTTTGTTTGGGTTAAAGGCGTTAAAACCAAGCCTTCTGAGGATGATTCGGGAGATTACGCGCAGCTGCTCGTAATTCCGGTATACGGAATGTGTGATCTTTTGCTCTGTATTTTTCAGTACCTGTTGGATGTTGACGGTGCTCCATTCGGGAATGGAGCTCTTGAGGATGGTCAGAGTTTTTTTGACCTCCGGATTATCGGCGAGCAGGTGCTTTACTATTTGCGGATTTTTCTTTTCCATCTCATTCAGCGCGCGCAGGAACAGAATATTATAGTAGTTGTCCGGAGTATATTCCCTTTTGCGGTAAGCGATTTTGCCGTTTTCGGGAATATCAAGTTTTATATAGCGGGCAATATCGATCTGACCTTTTACGTTGGAATCGTTATATAAAAACTGCCGGTATTTTCTGAATATCCCCTTGCGGAATGCTTCCTTCAGGCGCTGTATGAACATGAACAGGATCAGCAGATCCCAGGTTGTCTCATATCTGCCGGTCGGGTTCATGTTTTTAAAGATTTTTCCATTCTCGTCAAACGCCTTGGAAAAAACATATTGAAGGAAGTACTGTTTCTCTGCGTCCTGGTCAAAGCGGGAGCCAATGACGATCTGGTTGTCGTTTTTGTCTATAATGATGCCGACATATCGATCGACAGCAAATTCCCCATTGCTCCAATAACGGAAAATGGCAGGAGTATCCCTGTCTTCCCCATTATAATTAATGATCGAATGTGTGTCAGTATTAATGGTGTCTTGTATACCTTTACAGATTTCAATGATCGTATCATCATCAAAATTAATAGTATTCCCGCTTTTGTCTTTTACCTTTCTGTCTCTTATTGCAGTAAAATCCTTCAGCCAGATCCTCAATCCCCGCTGTTCCTGCGAAGGTGTTTTTTCGGAAACTGTCGTATTCGTCTGCGTTTCATTACTCATCGTCCTATTGCCCCTTGGTTTCTGAGTCCTGGTCTGCGGAGTTCTCGTTTACGGAATCACTGCTTCCGGACGATTCATTTTTATCGTTTGAACTCGTGGCTCCATTTCCACCGGTTCCTTCTTCAGGCAAGAAGGCTTTGCGACAGTCCGCCACAAAAGAAGCGATTTCTGACTCATCATTTCCGCGCATATATTCCCGAAGAAGGGATTCTATCCTATAGTTCCATACATGTTCTTTTAATTTCTGCAGAGCATCCGAAGTATTTGAAGCATCCTTAATATCATCCGGAAGATTGGCAAACTGTCCCTGACTGATGTCATATTGACGGTTTAAGCCGTAGTCTTTCCCTTTGGTCCTTATTTCCTTATTTAGGTTTATGATATCATCAATCAGCTTATCATTCTCATCGGCTATTATTTTTCCGTATTTCGGTTCTTGAGAGTCTTTGTCTTTGGCATTAAATGCGTTACGAAGAAGGTCCTCATCTACCATGAATTCTTTCCACTCAAAACGTCTGCGCAAAGCGAAGTCCATGCTTTCCACGGAGCGGTCGATATCGTTCATCGTGCCGATGATGACCACATTTTCCGGAATGTAAAATCCTTCCTTGAACACATCGTCGTTTTTCTCCACCCATTTCTTGTTCTCCGGATCATACATGTAGGTAGGAAGATTCTGGTATTGCGTATTTACGCGGTGGTTTTCGCCGCGTTTATCTTTTTCCAGACAATACATGAGTTCGCCAAAGACTTTGGACAGGTCGGCGCGGTTGATCTCGTCGATGATGAAAAAGTATAATTGTTCCTCGTTTTGGGAGTCTGCATTTTTATTTTTCTTAACAACCTCACGACAGAACTTCTTGAATATGCCGTCCAGCTTTGCAAACTGAATATTGTTGTTTCCGTCTGACTGAATGGGGCGGAGTCCCTCTACGAAGTCCGTATAGTCGTAAGACGGATGGAACTGTACCAATTGGTAAAATTTGTCGTTTGACAATTTGGCGGAACCCCCAAGTTCCTCTGCAATTTTCGTAGCAATATACGTCTTGCCTGTGCCGGGCGCTCCCGTGAAAATGATCTGGTGAATGCCGCCTTCCATAATGAGGTTTTTGATTTCTTCTTCTATGTTCATCTTGTCCGCTCCGTTCTGGTTATTTATAGGGGTTGATTGAGATGGAGTGTTACCAGTATCATCAAATATAACATCTCTGATGTCTTTCATTCTTTTGGTAATGGATTCATCGGTGTTCTTTGTATCGTCCTTGCTTTCAAAGAAGGCGCGCAAAGCCGCGTCTGCTGGCTTGTTTTCCCACGGAAAGAGGTCCTTTAGATCAGCCAGTGTTTTTCCGGGCAAAACACCGGATAAGTTATCATTGGTTGAGGATAATTTCCCGGAGTCACTTCTGTCGCCCCATATATGCTTATGGTAATTTTGGCTATATGAACCATCTGATGAATTCTTGGTACTGTAGCCACATTTTGCCAAATAATTATTTTCTAGTTCTTTTTCTTCCTTGGGGTCTGCATATAAGAGCAGGATATAAACTGCTGCCTCATAGAGACCTCTTCTACCACTACTCCTTGGTTCTGCCTGTCTTTTCTGGGTTAGATCTGTCAGACAGCCGTTTGTTTTATTTTTACCAAGAATATCCCCAATTGCCGTATCAATAGATGTCGTCTCGGGGAAATCAAAAATGCCAAACAGTTTTATATTTCCCATTCCCGTTCTCCTTTTTAAGGCCATGAATTTTCCATTGATTCGGACAGAACTCACAATCGCCAGAATACAATCTTACAAAAAATTATACATTGTTCGCTCTGACCTGTCAATTTTTTCGCGGCGGGAAGCATTGAGTATTCTCTTTTCGAAAACATATTGACAAAATCCCAAAAAGCGCTATAATTCCAATATAGTCTATCTGTTAAGTAGGAAAATAAAAAAAAGACTGCCGGGATAAGGCGGAAAAGCGCTGGGAGGTGTTGGATGAAGATTTCGACAAGGGGAAGATACGCGCTGCGGCTGATGCTGGATCTCGCGATGAACGACGAGGGGACCCCGATCCGGATCAGGGACGTTGCGGAGCGGCAGGGTATTTCGGACAAATATCTGGAACAGATCATATCCGTCCTGAATAAGGCGGGGTACGTCAAGAGCGTACGGGGGCCCCAGGGAGGGTATCTGCTCCGGAAGAAGCCGGAGGACTATACGGCGGGGATGATCCTGCGGCTGACGGAGGGGAGCCTTGCGCCGGTGGCCTGTGTGGAGGAGGACGCGGCGGACTGCGAGAGGCAGAAAGGCTGCGTCACATACCTTCTCTGGAAGAAGATCAACGAGGCGGTCAGCGGCGTTGTGGATACGGTGACGCTGAAGGACCTGGTGGACTGGCAGAAGGATCTTGGAAACTAGAAAAAAGAGACAGCAGGATACAAAATA
>CANQCF010000177.1 GCA_947589505.1 uncultured Acetatifactor sp. | reverse complement strand
CAGGGCAGGATCAGCGCCATGGGGGTGTTGTCCACCAGGATCAGCACATGTCCCTCCGTCAGGTAGCTGGCGGCAACGTCCGGCCGTTCGGTCATCTGCATACTGGGAAGCGGGTTCCACCAGCGGCGCTTTACCAGAAGTTCTTCCAGACTTTTTGATCCCATGGTCAGGGAGGTGACGTCCAGACTTTTCAGAGCTTTTTCCACCCGTTTCACCAGTTCCGGTTCACAACGGTCCCGCAGGTAGGTGATGGCTACGTCGGTCTTTCCCACTGTTCCCACGGTGTGGATCTGAAAGACCAATTGGGTGCTGCGGATCCTGCGGCGGATCAGGTTGGCGTTGGTCAGAAGGGTCTCGTTAAAGCCGTCCCGGGCTCCCCGGGTCATTTTTTCCAGTTCCGGTTCTTCCACGCCTCGGGAAGGGTAATTCCGGGTGTCCATGACGACGGCTTCGTCAAATCCGTCCACAAACAACAGGGAATTGCCGCTGGTAAGGCCCTGCAGGAGCTTGTCAAAGCCGGTCTCATAGCTGAGCTGCACGAAGCCGATCTTCGTCGCCAGAAATTTTCGGAGGTCTGTGATCTTCTGATCAGCGTCCCCCTCCGTGCTCTGCAGGCCGGCGAAGATTTTCTCCAGCAAGTCCGCCTCGCAGAAACCGTTGATTCCCACCCAGTAGGCTTTTCTGTCTTCCAGATATACGTCCCTGCCCATCAGATCAAAACTGATCTTCAGGGGAAGCCGCTGGTTCAGAATGTCAATATTTTCCTGGAGGTTCTTCTTTACTGTCTGTTGTTCCATGATCGCATCCTTTCCCCGCGGGTGATTCACGGGCTTTTTTACAGTCGGTCAGTCGGCGGTCGGCGCTGAGGGAAAGTTTTTGTGCGGATCGCATTGACTTTCGGATCGGCTGCCGGAGACCAGGTTTCTGCGGATTTATTCTGCCCGGAAAGCAAAGGGATATTCATGAGTTCAGCCCGCGCCATTCGCAAAGTCGCGCCTGCGGCGCTCTCCGTCGCTTCGCGACTATCTTTGCTCATAAAATGGCGCTCCCTCAGCCGCCGGTTTCTGGGAAAAATTCGTGCGAGCACGATTTTTCCCAAAACTCGGCGGCTGGCTGAACTGGAAAAATATGTTGACAAATTTCGGGAAAGAGTATATACCATGCCTTAGGAATTGAATTTTTGAGAGGAGTGTCCAGAGGTAGGGGTATGAAAAGAGCAGTTTCCGTTGTGAAAAAACAGCCGGTGCTGTGCATTGCGATCCTGGCGATGCTGGTGACCTGTTTTTTTGTGCATCCGGATAAGGAATATTTTGGATATTTTGATGTAAAGACGCTGGCCTGTCTGTTCTGTACGCTGGAGGTGGTATGCGGGTTTGCCCGGATCCACACCTTTGAGCTGGCGGCGGAGAAGATCGTGGACAGCCTGAGCAACACGAGGAACGTGATCACGGGGGTGGTGTTCATCACCTACATAGGTTCCATGCTCCTGGCCAACGACATGGCGCTTTTGACCTTCCTCCCGTTAGGATATTTTGTGCTGGAAACCACGAATAAGAAGAAATATATGGCGTACACATTCGTCCTGCAGAATATCGCGGCAAACCTGGGAGGCATGATCACGCCCTTTGGCAATCCCCAGAACTTATATCTGTATTCCTACTATGATATTCCCACTGTGCAGTTTGTCAAGATCATGTTTCTGCCCTTTTTCTCGGCGCTGCTTCTGATCGTCATCTGCTGCGTCGTGATTCCCAAGGAGCCCATGGAACTGGCGCATCAGGAGGATTACGAGTTTCACGCCAGGAGGACGATTCTTTACAGCGTACTCTTTCTCATCTCCATACTGGCGGTGCTGCGCATCGTGCCGTACCTGGTCTGCACGGCGCTGGTCACCATCGTCATGTTCTTTGCGGATAAAAAGTCTCTGAAAGATGTGAACTACCCGCTGTTGGCGACATTTATGGTTTTCTTCGTGTTTTCGGGAAATATGGCGAGGATCTCCGCAGTGCAGAAGCTTTTTTCCGTGATTATTCCGGGCAGGGTGCTGCTCTTCAGCATTCTCTGCTGCCAGTGCTTCAGCAACGTGCCCACTGCAGTGATGCTGTCGCATTTTACGGGGGATTTCAGCAATCTCCTGGTGGCTGTGAATGTGGGCGGCCTGGGAACTCCCATCGCCTCCCTGGCGAGCCTGATTACGCTCAGCGAGTACCGCCACCGGGACAAGGAACACATGAAAAAGTACCTGGTGACCTTTGCGCTTCTGAACGTGTTGTTCCTGGTCGTGATCTCAGCGGTGCAGATCTTAAAGCAGGTGCTGTTCTATTAGAGAAATTCAGACAGATAGTGTAAGCAGCCTGGAATCACTCGAATCCGGCTCCATTTGTCGACAGTTTTACATGGACAGCAGAGTCTTGATCCTGGCGCTGTTTTTTGATGTGGGGATGATAGCCGAATCAAAGTAAACGCATCAGGAGAAGTAGATGTGATTCGTTTATTTTCGGGTTTCCACCTTGGCGCACTTGTCCGCATGGACGCGGTTCAGCCGGTACTCAAAGTCCCGACGATCCTTGGCGGCCATGATCTCCAGCGTGAGGCCTGTGAAAAAGGACTGGATCCCGGCCAGCGCCAGAAAGCCGCTGACGATGAGGGTAGGAAACCTTGGAACCAGGCCGGTCTGGAAATAGACGCCGATCACGGGGGCGACAAGGAGCAGCGCGACAAGCATGAGCAGCAGGCAGGTCAGACCAAAGAAATGCAAGGGTTTGTAGTTTCTGTATAACTGGATCATTTTGTGTATGACCCGGAATCCATCCTGAAAAGTGTTCAGCTTCGACACGCTTCCCTCCGGCCGATCCCGGTATTCCACCACCACGTTTTCCACCTGCATATTGTAGTTTACGGCGTGAATGGTCATCTCCGTCTCGATCTCAAAGCCCTGGGAGAAGACGGGGAAAGTCTTTACAAACTCATAGCTGAAGGCGCGGTAACCGGTCATGATGTCTTTGATATCCGAGCGGAACAGCCAGTTGATCCCATTTCGCATCAGGTTATTGCCAAAATTGTGGAAAGGACGCTTGTTTTCTGTGTAATAGGTGGAAGAAAGCCGGTCCCCTACTACCATATCCGCGTGGCGTTGCAGAACCTTGTCCACCAGTTCCCTGGCGGCGTCCAGAGGGTAGGTGTCGTCGCCGTCCAGCATCAGATAGCACTCCGCATCGATCTCCCGGAACATCCTTCGGATCACATTTCCCTTTCCCTGCTTGTATTCCTGCCGGACGATGGCTCCGGCCGCGGCCGCCAGCTCCGCCGTGCGGTCCGTGGAATTATTGTCATAGACATAAATCACCGCTTCCGGAAGGGCGCTGCGGGTGTCCTTTATCACTTTTTCAATGGTCTGCGCTTCATTATAGCAGGGAATCAAAACCGCTATCTTGTCCATTTTTTTAATCCCTTCGATCCTTTCTCGGTGGTTGAGATCTTTCACTGAAATATAGTTTACCAAGAATTGACAAACCTTACAATATCCATTTTGCGCAGCTGCGGAAAAAATATTACCGGAGGCGCGCGTCCCTGTCGTTCAATGTCAACAGTTAAGTCAGGCTGTTTTATTTGCAAGGCCGCGTGTACTGGCGTTCGGCAACTGGTCTTGCTCATAAAGTTGGCTGGCGGAACTGTTGATTTACATCCCTTTTTCCCTGTGGTAGAATAAGACATAATAAAAACTCTCAAACTATGATGGCGGCTCAATCAACAGCATCCGCAGGGCAGCCTTGAGGGGCTATCTGTTGTTTGGCGGATGTAGTTGTTTAAAAATAAGGTTCGAAATGAATTATTTGAACGGATACAAAATATGCGGAAACAGGGAGCGGAATCGTTTTCCGCCCGGAAAAGGAGGCGTTTTTTGATGAATGAGATGACCATGATCGGGGACGAGGCGTACAGAGCGGCAAAAGAGCTTCTTGAGATCGCGGGATTAAAGAAGGGCGATCTCTTTGTGGTGGGGTGTTCCACCAGCGAAGTGGGCGGCGCCGAGATCGGCAGCTTTTCCAGCCCGGAGCTGGCGGAGATGGTCTTCGGCGGGATCTATCAGGCCACAGAGGAGGCGGAGGTATATCTGGTCGCCCAGTG
>CANQCF010000176.1 GCA_947589505.1 uncultured Acetatifactor sp. | reverse complement strand
TGGAAGCAAGGAGGCTCGAACTCCTGACCTTTCGCGTGTGAGGCGAACGCTCATCCCGGCTGAGCTATGCTTCCATGTGTCTTATTATAACACGTAACCGTGAAATTGCAAGTGATTTTTACCTTTCCCGGAAGTTCCCTGAAGTTCTTTCCCTGATGTTCAGGCGGACGCTTGCCTGCGTAAAGACCGTTCCAAACAACGTGAAGCACATTTGACGGCATACGATTTCCCCCAGACCTTCCCGATTTTGTACGGAAGGCCAGCGTACCATCTATCTGGCGGCATACGGTTTTCCCCAGGACTTCCCGATTTTGTACGGAAGGCCAGCGTACCATTCTATCCGGCAGCATACGGTTTACCCCAGGACTTCCCGATAGAGCCGGAGCGTATTTTCAGAAAATATTTTGTCCAGCTGCCTTTCTGTAAAGTCGCCCCTGTGCAGCGCCTCCCAAAGTCTGTCCAGGCTTTCCGCTCCCGGAAGGCTCCTGTTGACCGGAATACCGTCAAAATCACTCCCCAATCCCAGACATTCCATTCCTCCGGCATCCGTAATCCTCCTGGCGTGATCCGTAAGTCTCTCCAGCAGGTCCTCCCCTTTCTCACCGATAAATTTTTCGCAAAAATTCAAACCGATCACGCCGCCCCGCTCCCCGACAGCCCGTATCATTTCATCCGTGAGGTTTCGTCTATGGCCGCAAAGGGCTCTGGAATTGGAATGACTGGCTGCAAAGGGCTTTTTCGTCAGTTTCAGCACCTCCCAGAACCCCTCATCCGACAGATGGGACACATCCGGAATGATTCCCAGGTTTTCCATCTCCTCCACAAACGCCCTGCCCTTCTCCGTTAATCCCATAGGACCGGTACAGATTGTTCCCCCAGGCGGCGACGCCGGCCTTCCCAGGTCATTGGGATAGTTCCAGGTCAGGGTCATCATGCGCACGCCCATATCATACAGTTCCCGGAGCCTGCCCAGGCTCCCCTGACAGACGCCCCCTTCTTCCACTGTCAGCATGGCGCACAGAAAACCTTCCTCACGGTTTTTCCGGATATCCTCCCAGCAGCGCACCTGACGGACCAGGTCACCGTTTCCCTCCATCTCCACACGAAAACGCTCCGCCAGACGCAGCGCCCATTCCCAGGGATCCGCGTGCTCTTTCACGTCCACGTAAATTGCGAAATTCTGCAGAAGGTACCCGCTCTCCCTCATGCGAAGGAGATCCAGCTGCCCCTCATTCTGTCTAAGCGTTCCCTCCCGGCCTGTCTCCAGAAAAGAGAGCGTGTCACAGTGCATATCCACGATATTCAGTCTTTGGGCTTGATCTTTCTTCTCTTCCATCGTACCCGCCATATTCTGCCGCGCCGTCCTTAAAACCGCTTCCTTACATTTCTATGGCGTGGGACATCAGATAATCCTTCCACAGATAAATATATTTTGCCGTTATGTGCACGCCGTCTCCGCTGTACTCCGGGTTCAGACAGCCCGACTCATCGCAAACCGCCTCGTTTACGTCCAAGTAAAAAATTGTCTTCCCGTCCGCAATCGTCTGTATCGCCTCATTTCTGGCGATCACTCCCTCGTTATTGATATAGTCCCCCTGCTCAGAACGCTCCTGGGTCACCTTCAGGATGCTCTGGATATAGATGATCGCGTCCGGCTGCAGTTCCCGAATACGCTCCACAACTTCTCTATAAGCCTGCCCAAATTTCTCTGCATCCCCGGTACCCAGCTCATTGATCCCCACCATGAGATAAATCTTCTGAAACTGCTTCTGTCCCAGCGCTTCCTCCACGGTAATCTTTTTTCTCTGGCCCTCCTGCTCCACGATCTCAGCTGTGAGCAGCTTAAAAATCGTAAGACCCTTGGAGGCGTAGAAGGTCGGACCTGTCTCAAACCTGCCGTAATCCCTGAGTCCCACCGTTCTGGAATCGCCGATAAAAAGCGCGTCCTGAAAATAGGTCTCATCCACCGTTTGGAATGTCTTTTGTTCCATTTCCGGAAGCCCTGCCTCTCCGGCATTCTCCAAAGGACCCGAATCATCCTCGGGCGGCGTATCCACAGGATTTGCTCCCTCCGGCATGGCAGGATCCGTCCCGCTTCCATCTCCCTGCGCCGATCCTGCAGGACTGCCCTCCTCTGCAGTATCCGGTATTTTTCCCGGCTGATACGCGGGCTCCCATCCAAACAGCTCTGCAATCTCCCGGGCCGGCTCAGCGTACAGCTGCCAGTTTTGTGACAGGCTGATATAGGAGACTCCCGTCGCAAGAAAAATCAGAAGGAATTGATATTTCAACAGCCTGTGCAATACTTTTCCGCCCATGTCACTCACACCCTTTTCTCTCTGGAAACCAGCTCTCATTTTCCTGATCCGCCCGAATCAAAAATTGATATACATGAATGGATTGTCCCCTTTCGTGAGGATCACCCAGGCACAGTACCAGAAAACCGCCGCCAGGAGCAGATTCATCCAGAGTTTGTTCTTCCACCTTTTGACGGCCCATTCCACCACGCCCAGGCTGCAGAGCAGGCCCGCCGCCAGGTAAACCCAGTATTGGCGGAGCGACAAATACCAGTCCTGGGGATTGGCATTAACCGCATCCCCTATGCCGAACATCCTGCTGAGATAAATCTGCAGCTGCGGCAGGTCCGTGATGGCAAAGCACATCCAGGAGATCGGTATCACAAACCAGAGATAGAGATGGGACAGCACCCCGGGCTTATGTCTCGGAAACAGCCACGAAAATCCTCTCTCCAGTATCACACACGCTCCAAGCAGCATTCCCCAGATCAGATAATTCAGACTGGTTCCATGCCAGAAACCGGTGAGAAGCCACACCGCCAGCAGATTGACCGCCGTGCGGAACGCCCCCCGCCTGCTTCCCCCAAGGGGGATGTAGATATATTTGCGGAACCATGTCCCCAGCGTGATATGCCATCTCCGGTAAAATTCCCGCACCGACCCGGAAAGATAGGGGAGACGAAAATTTTCCGGCAGATGAAACCCGACCATTCTTCCCAGTCCCAGCGCCATCAGGGAATATCCATAAAAATCAAAATAAAGTTTGAAAGAGTACGCCAGCGCTCCAATCCATGCCAATTTCCAGGTGATACTCTCATATCCCGTCACCCTAAGGTCATTCCACAGGTAGCCCAGGCGGTCCGCCAGCAGGACCTTCATGGCCAGTCCAACCGCCAGCATCTTCAGACCTGACTGGAAACCTTCCGCAGTCACCCTCCGGCTCTCCAGATCTTTCCGCATATCGCCATAGGCCACGATCGGTCCGGAAGACACTTTGGGAAACATCAGCAGATAGACCAGAAACCGGGAAAGATTCCTCTCGCAGGGAATCTCCCCCCGATAGACATCCGCCAGATAGGATATCGCCTGGAAGATATAGAAACTAAGTCCCAGCGGCATCTCTCCGCCCTTCCATTTAAAGTAACACAGAAGCACCGCATTTCCCGCCACCGCAAAGCCAAACAGCCATCGATTCTTTTTTCTTCCGTTATTTCCCCTTATTTCCTTATCTTTTTTGTTTCGTCTTCTCTCCGCCGGTTCCAGCTTCAGCCCCAGGTAAAAATTCAGGCACGACACAACCAGTATCACAATCAGATAGACCGGTTTCCCCTGCGCGTAAAAAAACAGGCTGCCCGCCAGAAGCGTAACATTTTTGTATTCTTTTGGAGTCAGTCCGTAGGCTAAAAAAAATACAGGAAGGAAATAATAAATAAATTTCATGCTTCCGAAAAACATTTTGAATCACATCCCTCAGCATTTCTATCCTAGCAAGATTCAAGGAGAAATTCAACAAACTAAATCTTAATAATGTCTGACAAAAATTCACATACTCGGAAACATTTTGTAATGATTTCAATATCTCTGTAACGAATCCTCATACGACGGTACGATTTCCCGATATACGGATATCCTCTCCCGGAACTGAACATAAAAATCATCCCTGCTGTAGTTTTTCATGTAAAAAGTCTTCAGCAGAAATAAATTCAGGTTTTTTGAAAACTCGTCCTCCTGGTTTTCCTCCTGCAGCTTACGGGCCTGTGTCAAAAGGCAGTGCCACTCCCAGACAAATGCCTCATAGCGGGGCAGATCCGGGGTATCCAACCATTTTCCGATCTGGATCTTTGC
>CANQCF010000175.1 GCA_947589505.1 uncultured Acetatifactor sp. | reverse complement strand
TCCAAGGGCAGCAAGAACAAGTACGAGATGGACAAGGAGACGGGACTGCTGATCCTGGACCGCATTTTACATACCTCCACCCACTATCCCGCAAACTATGGTTTTATCCCCCGGACTTACGGGGACGACGGGGATCCCCTGGACGTGCTACTTCTGTGCTCGGAGCCGGTGCAGCCCATGACGCTGGTGAGGGCGTACCCCATCGGCGTGATCTCCATGCTGGACAACGGCAAGAACGACGAGAAGATCATAGCGGTGCCTTTTAACGATCCAAATTATAATGTCTATAAGGATATCTCTGATCTTCCGCCTCATGTGGTGGAGGAGATGGAGCATTTCTTCACCGTTTACAAGAGCCTGGAGAACAAGACTACGGCGGTGAACGAGAAGGGCAACCGGGAGGAGGCCATCGAGGTCATCAAGAACTGCCTGGACAATTACATCAATACCTTTATCAAGAGCTGGTAAGGGCAGAGTTGTTCCGGGATTTGCGGCATCATTCCGGGATTTTCCCTGAAAAAAGGGGCATGAAAAAAGGACTCTTTTTGGGGAATTGAAAAGAGGCGCCTCTTGTGATATAGTAATAGAGAAAATCCGCCGGTAAGATATGGGCCCGGAAACGGCGGGAAAGGGGAGATGAGAGAGATGGAGCAGTATAAGAAAGAGTTTATCGAGTTTATGGTGGACTGTCAGGTACTTCAATTCGGCGATTTTACGTTGAAGAGCGGAAGAAGGTCCCCCTTCTTTATGAATGCGGGCGTTTATGTAACCGGCTCCCAGCTGCGGAAGCTGGGGGAGTTCTATGCGAGGGCGATCCACGATAAATATGGGGATGATTTCGACGTGCTGTTCGGACCGGCCTATAAGGGGATCCCGATCAGCGTGGTGACGGCGGTGGCGTTCAGCAGCCTGTACGGAAAGGAGATCCGCTACTGCTCCGACCGCAAGGAGGAGAAGGACCACGGCGCGGACAAGGGGGGATTCCTGGGAAGCAAGCTGAAAGACGGCGACAGGGTCGTGATGATCGAGGATGTCACCACTGCCGGAACATCCATGGAGGAGACGGTTCCCAAGGTGATGGGGGCGGCGGACGTGAAGATTATCGGGTTAATGGTTTCCCTGAACCGCATGGAGGTCGGCCTGGGCGGTGAGAAGAGCGCCCTGGAGGAGATCCGGGAGAAATACGGCTTTGAGACAAGCGCCATCGTGAATATGGACGAGGTGGTGGAATATCTGTATAATAAGCCTTACAAGGGAGTAGTATATATAGACGACGCGGTGAAGGCCGCGCTGGACGCGTACTACGCTCAGTATGGATGCAGAAAAGCGTGAGGCACTTTGCAATGCATAGCCGGAGCACAGAATGCGGGTTTTGAAGGCTATGGCTGCTGAAAAGATGGAAAATAGGATCCAGGGGCGGCAAAATAAGGGTTGTTCGTGAAAATGAGAATCGGCGGATCTGAAGAAATTCTGCGGCCGGAAGACGGCTGCTTGGACCGGCTGATGGATGGGAAGGAAAAGCGGGAGGAATGATTTATGGAAGAAAAGGTTTATAAGACCATGGGCGGAGCGGGAGCTCTGAACATTGTGATCGGGGTTGTGGCCCTGGTGATAGGAGTAGCGGCGGGAACGCTGCTGATCATCAGCGGTTCCAAGCTGATCGCCCACAGATCAAAGCTTATGTTCTGACAGAAAAGATGACGCAGGGCATTTCCGGATATAAGGAAGGGGATGCCCTGCAAAGCTGTTTTGGGCCGGAAAGGGTGGAAAATTGAGAAGAAATTACAAGTTTACAAACAAAAAACATCCCCGGAAGGCGATCATCTCCACGATACTGGGGACGGTGAGCCTTATGTCCATGGCGGCGGTAATCTATCTCTCCTTTCTGGCGAACGGGGGGACGAGGCCGGGTTATGGCCTCACCGGCCTTCTTGCGGTGTGCTTTTCCCTGACAGGAACGATCTTCGGACTGTTCTCTCTTCGGGAGAAGGACGCCTTTCATGTGTTTTGCTGGATTGGGACGATCCTGAATCTGCTGGTCCTGGTGGGAACGGGATATCTGTTTTCGCTGGGCACCGGCTGACGGGGATTGAGGATTTTGTCTGGGAAAGAATATGCCGCACTGCAGGCGGCGGAACGGAGAACGATCAAAATGGAAACGGAACGGGAA
The DNA here is from genome assembly GCA_947589505.1 of uncultured Acetatifactor sp. Lineage (GTDB taxonomy): Bacteria > Bacillota > Clostridia > Lachnospirales > Lachnospiraceae > Acetatifactor. The sequence continues at coordinate 2,000 of CANQCF010000175.1, read as the reverse complement.
CAGGATATTCTTGGGGAACGTCTGGAGCTGGCGGTGGGCCGGATCAGGGAGATCGCGGCCGGAACCGGACTCCCGGGCGGTTTTGACCTGTATTTTCAAAAAATTGCGGAGTTTCTGGTATTGGTAGAGGAAAACCGCAGATTTATAGAAGCGGGCGGACTGCGGACGGCGTCCCTGGAAGAACTGGCGGAGCGCAATCACGCCCTGTACCGGGATATCCTGCCGGAAAATTACGGGACGAGCTTCGGAAACCCGGAGTATGCCGTGAAAACGCTGGGGGAGGATATGGGGAGATGCCTGTCCTTTCTGCACCGGGAGCTATTGAGCACGGCCGCCTTCTGCTATGGGGGAAAGCAAGAGGAAGTTGTGATCCGGATGGAGCTATTTTTAGAAATATACGCGGCTTTCGAGGGAGAACAGGCAGAGAGCGGAACCCTTCCCGCTGCGGAGAGCATCCGGCAGATCCTCTACTGGTTTGTCAGCGATTATGCGGATATGGCGGCCCTGGAGACGGTGGGGCAGATGACCTGTCCGGGAAGAGGGCGTTCCTGCGGGATCCTGCAGGAGGCGGATCTTGACGATCTGCGGTATCTTTACGCCTACGGGGAGTACATCGGGGAGAATGAGCTGGAGACGGCCGCTTTCTTAAACAGCCTGCCGGAGGAGACCATCCATACCATGGCGGACACCTACACGGAAGGCTATCGGATCGGCTTTGAGGTGACGGGAAAAGACTTGAGCAAAAAGAAGACCGTGGAGCTGATCTATCCCATCGGATTCGAGCGCATGATGAGGAAGGCGGCGGAAAATTTCCGAAAAATGGGGCTGGAAGTGGTGAGCCGGGATCCTTCTGTCAGTATTCTCTATGGGGCCGGAAGTTACGCGTCATCCTCTCCCAACAGGCAGTACGGCTTCGACCATAAGGACGACGTCGCCCTGTTCTTTGACAAGGCCCTGGCGGGACGGCGCATAGAAGTGTTCCAGACCGCTTGGGAGACATATCGAAAGGAGGCCTTGGGCTACGCGGGCCCGGCGGTGGTGGAGAGCTTTGGGGAGAAAGATTTTGAACCGGTGAATAAGCCCCAGGCGGTGCGCATGACGGAGGAACAGAACGAGCGGTGGGTGGAGTATCGTATGCAGCGGCGCCAGATTCAGGAGCGGTACATTCTGGAGGAAGAGAGAAGCTTTACGATCATCGCCTTTCCTGTCCCGGAGATCCGGGAGGCCCTTCCGGATCCCTCCAAAGAGACTTACGCCGCGTTCTTTCGCGATATCATCCGGATCAACACCCTGGATTACCGGCTGTACCGGGATATCCAGGCGAAGATCATCGAGGCGCTGAACCGGGCGGACTACTGCGAGATTAGGGGCATGAACGGGAACCGCACGGATCTGAGGGTCAATCTGTATAAGAGGAAGGACCCGGAGCGGGAGACGATCTTTGAAAACTGCGTGGCGGATGTGAATATCCCGGTGGGAGAAGTGTTTACTTCGCCGGTATTGCAGGGGACCAGGGGCAGACTCCATGTGAGCCGGGTTTTCCTGGACGGTCTGGAGTACAAGGATCTGGAGATTCTCTTTGAGGACGGCCGCATCGCGGATTACACCTGCGCCAATTTTGATACAGAAAAGGAAAATCGGGATTTTGTGCGGGAAAACGTGCTCTTTCGGCACAAGACCCTTCCCATGGGAGAGTTTGCCATCGGGACCAATACCAGCGCTTATGTGACCGTGAGAAAGTACGGCGTGCAGGGGAAACTCCCCATCCTGATCGCGGAGAAGACGGGGCCGCACTTTGCGGTGGGCGATACCTGTTACAGCCATACTGAGGAGATGCGGGTCTATAACCCGGACGGCAAGGAGATTGTCGCGAAAGACAACGAGATTTCGCTTCTCAGGAAGACCGATCCCTCCAAAGCGTACTTTAACTGCCACACGGACATCACCATCCCTTACGACGAACTGGGAGAACTGACGGCCGTCACCGCGGAGGGAGAGAG
>CANQCF010000174.1 GCA_947589505.1 uncultured Acetatifactor sp. | reverse complement strand
GAAAAAATTTGACAAAAAAATACCGCATTTCTGCGGTTTATGGAGATTTTATTTCATTACAACTGTCGAAGACCCGTATAGCACAGAATAGAAAATGCAGGAATATTTTTTTGACGTCAAGAATATAAATATTTAGTGGCTGCCCTTTCACTCCTGCGGCGTTATGGGGCGGGAGTGTCTTGATGTGAAATCTGTTGGATTCCAGCCGAGGGGGGCTGGTTGGGTTTGCCCGGCCCGGCCTTGGTATCAATATATAGTGAAAATGACCATACAAAAATAAATAATTATGAAATTTTTGTGAAAAGTACACATTTCCGGAAGAAGTATGATATACTGTAATTATTCAAAATGAAAAAGTTTAACGAAATTCACCGGATAGAAGACTAATAGAAGAAAGATATAAAGGAGTTGCAATGGAACTGAAACGAAACAGCAGCGAGGGCATCGAGAGCTGGAACGAGGTGATCCTGGTATATAATGCGGCGCTGAAGCAGGTACAGACAAAGATGGAGATCCTGAATGATGAATTTCAGCACGTTCATCAATATAATCCGATCGAACATATCAAGGCGAGGATCAAGACGCCGGAGAGTATCGTCAAGAAACTGAAGAGGTATGGGAAAGAATCCACCATTGAGAATATGATCGAGTACGTCAATGATATCGCGGGGATCCGCGTGATCTGTTCTTTTACCTCCGATATTTTCCGCATCGCTGAGATGATCAAGGAGCAGAAGGATATTCAGGTTCTGACGACCAAGGACTACATAACTTATCCAAAGGCCAGCGGATATAAGAGCTACCATATGATCGTTACAATCCCCGTGTATCTTTCTGACCGTATTGTGGATACCAAGGTGGAGATTCAGATTCGGACCGTGGCGATGGATTTCTGGGCGAGCCTGGAGCATAAGATACACTATAAATTTGAAGGGGAAGCGCCGGATCATATTCGAAGCGAACTCATAGAATGCGCGCAGATGGTCTCCGATCTGGACGCCAGGATGCTGTCTCTGAATGAGGAAATCTTAAAGCTCAGCCAAAAGAAAGAGGATTATGCATAAGCGGAAAGGGCTTTCCCTGTGGAAAGTCCTTTTAAATGAGGAGTGCCCAGACACCTTTCGGCATCTGGGCGATTATGAAAAAATCATTTAAGCAACTGTTGTCTCTTTACTTATACTATAGCAGGGGTATATGAATAAAGTGTGAACAGGATGTGAATGGTTAGTAAAAGAAAACGATAGAGAAAAGACAGAGGATGGATAGATGAAAGCAATTTTGATCGCGGAGAAACCTTCTCTCATGAGAGAGATCCAGGCGGCATACAAGGGACACCGGGCGGAGATCCCCATGGACATCGATTTTCTGGCCCAGGCGGGCCATCTGGTGGGGCTTATGACCCCGGAGGAGATCGACAAAAAGTACAGTCATTGGACGGCGCGGAACTTTCCGATTAACGTTCCCTATCAATATAAGGTACTTCCCAAGAAGGAAGAACTGGTACAGAAGATCCAAAACGCGGTTAAGAGCGGGGAGTACGACTTTGTGATCCACGCGGGAGACCCAGACGGGGAGGGGGAGCTTCTGGTGAGGCTGGTTCTCTCTTATGTGGGAAATTCCCTTCCGGTGAAGCGCTTCTGGTCCAACGACCTGACCCGGGGAGCAATCGTAAATGCCTTGAAGGGGCTGAAAGACGACGCGGAGTACGATCCCGTCTACCAGGCGGCGCTGGTCCGGCAGCACGCGGATTATCAGTTCGGCATGAACGTGACGGGGACAGCCACCTTAAAGCTGGGAGATCTGTATAAGCTGGGGCGGGTGAAGGCTCCTATTATTAAGATGATCGTGGACCGGGAGCGGGAGATCGAGAATTTTGTGCAGAAATCCACCTGGAAGCGGATGTTTACCTATGAGGACTGCGAGTTTGTGAACAGCCAGGAATTTCAGAGCCGGGAGGAGGCGCTGGCCCAGATGCCGGCGGCGGATTTCGCGGTGGTGGCGCGGCAGAAAGACGAGCTGAAAAATCATAAGGCCCCCAGGCTGTACAAGCTGTCCACCCTGCAGACGGACGCCCACAGGCGCCTGGGAATGTCGGCGTCCCAGACATTATCCGTCCTGCAGAAGCTCTACGAGGCGAAGCTGGTCTCTTACCCGAGAACGGCCTGCGAATACATCTCCAGCGCGGTGGACGTCAAGTCCATCTCGGAATCGGTGGCGGGCTATCTTCAGTTGGACAAAGCGCTTTTGGTCCGCAGCCCCCAGGCGGTGAAGGGAGATCCCCTGTACGCCAACAATGCCGCCATCGCCTCGGAAGGGCACACCGCCATTATCCCGACGGGGACGATTCCCAAAAGCCTTACGGAACGGGAGGAAAAACTCTATCAGCTCATTGCGAGACGGTTCCTGGCGATCTTCGGGGAGATGAAGCAGGTCCGGAACCTGGAGACCGCGGCGTTCCCCGGTGGGGAGGAAAAGGCGGGAGAATATGTCTGGAAAGAGACTCTGGACGTAAAGCCCGGGTTTGAGATTATTCTGGATCCCAAGTATAAAAAGAAAGAGGGAAAGGGGAGGACCTTCCGGGAGGGGGAGGTCCTCAGGCCGGTGGAATTTGCGGAGAAGGAGTGCGTTTCGAAGCCCCCTGTGCGCTACAACGACGGTTCCCTGATCGCGGCGCTGGACAAGCCGGAGGCTTTCCAGGACGACGAGGGGAAGGTGGCCTATCAGATCGGCACCCCTGCCACCCGGGCCTCCATCATAGAAGAGTGCATCAAGTGCGAATACTTTACGAAGGATCGGAAAGGCGTCTTTTTTCCCACGGAGAAGGCGGAATATGTGGTGGACGCGCTGGGAGATATCTCCCTTTTCCAGGTGACGAATTCCGGGAGATGGGAGTCCCTTCTGGAACAGATCCGCCAGGGAAAGGCGGACGCCGGAGAGGTGGAGGAAGAGCTTCTGACGGAGTGCCGCCGGGTGACTGCGGATATTCTCGGCAGGGAAGTGCAGAAGCGGGCCGCGTCGGACGAGCCCCTCGGAAAGTGCCCTGCCTGCGGGGGAGATGTGGTGACGGGCAGATACGGGGCTTATTGTAAAAATAAGTGCGGAATGTATGTCTCGAAGGCCTTCGGAAAGAAGCTGACGGACAGCCAGGTCCGGGATCTGCTCCAGGGGAAGAAGATCCTGGTAAGAGGCCTAAAGAGCAAGGCGGGGAAAACCTATGACGCCTATCTGAAACCGGACGGGATCACGGAGTCCGGGCAGTATAAGTTTTTCCGCTTTCAGATGGAATTTGCCAACCGGCGTTATAAAGGGAAGAAAAAAGAGGAAAAATCGTAGCAGTTCAGCCAACGCCATTCGCAAAGCCGCGCTTACGCGCTTATGCACCGCTTCGCGGCGCTCTTTGCTCATAAAATGGCGTTCCCTCATCCGCCGGTTCCGGGGAAAAATTCGTGCAAGCACGATTTTTCCCGAAACTCGGCGGCTGGCTGAACTGTTGCCGAAAATTCTTCATGGAAAGAATTGACTTCTCTCCGGCAGAATGTTATTTTATAGTACGTAAAAATACAGCGCATCGGCTGGCAGTGGATTGCTGAGGAACCGCATGAGTTCCAGGGTATTTTATGAGTAAAACTGCACAGACTGAATGCGGCTGGTTAAATAGTATGGAGGAAAGATCATGAAAAATAAAATTTTGATATTTCTGACGGTGGCAATGGCGGCGTCCTTTGCGGCCTGCGGAACGGCGGCTGACGAAGGCAGTTCCGGTTCTTCTCAGGAGACTTCTCAGGAAACCGTTCAGGACAGTATGGAGTCTGGCGGACAGGGATCTGCTCAGGAAAGCGGCAGTACAGACACTCAGGAGAGCACGCAGGATGACGAGAGCGGGGAACCTTCCCAAAGCCAGTCGGAGGAACTGTCGGATACCAAAGGGCAGATTCTTCTCGAGGATTTTTTAGAAAGGATGGAGAACGGAGAGGGTGAAGACCTACAAGCCCTGGCGGAAGGAATCCTTACAAACCCCGTCTGTCAGTTTGCCACCGGCGTATTCTCCGTGGAGGAGGGGCTTCTTCCCGGTTTTGACAACTATGAGGTAACGGGTTTTACCGAGGGTGTGCAGTTTGGCCCCGCTATGGGTTCCATTCCTTTTGTGGGATATCTGTTCCGGCTGGAGGAAGGAGCGGATGTGGACGCCTTTATGCAGAATCT
>CANQCF010000173.1 GCA_947589505.1 uncultured Acetatifactor sp. | reverse complement strand
AACTCCCCGTCCACAAGGATATCTACATACTGCATAAGGGGATACTGATAAATGTCCTCCCAGCTGTCCCCCGTGTAGAGCCAGATGGTCTTTTTCGGATATTTTTCCCTGATCTCGGCCATAAGTTCCCTCACGTCAGGCCGGTTGGCGGGATGCAGGGGATCCCCGCCGGAAAAAGTGATGCCGGAAATATAGCTTTTCTCCAGTTGTTCAAAGATCTCCTGCTTTGCGGCCTCGTCGAAGGGCAGGCCCCCGTCCGGGTCCCAAGTGATGGGATTCTGGCAGTTCTCACAGCAGTGATCGCAGCCCGCCACCCAGAGGACCACGCGCAGTCCGTCGCCGTTTAACATATCATCCTTGGTGATATTGTGATACCGCATGCCTACATACTCTTCCTTTCCGCAATCTCCGCCATCTTCGCGTCGTTCAGGCGGCTGTCCCCATGTACCCGGGAATAGGAAAGGTAACCGTTCATGCGGTCGATCTTGGTCAGGTTGCGGCTGCCGCATTTCGGGCAAACGTCCATCTCCAGCTCCTGATGGCCGCAGTCGTCACAATAAGCCAGGGAGAGATTCACGCCCTCGTAGAAGCCCATATCCATGGCCCTGCGGATCAGGGTTCGGACAGCCTCCAGGTTATAATCAATGGGGTACTTCACATACTGGATCTTTCCGCCGTTGGCCAGATCCCAGAACCGGTTCTCCAGGTCCTGCTTCTGGATCGGCGTGATATCCTCCGTCACATGGCAGTGGAAGCTGTTGCTCACATACTCCCTGTCGGAAACGCCCTCGATAATGCCATATTTTTTCCGGAACTGCTTTACCTGAAGCCCGCAGAGGGACTCGGCGGGAGTTCCGTAGATCGCGTAGAGGTTGCCGTCCTCCTCCTTAAATTCGTTGATCTTTTGATTGATGTGTTCCATCACCTCGATGGCGAACTGCCCGTCCTCCACCAGGGATTTACCGTTGTAAAGCTCCTGCAGCTCGTTCAGCGCGGTGATGCCGAAGCTGGCCGTTGCGGACTTTAAGAGGGGCTTGATCTTATCCGTGAGCTTTAAATGTCCGCCCAGGAAGCCGCCCTCACAGTAGGCCAGGGGATTCGTGGAAGCGCGCATCTCGCCCAGGTAAGCGTATGTCCGGATGTGGAGCTGGCGGATCAGGTTCAGGTAATAGTCCAGAACCTCGTAGAAGTCGCGGCTCTCCTTCCTGGATTTCGCCAGGATCATCGGCAGATGCAGGGAAACTGCGCCAATGTTGAACCGTCCCACAAAGACAGGTTCATCCTTGTCGTCTGCCGGATGCATACCGCCCCTCACGTACCAGGGGGACAGGAATGCCCTGCAGCCCATGGGGGAGACGATCTTTCCGTACTTTTTGTACATGCTTGCCACGTAGCCCTTTCCGGTGAGGCTCAGCCAGTCGGGATACATGGTCTTCGCGGAACACTCCACGCCCGCCTCGAATACGTCCTCCATGGGCTTTCCGGGGCCGTGAAGGTTCTCGTCATACAGGAATACGATCTTCGGGAAGAGCACGGGCTTCTTGCAGTTTTCCTTGCCCTGGCCCTTCTTTCTCACGTTGAGCATCTGGATTGTGCCGAGACGTGCAAAACGCCCTTGCCCGGTGCCGGCGGTCACGGTGATGAAAGGATAATCGCCGCGGCTGGAGGCCACGGTATTGAACTTGTACTCCCAGCCCTGGAAGCCCTGCTCAAACTCCTTGGTCACGTCCGCGTAGGCTACTTCCTCCGCCTTCTTTAAGTCGATTCCCAGGTCTACATATTTCTTGACATATCTTTTATAGGATTTCTCCGCGTAGGGTTCCAGGATCAGATCCACATTCGGCACGGTGAATCCGCCATACTGCTGGCTCGCCGCAGAGAGAACAATGTCGCCGATCACGTCAAAAGCCACGTCCAGGGTCTTCGGCTCGTTGTACCAGATATTTCCCATCTCAAACCCGCCGGTGAGGACGGACTGTACGTCAAAGAGACAGCAGTTCATGGTATCCCTGCGGGCGGACATGTCGTGGACATAGATGTACCCGTCCCTGCAGGCCTGGATCTCTTCCGTAGTCATGAAGAATTTCTGATAGAGCTCCTTGTTGAACTGATTGAACACCAGGCTTCTCTTCGTGGACACCAGGGCGGAGTCCGTGTTGGCGTTCTCCTTATCCCCGATATACATGATGGACTGGCTCTTTTTATAGACGTCGTCCATCATGCGGACAAAGTCCTGCTTATAATTCCGGTAATCCCGGTAACTCTTCGCCACGATGGGCTTGACGTCCTCCAGCGCGCTCTCCACCACGTTGTGCATCACGGCGATAGGAATCTCATTTCCCTCCATGCCATTGATCTTGTCCACCACATGCTGGCAGATGCTTCTCTTCTCTGCCTCCGTAAATTTGGTCAGCGCCCTGTACGCGCTCTTTCCAACCGCGTTGATCACCTTCTGGACGTTAAAGGCTTCCTTACTGCCGTCCTTTTTAATGACGTAGACCTGCCTGTCCGGACGGTATTCCGCGCCGTAGTCCACCTCGTCGCTCTGATCCGCATGCTCAAAATTACTGCTCATCTGTTTCCCGCTTCCTTCCATCTCTATCTATAACTGCTGTTTCTTTAGTGGGTACAAAATATAGGCCGTCCTACATCTTTTGCACGCTATATCTTGTGCCGTTATCTTTTAGTATAGGTACAAACAGCTCGGCTTGTCAATATTAAATGTGAATGAAAAGGGGAAAAAAATTTAGGCATCTTTACGATAGGAAATCACTTGACAGACTGGTCAAGGATGTCCTGAAGCCATTTCCGGTATTGCTCTTCCACCTCCGCGGGCTTTACGATCCTGGCATCCTTTCCCAGACCTGCAAGCCAACCGAAGAACTGTCCGCTGACGGAGATTTTCGCGCGGATCTGGATCCTGTCATCTTTGAAAGAGCGCAGCGGCACCTCTTTTCCAAAGCGATCGATCACAACGCCGGTCAGACGCTTTGGAAAACTGAGCGTCACCTCACGGACCTCTCCCCCGAACATGCCGAAGGTCTGATTGGTATAGGTCGCAAGATCCAGTTTTCGAAAAATTTCTTTCCCCTCCCGGCTCTCCTTCCGGACCTCCACGCTGCCCATCTTGTCCACCCGGTAGTGCCGCATCTCCCCCGCATTTTCGTCGTAGGCGGCCAGGTAATAGTTCTCCAGCTGCCAGATCAGGGCCCAGGGACTTACCACCCGCGGTTCTTCGGACCTGGGTACCAGTTTTTTCTCCGCGTTCCACTCCAGATAGAGAAAGGAGATCTTCCGATCCTCCTGGATCGCCCGGTGAATCGCGTCAATGCTGTAATAAATGCTCTCGTTCTCCGTCTTTGCCCGGCCGACAACGTGGACCTGTCTCTGTAGCTGTTTGCCCGCGCTCCTTTTCCCGGCAATCTTCTCCAGTTTCGCGATAAGTTCCCTGGATTTTTTTACGGTGATAAAGCGTGAGGACTGGACCGCGTCCACCAGGAGCTTTAACTCCGGCATCTCAAAATCCCGCTGTCCCAGATAGTATCCGCCCCCCGAGCGGTTTTGATTCTTTAAAATCTCATAGCCGAAATCCTGAAGGCTCTCGATATCATCATAGATCGTCTTCCGATCCGCGTGGATCCCCTGGCTGTCCAGATATTCGATGATCCTGGCCGTGGAAACCGGCGCGTCCTCCCCGGATTCGTCCTCCAGAAGCTGCAGGATATACAGGAGCTTTAATTTCTGTCCCGGATACTTTGCCATCTATTTTCTCCTCCCAATAAAGTTTTTGCAGTCAGATACCTGACAGTCCGGTTTCACTGCTTTTGCAGGTTTTTACGCCGAAGGCAGGGAAACGACCGCTTTTTGCAGCACCGCCCGCCTCGGAAGCCCATGCTGTCCATTTTCCTCCGCCACAGTTTGTCTAAAAAAGAAAAAAGGACGCCGCGGCAAGAAGTCTTAAGTTTCTCGGCGCGAAAGCCCTCTCAAATCATTCATTCTTAAAAATCGTTACGGCCGGGTTCCGGTCTGTGTCGTCTGCTCACGCTTCCTTTTCCGCCGGAGCGCTCTCCCCTGCGGCTTCCGCATTCTTTTTCTTCCGAAGTGTGATCCCCAGAAAGATCCCAATCCCGCAGACTGCAACTGTAATCAGCATCAAAATTCCATAACTGCAAAAAGAACTCCAAAAATTGATCATATCCGCTCCCATCTCCGGCTGACACGCTCTCTTATCACTT
>CANQCF010000172.1 GCA_947589505.1 uncultured Acetatifactor sp. | reverse complement strand
CTTACGGCAAAATTTCATGCCGTTTTACGATCAAAAAGGTGCCACTGAATTATTGGCAGCTTAATGAGCAGACATTATTTATGAACGGGCAAAAAGGTACGGCCTTAATACTGAAAAAACAAGATGGATAATCGGATTTCTGTTAGAAGCTGGGCTCTTAGAAGAAACACAATATTTGCACATAAAAACAACACCAATAGGATTAAAGTTAGCGGCCGAATTACCACTTTCAGAAGCAATGTCAGAAGAGCGGCTTGAAAAAGATGTGGGCTCAACAAGTGAAAAAATGGTTGCTCATAGTGAAGCTGCAGACAATGACGATGACAAGCTTTTTGATGCTTTGTGTGCTGCGGCAAAAGACCCCATGGCAGCCGGTAAAGCTTCAGGTGTCGCTTTTGAGGAAGCCATTGCATCCGTCTTTCGTTACATGGGATTTGATGCAAAACGAATTGGAGGATCCGGGGACACGGATGTTATTGTTCGATGGAAAGATAATGAGGGGAAAACGATAGTTGCTATTGTCGACGGCAAAAGCAAATCAAGCGGTACAGTGTCATTACTCTTGTAATTTCTACTCTTAGGGAGGAACAGGAAGCAATGGATAGCTTGAGTGACCGGGATTTGTATTTCCTTTTGCGAAAGACAAATGTATCACCTTCTATGGAAGAATTGATCCGGGCTTTTGAGATCCTTTCGAAAGAGGAGATTGGGGTTTTGTCGCAAGTAAAAGAAGCATCTTCTTTGGAAAATGTGACCTATTCCATAGGTGATGGAATGCGAAGTGTAAATCGGCTGCGTGCATTGGCAAATGCGATAGAAAAAGGGCTGGCATAACCTCAAAACCGATTTGCAATTTTCCTTGGTAAATTTGCAGCACGAAGTATATGAATGTGAAAAAAGAATATGAAAGTAAACAAAGAATAGGTGATCGCTATGCCGGAACATCAAATATTTGAGTAGAAAGAGAGGAACAGATATGAATCGATGGATGGATGTTACGAATACTTTTTCGGAGTCACGAAGACATTATAAAAATACGTATCTTGAGATATGTGAAGTAATGGACGAGATTGTGGAGATCAGCCTGTTTTCTTCTCCGGATGGGTTGTTTGAGATTTATTTTTCGTTTGGGATCATGTATGGCATTGTTTATGCGTCGGAAGAAGAAGCAGTGGAAAAACGAGAGCAGATGAAAGCGGATCTGGAACAGGAATATCTTAGGAACAAAGAGCCCTCCAGAGAGTTTATAAATAGTTTTGCTAAGAAATATGACGTTCAATTGCCGAACGATGTACTGTTTGACAGCGATGCTTTGATGGAAAGATGGCTGGATATGTAAGGAAGGTATCCCTGTTATCTCAACACCGACCGCATGAAAAAGAAGAAATCCTAAATGCTGAATACAAAGGAGAGAAATTTCGGGCATGAATGAAATATCAAAAGCTGTTTTCCGGGCCATTCATGAGGGAAAATGGCTTCAGATAGAATACCGCAATCAAGGTGACGAACGGACAAAATTTTGGATCGGAATCCGTGATTTGGACGCTCACAAAAGGAAATTGTTTGTTGATGGCCTGCATATTGTTCAAATGTGTCTGAAAGAGCTGAGATTGGATTTTGACTCCATTCTTTCCGCGGTGGTCATTGAGGGATCCTACCAGAAGAAAAATGATGATCTCATTGAAAAAATCAAAATCTATCCGGAAAAATATGAGGGATTATTCGGTAATGTTGCAAACCTGAAGATCCTCAACTATCTGGCGGCATGTAACCGGCTGGATACGGTGCCTTACTATCACGATTATAGTCTTTTGCGTCAGTTTGACGGTGATAAGCTTGCAGAGAAAAAATCCGTACTGGGTCAGTATCCTCTCGCGGATGAACAGTTCAGCGCGCTGGTCAAACAATTTTCCGTGGATCTTTCAGCTAAAAAGAAACCGAAAAACATAGAGCTTGGTCTAAATGTCATGAGTGTCCATCTGCCAAAGCAGAAAGGATTGTATGTATTGGCATACAGGAAGCTTTTGCTCGATATAAAGAACAGATGTCTGCGTCCGGATGACGAAATCACCATCTGTTATGAATATCAAATTTTGGAGCAAAAGCAGAGTATCCGGCAATTCCTGAATGTGGAGGACTATGGATTGCTGGAGCGTTTTGAGCAGAATCAGGAATTGATCAAGGACAGAATCACGCAGAATAGCCCCTGGATCAAGGGAGTGGACGACATGCCCTATGTCATTGCCCTGGGCAGGGATATAAAGATAGATCTGCAGCCGGAATATGATGCTATTGTAAAGATGTACGAAATGGGGAGGGACTTCGTCCCGGCACCGATCAGCGCTTTCTTTGGTGAGATGCTGAGCCGCCCTGTCCGGAAGAAGACTTATCCCTTTGCCATTGTCAACAGGCAGATCAATATGGATCAGCTTTTGGCGATCAACAACGCAATGAAGTACCCGCTGGCATATGTTCAGGGCCCTCCCGGCACGGGAAAGACCAACACGATTCTGAATACAATCACCACCGCCTTTTTTAATGAACGGACGGTGTTGTTTGCATCTTATAACAATCATCCCATTGACAGTGTGTTTGAAAAACTCTGTGATATGAAGACGGCGTATGGCTGGAGGATCCCTTTTCCTGTGGTCCGCTTGGGAAACCAGGAAAAAGTGGAACAGGCTCTGGAGTATATGCGCCGTATTTATAACGAGACAAAGAATATTCCCATCAAGGAACAGAATCTGCAGCGGAACAAAAGGCTGGAAACGCAGAAACTGGACGAGCTTTCGCAGCTTCTGAAGCAGTATGAAGAACTGTTGGAGTTACAGGAGAAAAAAACGGCGATCAAGGAAATCGCGGATACCCAGCAGCGGCATCTGGCATTTTATGCAGACCTTTTCGGACGCCAGATGGAGGATGTAGACAGGCGGCAGAATGAATTAAAAGGTATTTCCCTGGAAAAAGCGTTGGAGCTTCTTCCCCAGGATGACAAATATCTGCTGAATTATATGTATTATGCGTCGGCGCGCTGTATCAGACGACTGGATGAACCCAAAAACGAAACTCTGAAAAGTATTATTTTGTCTGACCGCGAAAACAGGTTGGAGGATTTTGAAAAATATCTTTCAGAGGAAGAAAATGTGGTACAGTTCCTGAGGATTTTTCCGATTGTTGTTACAACCTGTATTTCCGCCCACAAAATAGGAAAACCGGCACAGTATTTTGACATGGTGATCATGGACGAGGCGAGCCAGTGTAATACGGCGGTTTCTTTGGTGCCTATTATAAGGGGAAATAATCTGATGCTGGTTGGAGATCCGCAGCAGTTGAACCCGGTGATTACCCTGAATCCCCGCACCAATGAAATCCTTAAAAAAATGTATCATGTGACGGAAGAGTACGATTATATTAAAAATTCCATTTATAAAACTTATCTGGCTTGCGATGCGGTCAGCTATGAGACGCTTTTGAGCCATCACTATAGATGCCATGATCAGATTATACAGTTCAGCAACAAGAAATATTATCACAACAAGTTAAAGATTGACAGTTCAGTCCATTCGGATTTCCCGCTGGTGTTTGTAAATATTCCACGCAGTTCTACCTCCGTGCGCAATGCTTCGGTTGAGGAGGCGGAGGAGATTGCCCGATATGCCGCAATGAACAAGGAGAAGACGATCGGGGTAATTACTCCTTTTGCGAATCAGAGGGACTGTATTCAGGAGATGCTGGGGGCGAGAGGAATTACGAATGTGACCTGCGGCACGGTGCATGCGTTCCAGGGGGACGAAAAGGATGTAGTTCTCTTTTCGCTGGCCGTTACGGAACAGACCGGAGAAAAGAGCTATGAATGGCTAAAGAATAACAAAGAACTTATCAATGTCGCGGTTTCCCGCGCCAGAGAGCAGCTGATCGTCGTAGGAGACGAGGAGAATATTAAAAGACTGCATAATCTGCACCCGGAGGAACGAGACGATCTGTTTGAACTGGTCAATTATGTGAAGACCAATGGAAAGAGCACGATCACGCCAAGAAATACAAATTCCAGGGCGCTGGGTGTCAAGCCTTACAGCACTCAGACTGAGGAAGCCTTTTTGGAAAATCTGAATCATGCTCTGGACAATATCCTAAATGGCGAAGGCAAGTGCTCTGTAAAAAAAGAAGTGCCTGTAAAACAGGTATTTGGCGAAAACTTTTCCCATGAGGACTTTTTCTATCGGGGACAGTTCGATTTCGTAGTATATCAAAAGAATT
>CANQCF010000171.1 GCA_947589505.1 uncultured Acetatifactor sp. | reverse complement strand
AGGATACGTTCATCTCCACGCTTCCCTGGGGAGTGTATTTCACGGCGTTGGTGAGCAGGTTGGCGGCGATCTGCTTTACGCGGACGTCGTCGCCGTACAGGCGGCCCGGCATATCCGGGTCTACGTGGAAGGTGATGGCAAGGCCCTTCTCCTGGGCTTTCAGGGAGATCATGTTCCAGAGATCCAGGATCAGTCCGCCCAGATCATATTCCGCCGGTACGATCTCCATCTTTCCGGATTCGATCTTTGACATGTCTAGGATATCGTTGATCAAAAACAGCAGGGTCCGGCCGGAGCTGCGGATATTTTCCGCGTAGGAGCGGATCTGATCGTTTTCGCACTCCCGCAGGATCATCTCATTCATGCCCAGCACCGCGTTGATCGGCGTGCGGATCTCGTGGGACATATTCGATAGGAAGAGGGATTTTGCCTGCTCGGCCCGTATGGCGGAGGCCGCCGGACAGCTCGGACTCCGCGTCCCGCTGTTTTAACAAAAATTCCCGGATCTCCTCCTCGGAGGCGCCGCTCTCTATCAGTTTTTCCAGGCTCACCCCGGCCCGCTCCAGCGCGCCTTCCGCCTCCGTCAGATATCTCTGGAAATTGGAGGCGATGTTCTGCACCCGAAGCCTTCCCATCTGGTCTATCTGATCCCGGGCGATCCGGTGGATCATGAGCATATTGACGAGCAGCGCGGCCAGCACCGCCGCCGCCAGGAGGATCACCTTTATGCGACTGTGTTTTCCGTAACTTTTATTGTCTTTCATGTTTTCTTTCATATTCTGTGTGTTTCCCAAGCCTGGCCTTCGCCGCTGAGGGCCCGGGGTCAAACCTGCAATCATTGTACCATACTGCCGGGAGTTTGTGCAGAAAAAAGTGAATCTTTTCCAAAAAAATGTGTCGTTTCGATCCGGCTGCAGGTTACCGGTTCCCGGCCCTGCGCGGACGGGGATGTTTCTTCCGCTGGGGACCGGGGAGTTCCCTGGTGCGCTTTTACAAATTCCGCAGAGAAAACGGCGGCGCACTTCTAGCAATAAGGCGGGAACTTTGCGAGTAATGTTTGACAGGAGTTTTTCTTATGTTTATAATCAACTGTGAGAGTCCCGGGCTCCGTGGGGACAGGGACGCAGACGCGGGCGGGCCTGGGGGGGACGCTTGAAGCGTATTGCGATACGGCGACTGGAATGCTGAATGCCGGTGCGCAGGCCTTGGGGATATCTGGGAGCAGTATACGGGGCTGCGGGACAAACTGTTCCGCATCGAGACCGGCTCTAGCGGGGAATGTCTGGGAGCGGCATACGGGACCGCGGGACAGTGGGATTCAGAAAAGTATGACAGACGCCATAAACCTGCGGAGCGGCATATGGGACTGAAATACAGTGGAAAGCAGGACAGGGCGGTTTTGGAAAGGAATGGCATGAACTGAAACGGTGAAAGGAGACCGTCCGTTTTTGGGAGTGGCAGGGATTTTAGAGGACTGACAGGGACGAAGGGTTGTCATAGAGAGAGGATGCCTTGTATACGGAGATTTGTATGAGGGTGATTGGCAGGGACGAAAGGTTGCCATAGAGAGGAGCGGCAGGAAGCATGAAGTGGGTGAGGTTTCGGATCAAGACGGTCACGGAGGCGGAGGATATCATCATCAGTACGCTTTATGATATCGGGCTGGAGGGCGCGCAGATCGAGGACAAGGTTCCCCTGACGGCGCTGGAGAAGGAGCAGATGTTCGTGGATATCCTGCCGGAGGGCCCGGCGGACGACGGCATCGCCTACCTCAGCTTCTTTTTGGAAGAGAAGGAGGATGGGAGCCTGGAGGTCCAGGGGGAGCCGCGGACGGCGGAGTCCGTGCTGGATGATGTGAACAGGGAGCTTCAGGATCTCCGGCTTTTCTGCGACATCGGCGAGGGCACGGTGACGGTGGACGAGACGGAGGACATCGACTGGATCAACAACTGGAAGCAGTATTTTCACCAGTTCACCATCGACGATATTCTGGTGATTCCCTCCTGGGAAGAGGCGGAGCCGGAAGATCGGGGGAAGCTGACACTTCATATCGATCCCGGAACGGCCTTTGGCACTGGGATGCACGAGACCACACAGCTCTGCATCCGGCAGCTGAGAAAGCATGTGCGGCCGGGAATGGAGATCCTGGACGTGGGGACCGGCAGCGGGATCCTGGGGATTCTCTCTCTGATGTTCGGCGCCGGACATGTGACGGGGACGGATCTGGACGTGTGTGCCCTTCCGGCGGTGGAGGAAAACTGCGCCGTAAACGGGATCCGGCCGGAACAGTTTACCATGATGATCGGCAATATCATCTCCGACAGCGACGTCCGGGAGAAGGTTGGTTATGAAAAGTATGATATCGTCACGGCGAATATCCTGGCGGATGTGCTCGTGCCGCTGACCCCGGTGATCAAGGACCACTTAAAGCCCGGGGGAATCTACATCACCTCCGGCATCATCGACGACAAGGAGAGCGTTGTGACGGAGGCGGTGAAGAAGGCGGGACTGGAGGTCCTGGAGGTCACCTATCAGGGCGAGTGGGTCAGCGTCACCGCCAGGAAGAAAAACTGACGGACTTGTCATGTAAAAACGCGGTTCGAAGCCGCCGGGCGGAGAAAATGTGTCGGAGGATTGGCAGAGCGAGCGCAGCAGCGTCATCGGGCAGGGGAAATGTGCCGGAGAATTGGCAGGGCGGGCGCAGCAGCGTCACCGCCAGGAAGAACTGACGGATCCGTCTGGCAGAAATGCGGCCTCGGAACTGCCGGGCAGGGGAAATGTGCCGGAGAATTGGCGGGGGCGGGCGCAGGGAAGCTTGAAGGACAGAGGCGGTGAGGAAGACGGGACTGGAGGTTATTTATCAGGGCGAGTGGGTCAGCGTCACCCCAGGAAGAAAAACTGACGGATCTGTCATGTAGGAACGGCTCTGGGAACTGGCACACGACAGGGGAGAAGAAGGAGGAAGGGGCATGCACCGTTTTTTTGTGTCCCCGGGACAGATCGATAGAGAAAAGCATACGGTGACCATAACCGGGCCGGACGTCAATCATATCCGGAATGTGCTGCGGATGAAGCCGGGCGAGGAACTGGACGTGAAGGACGGGCAGGATGGCAGGGAGTACCGCTGCGCGGTCAGGAGTTTTGGAGAGAACTCCGTGGACTGCGAGCTGCGCTTTGTCCGGGAGGAAGGGGTGGAGCTGCCCAGCAGGATCCATCTCTTTCAGGGACTTCCGAAGGCGGACAAGATGGAGCTGATTATTCAAAAGGCGGTGGAACTGGGGGTGTACCGGATCCTGCCGGTGGAGACGAAGCGCTGTATCGTGAAACTGGATGAAAAGAAGGCGGAGAGCAGGACGGCACGCTGGCAGCAGATCTCCGAGTCGGCGGCAAAGCAGAGCAGGCGGGGGATCATACCGGAGGTGACGAAGCCCCTGCCATTCCGCAAGGCTCTGGAACTGGCGGAGGGAATGGATCTGAAGCTGATTCCCTATGAGCTGGCGGAGGGGATGGAGAAGACCAGACAGCTCATAGAAAGCGCCCGGCCCGGCCAGGACATCGCCGTGTTCATCGGCCCGGAGGGAGGCTTTGACGAGGAGGAGATCCGGGAGGCCGCAGAGAGGGGGATCGAACCCATTACCCTGGGCAAGAGGATCCTTCGGACGGAGACCGCGCCCCTTGCCGTGCTGAGCTGGCTGATGTACCGCCTGGAGCCGTAATGCACATCCGCCGTAAATTCCGCATACTGTATTTTATAGAAAAAGATGCCGATGCTGTCGGTTTTTGTCGAACAGCGCGGCAGCGGTACGGAAGGAGACAGTCCCATGGAAGTTTATCTGGATAATTCCGCCACTACCCGTGTCTTTCCGGAAGTGGCACAGTATATGACGCAGATCATGTGTCAGGATTATGGAAATCCCTCCAGCCTGCATAAGAAGGGATTGGAAGCGGAGCAGTATCTGCGCTATGCAAAAGAGATCTTTGCAAGAATATTGAAGGTGAATGAGAAAGAAATCTACTTTACCTCCGGCGGGACGGAGTCGGACAACATGGCGATCCGGGGTGTGGCCATGTCCTATCAGAGGCAGGGGAGGCACCTGATCACCACCCGGATCGAACACCCCGCGGTCCTGCAGACCATGCATTTTCTGGAAGAACAGGGATTCCGGGTGACGTATCTCCCGGTGGACGCCTTCGGGCGGATCAGCCTGGAGGACCTGCAGCGGGCCATGTCCGGGGACACGATCCTGGTGTCCATTATGCACACCAACAA
>CANQCF010000170.1 GCA_947589505.1 uncultured Acetatifactor sp. | reverse complement strand
TTCTGCAGGGCGTCAACAGTCTTCTGATTGGGAGAGATGATGTCGATCAGTCTCTTGTGGGTCCTCTGCTCGAACTGCTCTCTGGAATCCTTGTACTTGTGTACCGCTCTCAGGATCGTAACCACTTCCTTCTTAGTAGGAAGGGGCACCGGACCGCTGACCTGGGATCCCGTCTTCTTGACCGTTTCGATGATCTTCTTTGCAGAAGCATCTACCTGCTGATGCTCGTAAGCCTTCAGGGTGATTCTCATTACTTGACTTGCCATAAAAAAAGTCGCCTCCTTTTCGCACTTTTGATCCGAAGCGTTTTTCGCTTCCAGTACGACAAGCGGTGACTGTACACTCTCCCGTGTGTGTCCTGAACCATCCGCAACGAATGTCCGGTTCATTTCCCATCACGTCGTTTCTGCACCTGGCAGACATTTCAGAACTTTGTTTCCTTCCCGGTATTCCTCCGGCCGGAAACTCACTTCTCCTGTACAGTGACTTGTCGTCAGTTTCCTAACTTGACATTCGCTCCACGGAAAAACCTGTTTCCCATTGCTGAGAGACAGCAACCTCACGCTTCAACGCTATCATGCCACAGCAAGCATTAGTATAAAGCCATTCCCGGAAATGTGCAAGAGCCAATTTGTTAAAAATTTCAAAAAAATTGTATTTTTTTAAATACAATCTGGTTCAGCACGCCTCCAGCGCACAAGACACCGCATTTTGTCTGCGAATACGGCTGCGAAAATTTTACTTCCAGCCGCCGACGCACAGGAAACCGGTGTCCCCAGCACCGCCATTACAAAAGCTGAAAAGGCGGCCAACCCCGGAGAGTTGAAACCGCCCTTGTTCCTCCTGCGCGCCGGAATACCCATATATCCCCAGAGCATCCCGGCGGCTAAGACATAAATTACGATCTCTTTATATTTCCGGGCTTGAGCCCCCTCGCTCCGTCTCCCGTCAAGTTCCTTCCGATTCGCCTGCGGCAGGCCAGACAGGGCTTTACCGTCCCGGCCTAAAACTTTTCTTCCGCTTCTATATAATTATGGTTACACTTCCTGCTTCGCCGCCTCAAAGGTATCCAGGATTTCTTTCGAGGGTTCCTTATCCAGCAGAGATACCGCCACCGCGGTCACCAGGCTTACCAGGAAGCCGGGAATGATCTCATACAGTCCGGTGGGGCCGGAGAGGAAAGCGTACCAGAGGGCGTCCACCAGGAACCCGGCGACGATGCCGGCCGCCGCGCCCTTATAGGTAAGTCTCTTCCAATAAAGGGAGAGAATGATGGCAGGGCCGAAAGCGGAGCCGAAGGCCGCCCACGCGCACTCCACCAGGGCCATGATCCCCTTGCAGTTCGGGTTCACGGCGATGAGCAGCGCGATCACGGAGATCAGGCCCACCACGATACGGCCGGCCCAGAGCATTTCCTTGTCGCTGGCGCTCTTGCGCAGCACCGGCTTGTAAAAGTCAGAGGCAAAGGCGGAGGAGGAAGCCAGGAGCTGGGAGTCCGCAGTGCTCATGGAAGCCGCCAGAATCGCCGAGAGCATCACGCCGGCCAAAAGCGCCGGGAAGAGGTTCTTCACCAGCGTGACGAACACCAGGCTCTTTGTGGAGTCGTCCAGATAGGTCCCCAGGAACTGATGTCCCGCAAGGCCAACGATGGAGGCCATCAGCAGGATCAGGCTGGTCCAGCAGATGCCGATCACCCGGGACTTCTTCATCTCCTTCTCGGATCGGATAGACATGTACCGCACTAAAATATGGGGCATTCCGAAGTAGCCCAGGCCCCAGCCCAGACCGCTTAAAATGTCCGCAATGCTCTTCCAGTCAAACTTTCCGCTGGAGAGCGGGTTGTAGTAGTTCGCATCCGTCACCACCTGGGCCAGGGGCAGGAAATCCGGGGCTTTCATGGCGAACCACACCACGATGGGCGTTGCCATCAGTGCTCCCAGCATCAGCATCCCCTGAAAGAAATCGGTCCAGCACACGGCGTTGAAACCGCCCAGGAATGTGTAGAGCAGGATAATGATCGTCGCGCAGACCATATAAAACAGGGCGTTCAGGGTAATGTGAATCCCCAGGAAGGTCACCTCCCTCACCCCAAAGACTGTCGTGAACAGGTCCCCGCAGGCCACGATGCTGGAGGCCGCGTAAATACAGTACGCCACGATGAAGATCACGGCGCAGATCACCTGCAGCGCCGGATTCTGGGAGTGAAACCGCTGTCTCAGATATTGGGGGATTGTGATGGCGTCCCCCGCCTTGATGGAATATCTCCTGAGCTTCGGCGCCACGAACAGCCAGGCGCAGATCGTGCCGATCCAAAGTCCCACCGAGATCCAGACCTGACCCATGCCGTAGAGATAAATGGACCCGGGCAGTCCCATGAGCACCCAGGCGCTCATGTCGGAGGCTCCCGCGCTCAGCGCCGCAACCCAGCCGTTCATCTGGCGCCCGCCCAGGAAGTACTGCTTATCGCCTCCCTGCTGCTTCTTGCTTCTCAAGAAGAAATAAACGCCCACCGCCAGCACTAGTACCAGATAAGCCGCAAATGCCGCCGCTTCCAAAGAAATAGTAGAGTCTTTTTTCATACCTTCACCGTTTTCCCTTCACTTCAGTTGTTTACCACAATAAAGAACACAGGCAACATTTTACAGAAGATCATGGAAAAATGCAAGCCTTATTCTGAATATCCTGCAAAAAGACCTTGATTCGCTTTTCTGCGCGGCCGGTCAAAGCCTCTGCCCGAACCGACGTTTATAATTTTATCTTGTTCTCTCTGAGATCTGACGGTATAATGTTTCTATAAGTTTTTGCATGAAACTTTCTGACTTTTTACCGGTTTTTCGCTGCAGGAAAGCCGGGCAGGTCGGAAACCGATCATATGCGGACAGGGAGAACAGATATGTGGATTGCGGATCACTGGAAAGATTATGAAGTCCTGGACACCTCTTCAGGCGAAAAACTGGAGCGCTGGGGGCAGTACCGCCTGGTGCGCCCCGACCCCCAGGTCATCTGGAACACCCCCCATGACCACCTGGGCTGGAAGCAGAAGAACGGCCACTACCACCGCTCCAGCAAGGGCGGCGGCGAGTGGGAGTTTCGCGGGCTCCCGGAGGAGTGGACCATACGCTATCGGGGAGAACATTTCCCGAAAGCGGCCCCTGCGGGCGAGCTCACCTTCCATTTAAAACCTTTCAGCTTTAAGCACACCGGGCTCTTTCCCGAGCAGGCCGTAAACTGGGACTGGTTCTCCGGAATCATCTGCGATACCTTAAAAAAAGATCCCGGACGTCAGATCAAAGTCCTGAACCTCTTTGCCTACACCGGCGGCGCGACCCTGGCCGCGGCGGCGACGGGCGCTCAGGTCACCCATGTGGACGCCGCAAAGGGCATGGTGGGCTGGGCAAAGGAAAACGCCGCCTCCTCCGGTCTGGGAGACGCTCCCATCCGCTACCTGGTGGACGACTGCGTAAAATTTGTGGAACGGGAGATCCGCCGGGGGAACCGTTACGACGGCATCATCATGGATCCCCCCTCCTACGGGCGGGGCCCCAAGGGGGAGATCTGGAAGCTGGAGGAAAGCCTTTTCCCCTTCCTGCAGCTGACGGCAAACCTCTTAAAAGAAGACTCCCTGTTCTTTCTGATCAACTCCTACACCACGGGGCTCCAGCCCGCCGTCCTCTCCTATCTGCTGAACACCGTGATCGTAAAAGAATACGGCGGGCACGTGGAGGCGGACGAAATCGGTCTTCCCGTCACGGAGAGCGGCTTGATCCTGCCCTGCGGCGCGGCTGGGCGATGGACGAAATAGACAGTCCTGCCCTGCGACATGTCCGGGCAAGGGCCGAGGCAGTCCGTTCCGTCCTCCGGCCCGGCTGGGCGATGGACGAAATAGGCTGTCCTGACCTACGCGCATCCGGGCAAGGCCGAGGCAGTCCGTTCCGTCCTCCGGCCCGGCTGGGCGATGGACGAAGCAGGATTTATAAAACATACCTCCTCAGCGCCGGGATCTTGCGCAGGATCCAGGTCACACATGCCGCTCCCAGAAGCGCGATCCCGTAAAACAGTGGAACTCCGATCACAAAGCGGAAGTCCATCAGGGAAATTCCAAGGAATTTATAAAAGAAATTCAGAAACACCGGATGAATCAGATAGATTCCGAAACTCAGGGCGCTCAGTTCTTTCCAGACCCCCTTTGTGCGGTCTGTCTTACAGCGCACCTGCAGCCCATAAAACAGGAGCAGGGACTGAAGCGCCGTAAAGGGGCTGCTGTATGCCATATCCGCCAGCGGCACTTTGAAAATCCGCACGGCGGCCTGCGCCGCCAAAAGCAG
>CANQCF010000169.1 GCA_947589505.1 uncultured Acetatifactor sp. | reverse complement strand
ATCTATTTCGGCCTCCAGCGGAGGCTTACCAGGCTCTACAAGCACACCGCGAATCATCATATGCCATTATACCCCCTGTATTTTGTTCCCTGTTTTTGCTTAAATACCCTTTTACCCCAAATTCATTATATAATGTTTCTCCGGTTTTCACAAGAACCTGAGAGAAATTAATTTATTAAGATTTCACAGTTCAGCCAGCCGCCGTAGTTCGGACAAAAATTGTGCTCGCACAAATTTTTGCCGAACACGCGCGGCTGAGGGAGCGCCATTTTATGAGCAAAGATAGTCGCGAAGCGACGGAGAGCGCCGCAGGCGCGGCTTTGCGAATGGCGCGGGCTGAACTGATCCCCCAGGGACGGAACAGCCTTTCCATGCACAAAGCCATTCGTAAAGCGACGGAGAGCGCGGCAGCGCGGCTTTGCGAATGCGCGGGCTGAACTGGCTCCCCCAGGGACGGAACAGCCGAACTCTCTTATTTGCGAAGCAGATCTCCTTCTTCCGCAGCGCGGTCCTCCAGAGTCTCCTCATCCAGCAGCCAGAGCCACAGCTTTTGCTTCGCATGGGGCGCGCTCTCTACCGGATCCATATCCTGGTCGTACATACCGGCCACCCGAACCCGCATGTTCCGCCCGTCAGGCTTCATCACTTCAATATAGTCGCCCACGGAAAACTTATTGCGCTGGGTGATACGGACTAAGGGCAATATTCCCATAAGCCTCTCTCCGGCGGTATCTTCTTCCCCGCCGCCGGGCTCGGTTTCCGGCTCCTTTTTGGAAAGTGACTCTTCTCCGTCATCCTCCGGTATTGACCAATTAATTTTTTGCCACTTCAGTTTTCCCTCCCGCAGCCCCTTTTCCAGGAACGGCCGAAGTTCTTTGTTTTTTTCATAATCTTCCGTGAAATCACCAAGAATACAAATATTTTCCTCGACGATCCCCAGATACACAGCTTCGCTCACGTAGGTACTGTTCTCGTAGATCTGGGTCTCCCCGCCGGGCTTTCCGAAATAAAAGCCGGTGGAGAACTGGCGGTTGGTGCACTTCCCGATCTCCTCCCTGTACCAGTCCAGGTTCGCGCGGTAGACTTCCTCTCCCCGGAAATAGTCGTCGATGGCCCTGCGGTAAGTCCTGGCCACCGCCGCGACGTACAGCGCGGCCTTCATGCGCCCCTCGATCTTAAAGCTGTCGATCCCGGCCTGCACTAGCTCCGGAATGTGCTCGATCATGCACAGATCCTTGGAGTTAAAGAGAAAGGTTCCCCTCTCGTTCTCCACGACGGGCAGATATTCACCGGGCCGGGATTCCTCCACCACTGCGTATTTCCAGCGGCAGGGATGGGTACAGGCGCCCTGATTGGCATCCCTCCCCGTAAAGTAATTGCTCAAAAGACACCTGCCGGAATAGGAAATACACATGGAGCCGTGGACAAAGCTCTCGATCTCCATGTCCTCCGGAATTTTATTCCGGATCTGCCGAATCTCCTGTAGGGATAGTTCCCTGGCGCTGACCACCCGCTTTGCCCCCAGCTCATGCCAGAAAAGATAGGTCTCGTAATTCGTGTTGTTCGCCTGGGTGGAAATATGGATTTCCGCCTCCGGCCAGACCCGCTTTGCGATCCGCAGCATCCCGGGGTCTGATAGGATCAGGGCGTCCGGCCTGGCGGGATGTTCCGCGCCGGGATCCAGATCCCGGAGACGCGCAAAGTATTCCTCCGCCTCCCCCAGATCCGCATTGTGGGCAAAAATATTCGCGGTGACATAAACCTTCACACCATGGCTGTGCGCAAAGGCAATCCCCTCCCGCATTTCTTCCAGGGAAAAGTTTTTCGCCTTTGCCCGCAGGCTGAACACATCCCCGCCGATATACACCGCGTCCGCTCCGAAGAAGACGGCCGTCTTCAGCACTTCCAGACTTCCGGCAGGAACCAGGAGTTCCGGCTTATGCACTTTTTTTCTGTCGCAGGAACTGTTCCCCATTTTCATGTCCTCCGTTTCCTGTGTGCTTCATTTTGCCAAATCCGCTGACCGTCCGGTCTGATGCGAACCAGCATCCATGTCCTGCCGATTCGGAGTCCGATGGCTGTCTCACCCTCCGTGAACCGGTCCGGAGTCCGATGGCTGTCACGCCCTCTATGGACCGGCTCAGCCCCCTCTTCCCGCAGTTCTCTCATGCGTCTCTGCTTTTCCGCCGCTGCCGCGGTCCATGCCCACATACCGTTTACATCTCCAGCCTGCAGGTGCAGGTCACAGCTTTTCTTCGTTGTCCTCCTGACATTTTGTGGTCAGCGTCACCCCGTCTCCCACCGGCAGGATCACCGTCTCCAGCCCCGGCAGGTGCTTTAACTCATACAGATATTCCCGCATCCTGGCATGGGTCGTGCGCTTTCTCCTCTCCAGGGCAAAGCGGGACTCGATCACATCCCCGTCCTGCAGGACGTTGTCGGAGAGCAGGAGGCCTCCGGACTTCAAAAGGCGCAGGACTTCCGGCAGAAAGCTCAGGTACTGCCCTTTTGCCGCGTCCATAAAGATCAGGTCATAGGGCTCCCGCAGCTCCTTTAAGATCTCCGCCGCGTCCCCCTCCAGAAGGGTGATCCTGTCCTCCCGGCCGGCCTTTCGGAAATTGGCTCTTGCCGTCGGGATTCTCTTCTCATATTTTTCAATCGTTGTGATATGGCAGTCCGCCGGTGCGTACTCGCTCATTAAAAGCGCGGAAAAGCCGACGGCTGTCCCGACTTCCAGGATCCGCGTCGGCTTTGCATAGACCAGTAAAAACCGCAGAAAACTCTGCAGCGGCTTTCGGATGATGGGGATTCTCTCCGCCAGCGCCTCCCTCTCCAGCTCGTCCAGCCAGGGGGGATTGCCCCGATCAAGAGAGTCGATAAAAGCCGCCATTCTGGGCTCAATTATCATCCGTCTCCGCCTCCCACTCTTCTCCCGCCATAACGCCGAACATTTCCTCCGCCGTCATGGCCGTGTTCAGCTCGTAAGTCCCCGCCTTGATGTCTTTGCGGTATTCCGAGCAGTAATACTGCAGGATCAACAGCTTGGAATCCCGCACCAGCCCCTTGGATTCCAAAAGGGCGGCCAGGTTTTTCACCGAAAAGTCCGACGGGACAGTCACAGAGACCGTCCTGCCATCCCCGATCGCCACGGGTGGTTCGTTAAAGATCCGATAACCGTAGTCATAGCATATCACGGCCCCCCGGTAGATCAGTACCACTGCTGCCACCAGGACCGCTATGTGTAGGAAGGTGCTTACAAAAGCGCCCAACACTCCGTCATTTTTCATAAGAAACCCTTTCTTTTCCCGCTCGAAATCACTCGAAATCAATGGCCTCCACCAACCTGCCGTTGATGTTCTGGATCAGGCGGCACAGGGCCAGCTCCGCCGCCAGGAATTCCGACACAAGGGAATCCTCCCGGAATCTCCGATACTCCCTCTCAAACTCTTCCATCTTGTCAAAGGCGTAGTCCGGACTGCACTGGAGCTCATAATTTTTTCTCCGGTACTCGTCGATTCTCTCCTTCAGCTGGGGAAATTTCTTTACCTCGTCCAGTTTTCTCTTGTATTCCAGATACACCTCGGAGCTAAGGAGCGCCGCCGCCAAAGCATCCGCTGCTTCTTCCACACGATTCATTCGTCTAAACCTCCATAATGATAGGAAGGATCATAGGTCTTCTCTTTGTTTTCTTCCAGACATAGTCGCTCAGGACATCTTTTGTGGCGGATTTGAGTTTTCCCCAATCCGTGATTCCCCGATCCAGGCAGTCCTGAATCGCCTCGTCCACGGTGAGGCGGGCTTCCTCGATCAGTTCGTCCGCTTCCCGGACATACACAAATCCCCTGGAGACGATATCCGGCCCCGCCAAAAGTTCCCCGCTGGCCTTGTCCAGACTCATCACCACGATCATAATGCCGTCCTCTGCAAGATGCTGGCGATCCCGAAGCACCACGTTCCCCACGTCGCCAACGCCCAGGCCGTCCACCAGGATCCCCCCGGTGATCACCTTGTCCGTGACAGCGGCGCTTTCTTCATTCAGCTCCAGCACATCCCCGGAGGTCAGGATAAAGATCTTATCCTTCGGTATGCCAAGGCTTTCCGCGATTTTCGCCTGGGCCTTGAGGTGCTTGTATTCCCCGTGCACGGGGATCGCGTACTTCGGCTGTACCAGGGTGTAGATCAGCTTGATCTCCTCCTGGCAGGCGTGACCGGAGACATGAACGTCCTGAAAGATCACATCCGCGCCCTTCCGGATCAGCTCGTTTATCACCTTTGTGATGGGCTTCTCGTTGCCGGGGATGGGGCTCGAAGAAAAGATCACCGTATC
>CANQCF010000168.1 GCA_947589505.1 uncultured Acetatifactor sp. | reverse complement strand
AAATATTGACAAAAAATTTCCGCTAACCACAAAGGTTTGCGGACGACTTGCTTATATTAAACTTCGGAACTCAGGAGCAGCAGACAGATTCAAGCCAGTGAAGAAAACCTCCCTGGAACAGACAGGATCCGAGAGATCTTGACTATAAATTTTTCATCATAAGGGAAAACGCTTAAAGGGGAAAATGCTTAAATCCATAGTAAGAAACACCGTAAAATCCGTCAAAATAACCAAATGGATGAAAAAGGGACGAAAAAAGGGAACATTTCTGAAAAAGTGCTTGCTTTTTTGAAAAATGCAAGGTATAATGCTTATTGTTCTTCGGGGTGTGGCTCAGCTTGGTTAGAGCGCCGTCTTAGGGAGGCGGAGGTCGCGAGTTCGAATCCCGCCACTCCGATTCAGAGAAAAGTCCGAAAACCTGGGAAAGCAAGGTTTTCGGACTTTTTTATCGGCTCACGGATCTCCATTTAAGATACTCCGACCATACTTTCGATTGCTTCCTCCACCGCTGCATTTAACGTTTTTCCGTGTTCCATGGCATATATGGCAATATTTCTATGAAGTTCCGGGCTGATACGCACATTAAATGTACCTTTGTACGGCTGTTCCGGCTCAACATTTCGCTTCTTACAATCAGCCAGGTATTTATCTATTGCTCTCTGAAAATCCTGCTGCAATTCTTTGACAGACTTTCCTTCATAAGACAGTAAAGATCTTATTCCAATTACTTTTCCAAAAAGGCAATCGTCTTCTTTCGAATATTCTACTGTACCGTTATAAATTTTATAGGACAAAAGATTGCTCATAAGGAACCATCCTTTCTTAATTTTTCGATCACCTGTTCATACCCAAAGTATGCCAATAAAGACTTCATTTCGTCAAACGTAAATTTTTAGGTTTCTTCAATAGTCTTTCCAGCAATTTATCTTTCTGGCTCATATTTATATCCATTCCTTTCGCTTAGGCACAAAACGTTATGAAAATGACTTCTCATTTTCAATCTTTCTCCTTCGCATATCAATATAATGCAGAAAAACAATGTGTGCAACTATTTTTAGTTGCACACCGCATGATCCAAAATTGAAATTTTATATTCGCCACATGATTTTCAAAATTCCTGCAGCACACCAATCAATCCTTTATCGCCAGGAAATCCACCAGGAATTCCCAGACTCTTTTCGCGGAAGAAATGCTGAGCGTTTCCTCCGTTGTATGAATGTTCCGCATATCCGGGCCAAAGGAGACACAGTCCAGATCCGGAAGTTTTCCCATCAGCAGGCCGCATTCCAGTCCGGCATGGATCGCCAGGATCTCCGGCTCCGCTCCATACCTTTTTCGGTACAGTGCGGTCATCTTATCTCTCAGGGGAGAATCGACGCGGTATTTCCAGCCCGGATACTCTCCCCGGACGCTGCACTTTGCGCCGGCCAGTTCTCCGACGGCGCAAAGTCTGCGGATCAGCGCTTCTTTTTCGCTCTCCACGGAACTCCTGACAGAAAAGCCCGCCGTGAGTTTCTTTTCTCCGGGCGTGGTCTCACAGCTCAGGATACCAAAGTTCAGGGAAGTTTCCACAAGTCCCTCCACATCAGGGCTCATGGCCTGCACGCCGTTCGGAAGTGCGCTTAAGAAAAGCGCTGTTATCCTGCTGTCCTCCACAGTGAGCGTTTCCGCGGATTCCACCGTTTCACTCAGCTTCCAGGTCAGTTTGAATCCGGGATCCCTGGTGAAAAGCTCCTCCTTCACATCCGCCTCAAATTTCCGCAGGATCTCCTGAAGGCGCGCCTTTTCTTCCGCAGAAAGGCCTTCTCCCCGCAGGATCAGGCACGCTTCGGTCTCCCTGGGGATCGCGTTGTCCGCAAGTCCCCCCTTCACGTCTGAAAGCTGAAACGGGATCTCCGCGGCAAGCCTCTCCAGGAGCCTTCCCATGAGCTGATTGGAATTGCCCCGCTCCTTATGGATCTCCGCACCGGAATGGCCTCCCAAAAGCCCGTTTATCCGGATTTCTAACAGATTCCCATGGACCAGCTCCGTCTGTCTCGTCCTTACCATGTCCACCCGGGCGCCGCCCGCACAGCCCACGGTAAAGACGCCTTCCTCCTCGGAATCGATATTGAGGAGACGCCGCCCCCGCAGCATGGAGAGATCGATCCCTCTCGCGCCGTCCATCCCCACCTCTTCGTCTACGGTGATCACCACCTCCAGACGGGGATGGGGCAGATCATCCGCATCCAGAACCGCCAGGGCGTAAGCCACGGCGATGCCGTCATCGCCCCCGAGACTGGTTCCCTCCGCCGATATGAGATCGCCGTCCACATGGATCCTTAAGCCGTCCGTTTTCAGGTTCAGCGCGCACTCCGGGGTCTTCACCGCCACCATATCCATGTGTCCCTGCAGGATCACCGGCTCCTCCTTCTCATATCCTCGAGAAGCCTCCTTGACAATGATCACATTCTTCAGCGCATCCTGATGAACTTCCAACCCTCTCTTTTTCGCAAAATCCACGAGATAATCACTGATCGCCCCCACATTTCCCGAACCGTGGGGAATGCTGCAGATCTCCTCAAAAAATTCAAATACCCGTTTCGGCTCCAGATTCGACAATACTCCCATCACTTCACCCCTATGTCATAAAAAGCTCTTTCATCCGTTCATGTTTTTATTTCAAAGCAACGCTATCCTATTATTCTCCGGTTTTTTATCGTCAGCGGCGATTTATCCAGTTATTTCCGTCCGTTCATAGTCAGCGGCAGTTTAATTTAGTCTTTCCATCTGCCATGATTTTATTTCGTACTATTGGGCTGCATAACCCTCTGAAATCAGTCACGTGTCCAGTTTTTCGATCTGGTTGCGGATCTCCTGCATCTTCATATCCAGGCACTCGATCTGATCCGCACAGCTCACCAGATCCTCCGAAAGGATCTGCAGAAGTTCCGGCTTTACATTTTTCTTGTAGCGGAGCTTATGCTCCAGACTGGCCCAGAAATCCATGGCTATGGTTCTGAGCTGTACCTCAACTTTCATCAGACGCTTTTCATTCTTCAGAAAGATCGGCACCTCCACGATCAGGTGAAGGCTCCTGTACCCGCTGGGCTTTGGGTACTTGATATAATCCCTCTTTTCAATCAGGGTGATATCGTCCTGTTTCAAAAGACAGTCCGCCAGAAAATAGATATCCTCCGGGAAGGAACAGATCACACGCACTCCCGCGACGTCCCGGATCTCTTCTTCCAATGCATTTAAGCTCAGCGGGATATTCTTCCGGCGCATCTTTTCCACGATGCTCTCCGGCCTCTTCAGCCTTGTCTTGATGGACTCTATGGGATTGTGTTCCCTCTCCAGGGACAACTGCTCGTCCAACACCCTGAACTTTGTCTCGACCTCCATGGTCGCACACCGGTAAAAAGCCATCAGTTCCCGATAACGCCTGGAATTTTCCTCGATCATGTTCCAGAAATCCGCCAGGTCTGCCCCTGGGTTAGAACTCTCCATCTTCTGAAGCTTCTCCTCTTCTCCCAGCCCGCCAGGCCCGGCAAGCTGTGCCTGTCCTTTGTCCATCCGAAATTCCCCCGCTTTTATCTTGAAATGAAATGATACCCTTATATCTACTATCTTAGTCTAACCATGATACAATGTCAAATTAACATTTCCTAAAGTTTAATTATAAACCAACAGAAAACACTTGAAACTCTAAACAGATTGTGATACATTGAACATAAAGAAGGACACCTGCTGCTAACAGGTGCCCCTCTAGGAGCCCCACTCCAAAGGTGGAGTATCCCAAGCGATGGTACTTACCTCTCAGTGAGAGGCGCCCATCCTGGTTGCAACAGGGTGGGCATTATTTTTTTTGCTTGTGATCCTTGTCTCTGTCGAGAAAGGCAAGCAACGCTATAACAAAGCTACCAAAGGCAATCAGCAAGCTGATTATCCCTATAAATACCAATATGATATCCGCAGCAGTCATAGACGTCACCTCCCCTCTAACGTACTATGTACGTTTTGTATTACCGGCAAGCCGGTCATTTGCTCGGGAGGCTGCCACCCCTGTCATGGGTTCCATATGGGAATACTATCACAGTTCGACAGGTATTTCAATCTGATTCTCTTTTAGTTTTCTTAAATAAATCTAAACAGTTCAACCAGACGCCATGGTTCAGACAAAAATTGTGCTCGCTCAAATCTTTCCCAGACACGAGCGGCTGAGGGAATACCATTTTATGAGCAAAGATAGTCACAAAGCGACAGAGAGTGCCATAAGCGCGCCTTTGCGAATGGCGTGTGCTGAACATCATAGTTTCTCCCCAAGTTTGCCACTTGTCAGTTGATCCCAAATAAATTTTTTCCTCATTTTGCAAGGTTTTCCTTGCTTTTTTTGTG
>CANQCF010000167.1 GCA_947589505.1 uncultured Acetatifactor sp. | reverse complement strand
CATAACACGGATCTTATGAGCAATGACCTGCTGAGGCCGGATTGCTATTTTATCTTAAAAGATAACAAGATCAAAGCAATATCGGAGCTGACAGAAAAGGAACTCCGCTTGGCTCATAATTTACAGAAAATGTATAAGGCAGGTGCATTTAATGGCAGATAACGGCCTTAAAGCCTTCATAGTCGAGGGGGAAGTCAGAGAACCGCTTATCATAAACAATATATCCAAGGTATTTTTTTCTCGTGCAAATTTTAAGATCATTACGCTTCCGGCCGGACAGAACATCTATATGCTCTGGAAAAAGCTGAAAGAAGACGATTTTGACACGGATATCGTTGAAGTGTTAAGGGAAGAACACCAGGATCTCAAAAAACAGCTGGAGGGAATTGGCAGAGACGATTTCTCGGAGGTATATCTTTTTTCGATTATGATGGGCACCAAAATAATTTAAGCAGATATCAGGATTCGGATGTGCTGGAGCAGATGCTGCAGAGCTTTGACAATGAAACTGAGAATGGAAAACTGTATATCAGTTATCCAATGGTGGAAGCATTGCGGGACTTTGAAGAAGGAAATTGCGGAAAGGAGGGGCAGTGTTTTATTCCAATAACAGAGATTGGAAAATATAAATCTTTGTCGGCAGAACGTTCTTTCAATCTACATATCAGAGACTATGATATTACCGTTTGGAAACGCCTAATGGAAGTGTTTGTTATGCGGCTTTCGTGCCTTATGGGCAGCGACAGAACAATTGCGTATGCGCAATATGCAGACGAGGCGAGCCCCCTTTCAATATACAGAATGGAAGAGAATGAGATTCAGGGGCAAGCGGTATTTGTATTAAGCGCATTTCCAGAGTTCCTATTGGATTATTTTGGCGTAAAACTTTGGAGAACCTGTGTGAGGCATACGGTGGAATTGCCGAAATGCTCTGATCGGAAATCCCATTTCCGCCGCGCTTAAAAATACAAAGTTTTGTCGGCAGATAAAAAGCAATATGCAGTTGTATAGTTTTGAGAACCATGATAAACTAAGCATAATAGTTGGTATAAATGTGCGGTTTGGTATAATGAAACTGTATATGAGGTACGAGAGTTCTGCCGGTGCAGGAGGTTGCCCTGCTGTACGCGCATAAGGAGGCATATATGCAGAATATCTTATCACCCTCTATCCTGGCGGCGGATTTCTGGCGGCTGGGAGAGGAGATATCGGCCGTGGAGAGGGCAGGCGCGAAGGTCCTGCACGTCGATGTGATGGACGGCGTTTTCGTCCCCTCCATTTCTTTTGGCATGCCGGTGCTGAAATCCGTCCGGAAACGCACGAATCTCTTTCTGGACGTCCATCTGATGATTCAAAACCCGGAGAACTATATTGAAGAGTTCGCGGACTGCGGAGCGGACCTGATCAATTTCCATCTGGAGGCGGCCCGGGACCCGGCGGCGGTGATCTCCCTTATCCGGGCCCGGGGAAAGAAGGCGGGGATCACGATCAAGCCCGGGACCCCCGTGTCGGCGGTGGAACCTTATCTGGAGCTTGTGGATATGGTCTTGGTGATGACGGTGGAGCCGGGGTTCGGCGGACAGGCGCTGATTCCGGAATGTCTGGAAAAAGTCCGGGAGCTGCGTAACATAGCAGACAGGAGGAAACCGGAGCTGGCCATTGAAGTGGACGGAGGAGTGAAACCCTCGAATCTCGCCGTCGTGCTGGATGCCGGGGCGAATGTGATCGTCGCCGGATCCGCGGTCTTTGGAGGAGATGCGGAAGAGAAGGCGCGGGACTTTATTGCGAAGATGGCCTCTGAAGGTTCGCTTCGGTGATCGCGGAATACGGGATAGTTTTCGTTGACGGCCCGCCCGCAAAATGCTATTATACAAAAAGGAGAATATGTACTAGTTGCCATTAGGGCAGAAGGAGAAAAGTATGGATAAGTTTCATTTGTCAAACACCGAGCGTCAAGTGATGGAAAAGCTTTGGAAACATGAGGGGATGGTCTCCCAGGCGGAACTCCTGCAGGAGTTTTTTGAGGAAGGTAGAGTCTGGTCCCGTCAGACCCTGAATACGCTGCTCCAGAGACTGGAAGCCAAGAGCTTTGTGGTGAGGGAGAGACGTATGGTGCGTTCTTCCTGCACCAGGGAACAGTTTGGACTGAAGATTGCCCATGACGCAATGGATCAATATTGCCATGGCCATTTCAATAAGTTTGTCGTGGCGTTTGCTGAAGAGTGCAATGTCTCTGACGAGGAAAAGCAGAAGCTGAAGAAACTGATCGATGAGAATTCCTGAAAAAGATTAAAAAGGAATGAATTAAACTACAAGAACATATGAACACGCTTATAGTGATGAATCTGACCGGCAGCGTTATGATGCTGGCTTATTTCCTGTTGAAAAAATTCGGCGGGGACAGACTTTATAAAAAGACGTTGTATGGTTTCTTGCGGGCAATTGTTTTGGTTTTTCTGGTTCCGCTGAATCTCCTTGGTGAATTCTATAAGTCCGTCCTTTTTCTGCTTCCGATGAGGCAGTATCCGGAGAGCCGTTCTTATTTTTCCACCCGGGATCTGCTTGTGCTGGAGTCGGGTGACGGCATAAGGTTTTTCAGCCAGGCCCTGAAATATGAAGGCGGAATTGTGATCGCTTATTTTGCGGTGGCAATCGGCATGACGGCCTTCTGGCTTTTTCGGGACTGGCGGAGCCAGAGGGCGATCCGGAGAGCCGCTGCCTTTGGAGAAAGACGGGAGGATCCGGTTCTGACAAAGCTGTGCCGGGATTATGGGATTCACGGGAAAATCGAATATTGTCCCTGCGAGGACAGGATGGCAGCAGCGGTAATGGGGATTCGCAGACCGCTGCTGCTCTATAAAGCGCCTGAAACACGGATGGAGCAGGAGTTGATCCTGTCCCATGAACTCTGTCATATCAAGAGACACGACATGCTGTGGCGCATACTGGCGGACCTGGTGAGAGGGTTGCATTTTTGGAATCCGGCGGTTTATCTGCTTCGAAAGGAGCTGAACGATCTCTGCGAGCAGAGCTGCGACGAGTGGGTGATCCAAGGCCGCTCCGGAGCGGAAAGGTCTGCATACGCCAGACTGCTGGTGGATTATTCGGGCCCCATGTTTTCCAGGAAAGGGAAGCCCATGCTCGCGCTGGGAGAGGAAGATGCGGATAAGGGGGCCGGAAAAGCCGGCGGCGGCAAAACCTGCCTCTGCCAGACGGAAAAAGCGGTCGGCAGAGCGGAATCCCGGCTTGAAAAAAGGATCCGTCTGATCGTCAAATTTGATAAAAAGAAAAAGCTGAGAAGAGGGATCGGAAGTCTGCTGGCGGGGATCCTGCTGTTTGCCTGCTCCCTGACCACGCTTGCTTATAAAGATATTTTGTTTTATCCAGTGATGCCTGAAGCGGTACAGGACTTGGATACCAATACGAAGGTTTCGATTATTTTTGAACCTCATGAGGAAGAATTTGAGCTTCAAATAGAGGACATTCGTTACCCGGCCCAGTACGAGGACGCGGACGGAAAAGTCTGCCCTCTGACGGAAGGGGCGGATGCAGCAGGGATGGGCGCGGAGTGCGCACATGAATTTGAGGACGTGACGCTGGCGTATCACACGGCCGGACCGGGCGAGGGCTGTTCTTTAGAATACTATTCGGCAAAGCGCTGCGTAAAATGCGGAAAAACAGAAGAGCGCGTCAGCTTAAGATCATCCCAATCCCGACGCTGCCCCCATACGCTCCAGAACCCGGACGGTCCTTAGGCTCCGGGTTTTTCCTGTTATTGAGGCTCGTCCAGCCGCCGGGAACCGGATAAAGGGAGCCTCTTTTGATGAGAAACGGATCATCGGAGGGTCCCCGGCGGAGAAGGATCCTTAAAAAGAATACTTGTTATTTTTTTATTGTCGGTTATAATATAATTTAACAGCGCAAGCTGTCGAGTATCTGAGGAAAAGAGGTTTTGAATATGAGAAAAAAACTGAATATCACGGAGGGCATTTTTCCGATGCCGGTATTGATGGTCGCCACTTACAATGAGGACGGGAGCGTAAATGTCATGAACGCCGCATGGGGGACGATGCAGGAGCGGGACACCGTAGTCCTTAATCTGACCGAAACCCATAAAACGGTCAAAAATATAAAAGAGAGGGGAGCGTTTACGGTGAGTATCGCGGACGCCGCTCATGTGGCCGAGGCGGACTATTTTGGTGTCGCATCCGGCAACCAGGTAGCGAACAAGCTGGAAAAAGCAGGTCTTACCGCCTCCAGGGCGGAAAGCGTTGATGCGCCTGTGATCAATGAATTTCCTCTCTGCCTGGAATGTGAATTTATTGAATACCAGAATAACCAATACGGCTGCGGCGTGATCGGCAAAGTCGTAAACGTCACAGCGGACGAGAGCGTTATGCCG
>CANQCF010000166.1 GCA_947589505.1 uncultured Acetatifactor sp. | reverse complement strand
GACTATCCCTCCTTTGAGCGGGCCGCGGCGGGACACTGCGCAAAACTGGTGGCGGACCTCGTGACAAGGATCTGATAAGTTTCTGAAAACAGCACAGCCCCAAAGCGCCCGAAAAAATGGTGTGCAGAGACAAGGCGATATACCGTCCGACGTACCGACTGCATCGGGGTATGTTGGAAAGGCTGGGGCGCCGAGGCAAAGTGATATTGTGAACAGCGCATCGGCGTGACGAACCGGAAAACGGACGGCGTAAAAGCCAGTCAGCGCAAAGGGACAAGACAGCATCGTGCAGGGCCATGCCGGAACAAAACGGTACAGAGGCAAGTTGCGCCGGAACATACGGCACAAAGACAAGACAATGCCAAAACATGCAGCACAAAGACAAGATGCGCCGGAACATGCGGCACAAAGACAAGATGGCGCCGGGACATGCGGTACAAAGACAAGACGCGCCGGAACATGCGGTACAAAGACAAGACACGCCGGAACATGCAGCACTGAGGGGGATCCGAAAAATGTATCAATCCGCTGCGGAAGATTTTTTAGAAAACAACGCCAAAGAGGACACAGCCGTGGAATCGGAAGAACTCCTGACGATCACAGTTCACTGCGCGGAAGGCCCCTTCGTCCAGGGAAAGCACATGGCCGTCGCCATGATCCCCTTCACCGGCGAGGCTTCCGGCCCTTATTTTCAGGGCAGGATCACGGGAACCGGCATAGACACGCAGAGAATCGGCAAAGACGGTTTCCTCCGGCTTTCCGCCAGGTATATGCTGGAGGGACGGGATCACACGGGCAAAGACTGCCGTATCTTCATCGAAAACAACGGCTCCTCCATGGACCACTGTATCCCTTCCATCGTCACCGACAGCGATGCCCTCTCTTCCTGGGAGGAAGAAACACTTTTCTCCCGGGTGGAAGGCTGGGAGGACGGCGTGAAAGTACATATCTATCGGAAGGTAAATTGACATTATCCGGCAGATTTTCACATATAGAAAGCAGCCGATTGGAATTCCCATGTAATCATTGGCCACAGCCGGCTCTCATCTATCCAACTATCAGCCGCGGCTCTCATATATTCGATCATCAGCTGCAAACCCTATGTATTCCATCACCAGACGCAATTCCCATGCATTTTTCACGAACACAGTTCATTTAATTTTACTTTTTTATGATATAATCTCCTTGCTGATTACTTAATTTTTTGAAACAAACAGTATATAACAGTTGACAACAGTTATATGCTGTTATATACTGTTTACTGTACACGGGAACGATTTTGTACAGCGCATACAAAATCCGAAAAAAAGGGCACAATAATATGCATATTATCCTCAACAATTCATCTATGATCCCGGTCTACGAACAGCTGGTGGACCGTATCAAGCGGGAGATCCTCCTGGGAAACCTGAAGGAGGGGGAATGTCTTCCCTCCGTCAGGGCCTTTTCAAACGAGCTGAAGATCAGCGCCCTGACGGTCAAAAAGGCGTATGACAAGCTGGAAGAAGAGGGCTTTGTCGTGACGGTCCACGGGAAAGGCACCTATGTAGCCGCCGCCGACAGATCGTCGGCTCTGGAAGCGAGAAGGAAAGCCGTAGAGGAAGAATTTTCCCGGGCAGTCTCAAAGGCAAAATCCGTCGGGCTGAATAACGACGAGATCCGGGATATCGTTGAAATTTTTTTGGAGGATTGACATGATCGAAATTGAAAATTTAAAAAAGAGCTACGGAGATTTTACGCTGGATATCTCCCTAAAGGTTTCCGACGGCTCCGTGACCGGACTGATCGGAAAGAACGGCGCGGGAAAAAGTACCGTCATGAAAGCCATTCTGGGACTGATCCGACCGGACAGCGGAACCGTAAGCGTCCTGGGAAAAGAGGCCCGGAACCTTACCGCAAAGGACAAAGAGGCCCTGGGGACCGCCCTGGCCGACTCCGGGTTCAGCCAGTATCTCAGAGCAGAAGAAGTGATCCATATTCTGCGGAATATGTATCCCGCCTTTGACGAAGAAGCCTTTCGCAGGCAGTGTCAAAAGCTGGAGCTCCCCCTGAATAAACAGATCAAGGAGTTTTCCACCGGTATGCGTGCAAAGCTCCGGGTGCTGACAGCCATAAGCCATAACGCAAAACTCCTGATCTTAGACGAACCCACCGCCGGACTGGATGTCCTGGCGAGAAACGAGATCTTGAACATGCTCCGCTCTTACCTGGAGGCGGATCCGGGCCGCTCCATCCTGATCAGTTCCCATATCTCTTCCGACCTGGAGGGCCTGTGCGACGACCTCTATATGATCGACGAGGGAAAACTCCTGCTCCATGAGGATACGGATCGCATCCTTGGGAACTACGGCATACTCAAGCTGAGCGAGAGCGACTACAGGCGGCTGGACAGAGAACACCTGATCGCCGCGAAAAAGGAGAGTTTTGGCTATACCTGTCTGACCAATGAGAAACAGTACTATCTGGACAATTACCCGGGCATCATAGTGGAAAACGGCAGCATCGATTCCGTGATGCTCCTGTTGTTAGGAGGGAAAGAAGAATGAAAGGATTGCTGATAAAGGACTGTCATCTGATAACACAGAAAAAGAGTACCATGATCTATTACATTTTTATCGCCATACTGTTCAGCTTTGTTACTAACGGCTTTATGGCCACAGCCTATCTGACGATGCTGGGCGGGTTTTTATCCTTCAACACGCTTGGCTATGACGAAGCCGAAAACGGTTATCCCTTTCTGATGTCGCTGCCTGTCACCGCAAAGGCCTATGCCATCGAAAAGCATCTCTTTTCCGCTTTGCTCCTGGGGCTCTTCTGGATCTGCGCAGTGATCCTTCAGGGGATTTTTACGGCGGTGCGCCAGGGCCCGGAACAGTTTCTCTCGGAGACGGCCTCGTATTCTATCTATATTCCCATATTTTATACCCTGATTTCCATAATGATCCCTATCGAATTAAAATTTGGCCTTGAAAAAAGCCGGATCGTCCTGCTGGTGTTCACAGGCGGCCTTATGGCTATTTTCTTCATAGGCGCCAGCATCATAGGTTCCCTGCCGTCAGATCTGAGCGACTTGCTGCCCAATCTGTCGGATCTTCCTTCCTCCCTGATCGTAGCCGCCCTGCTGCTCCTGGACGCGGTCATTATCGCTGTCTGCATAGCCTGCAGCATCCATATCATGGAACACAAGGAGTATTGAATCTTCTCTAAAGATACGGAAATTTTTGCAGAAACAGGGCTGCGGCATGATTTTAATCATGCCGCAGTTTTGTTTAGGAGGTCTGTGCGCAGTGATTCAAATCGCCAATCATTTTTGCGGGAGGATTGTACTCTCAATTACAACGGACATTTTCTCAACAATTAAGGAGGGCCGTAGAACATTTTAGAACTTTTTTCACAACATCTTGCAAAGCGAATCTAATCTAATTATAATAATTATTAGATTAAATTAGAAATTGGAGGGACCCCCATGCTTATTGAAGGAAAAACGGTCGAACTGAAGCGGGAGTACGTAGAAGATATCAAAAAAACAGTTGCTGCCTTTGCAAACTGTGATGGCGGTACTATTTATATCGGAATAAACAATGACGGTTCTGTTTGCGGAGTGTCAGATGCGGACGCCACAATGCTTCGCGTAACGAACACCCTCCGTGACGCCATAAGGCCGGATGTGATGATGTTTGTCGATTGCAATTATACCGATATGGATGGCAAAACGGTTGTCACTGTTACAGTACAGCGCGGAACGGCAAGACCGTATTACCTCCAAGGAAAGGGTATCCGGCCGGAGGGTGTTTATGTGCGCCAGGGTGCGTCCACCGTCCCTGCATCTGACGCTGCCATTCTCAGCATGATCAAGGAGACCAGCGGCGATAGCTATGAAGCGGCGCGTTCCATTAACCAACAACTCACGTTTGAATATTGCTCCGCCTTTTTTAAGAAACGGGGGTTGGAGCTTGGCCCCCAACAGATGCGGACGCTTCACCTTATCGGAGAGGACGGGACATTTACAAATCTTGCATTCCTTTTATCTGAACAATGCACCCACACGATCAAGGCTGCTGTTTTTGAGGGAAGCAAAAAAACGGTTTTCAAGGATCGCACTGAGCTGTCCGGTTCCCTGCTGGAACAGCTTGAAGCTACTTTTGATTACATCAACCGCTATAACCGTACCCGTGCAGAGTTTCAAGGACTTGACCGGATAGAAAGCCGGGATTATCCCGTTGCTGCGGTTCGTGAAGCGCTGTTGAATGCCATTATTCATCGGGATTATTCTTTCAGCAGTTCAACCTTGATCAGCATTTTTGATGACCGTATAGAATTTGTGTCAATCGGGGGACTGATCAAAGGAATGTCCCTTGACGATATCAAACTGGGCGTTTCTGCGCTAAGAAATCAATATCTTGCCAATATATTTTACCGATTAAGGCTGATTGAGGCTTATGGGACAGGAATTTTGAAAATCAATGAAAGTTACTCTGATTCTCCCATTAAGCCATCGATTGAGACCACGAGCAATGCTTTTAAAATTATTCTTCCTAATCTTAACTACGTAAAGGAAAAAA
>CANQCF010000165.1 GCA_947589505.1 uncultured Acetatifactor sp. | reverse complement strand
TCTCAAAAATTCCCCTTGTTAAATCGCTTATGTTATAGTATGATAATCAAGATGTATATTTCTGAAATGTATATTTGTATACAATTATCCAAAACACCCATATGATAGATCAGGGTGTGATTTGCGGAGGTAGAGGATGAAAACGTATCAGGAGTTGAGCAGAGAGGAATTG
Organism: uncultured Acetatifactor sp.; assembly: GCA_947589505.1. Taxonomy (GTDB): domain Bacteria; phylum Bacillota; class Clostridia; order Lachnospirales; family Lachnospiraceae; genus Acetatifactor. The sequence goes on along the minus strand of CANQCF010000165.1, from coordinate 4,391 downwards.
ATGGATTTAAAATCCCAGCTGGAAGAGGAGTACGAGGAGGCAAAGAGAAAAGGCCTTGCGCTGGATATGTCCAGAGGAAAACCTTCCGTGGCGCAGCTTCAGATAGGGATGGGACTGATGGATGTGTTGAATTCCGAAAGCGATATGAAGACGGATGGCGGATTTGACACCAGGAACTATGGCCTGATGGACGGGATCCCGGAGGCAAAAAAGCTGATGGCCGATATGATGCAGGTGGATCCTGAGAATGTGATCGTATGCGGCAACGCCAGCCTTCCCATCATGTACGATACGGTTTCCCGATCCATGACCCACGGCGTGATGGGCTCCACCCCCTGGTGCAAGCTGGACAGCGTAAAGTTTCTCTGCCCGGCCCCGGGGTACGACAGGCATTTCGCGATCACCCAGCATTTTGGGATCGAGATGATCACGGTTCCCATGAGCCCGGAGGGACCGGACATGGACATGGTGGAGAAGCTGGTCTCTGAAGACGCTTCCGTCAAGGGAATTTGGTGCGTTCCGAAGTATTCCAACCCCCAGGGTTACACATATTCTGACGAGACGGTAAGACGCTTCGCGGCCTTGAAGCCGGCGGCGGAGGATTTCCGGATCTACTGGGACAACGCCTACGCGGTACATGATCTCTACGATGAAAAGAGCGACAGCCTGCTGGATATTTTAGGCGAGTGTGAAAAGGCGGGAAATCCGGACCTGGTTTACGAGTTCGCGTCCACCTCTAAAGTGAGTTTCGCCGGCGCGGGGATCGCGGCGGTAGCGGCATCCAGGGCAAATCTGGACTTTATGAGAAAGTCCATGACGATCCAGACCATCGGGTACGACAAGGTGAACCAGCTCCGCCATGTGAGATATTTCCGCGATATTCAGGGGATCCGGGAGCAGATGAAAAAGCACGCGGCAATCCTGCGCCCGAAGTTTGAGGCGGTGATCCAGGTTCTGGAGCAGGAGCTGGGCGGTCTGGGGATCGGCCAGTGGACCAAGCCCAACGGCGGATATTTTATCTCCTTTGACGCCATGGAGGGCTGCGCAAAGGCCATTGTTGCGAAATGTAAGGAGGCGGGGGTTGTCCTGACCGGAGCCGGAGCCACCTTCCCCTACGGAAAGGATCCAAAAGACAGCAACATTCGGATCGCGCCGTCCTTCCCCACGCCGGAGGAGATGGCCCAGGCAACAGATTTATTTGTACTCTGCGTAAAGCTGGTGAGCGTGGAGAAACTGCTGGAGCGTGAGTGAGAGAGAACCTCGGACTTATGAGCGCACAGTGTTTTGGGAACACGCGGATGGACTTTTGTCACGAGAGCGCAGAGAAACTTTGGCTATGTGAACACACGAAAGACCTTTGGTCAAGTAAACACACGAAAAGACTTTGGCTCCGAGAGCGCTTAGAGACTTGGGATTTTTAAGCGAACTGACGCCCTTTTGAGGAAGGAAGTTCAGAAACAGAATAATAATAGACCGTACGGCCGCATACATATGGAGAGACAGGGTCAAAATCCTGTGAGAAAGGGGAACCGATTCATGTGGAAAAGGTTCGAGAGACTTCCTCTGCTCCCATTGTGTGCGGCCGGTTTTTTTCTGGGGATAGCGATCTGTTTTCGAAGCGGGGACAGCGGCACTCTGCTGAGTCCTGAAAATCTGCAGACCGTAAAGAGCATGACATTAGACAAAAAAGAATATCTGGGCTGTGTCTGCCGGCTGCGCCTGGGAACGGTGTTTCTGCTGCTGCTGGCCGGGACTACCTATCTTGCCCCCTTTGTCTGCGGGGCGCTGACCCTCTGGTTTGGCATGGGGGCGGGGGCACTGCTCACCACCTCTCTGATGCGCTATGGAATCAAGGGCGCGATGCTTCTGCCGGTGGGATGTTTTCCGCATTTTCTGATATACATACCGGCTTTTTACATGCTTCTGCGGTGGTGCGAGCAATTGTTCGGATACATATATCTGCGGAAAGAACCGGGAAGTATGGGGGGCGTTCTGATAAAGCTGCTTCTGATCTTTCTTGCCGTGGCGGCAGGGATTTATTTAGAGAGTTATGTGGCGCCGGGGATCTTTCAGGGGATGCTGAGAATCTTTTAGAGGAGACAATAAGACACCTCCGAAACAGAAAAGGTCAATAGTAACCGATCCAAGGAGTATCAATAAAACACCTCCAAAGCAGACAAGGTTAATGCCAAAATCCGCCCTGGAGGTTTTTGCAGGGGAGTGAATTGTTAATCGTACTCCGCGATATGATAGATCAGTTTTTCGGTGTCCTCCCAGCCCAGGCAGGGGTCGGTGATGGACTTCCCGTAGATGCCTCCGCCTACCTTCTGACAGCCCTCTTCGATATAGCTCTCGATCATCAGTCCCTTTACCAGGCTGTGGATGTCATGGTTTACCTTGCGGTTGTGCATGACTTCTTTGGCGATCCTCACCTGCTGGTCAAACTGCTTGTTGGAATTGGAGTGGTTGGTGTCAATGATGCAGGCGGGATTCTTCAGATCCATCTTGTCATACATTTCCAAAAGCCGGATAAGATCCTCGTAGTGGTAGTTGGGGTTGTTCTGCCCGTGCTTATTGGTGGCGCCCCTGAGAACTGTGTGGGCCAGCTCATTGCCGGAGGTGTTGACTTCCCAGCCGCGGTAGATAAAGGAGTGAGGATGCTGGGCGGCGTACACCGAGTTCAGCATCACGGAGAAATCTCCGCTGGTGGGATTCTTCATGCCGGCGGGCACGTCGAAACCGCTGACGGTGAGACGGTGCTGCTGATCCTCCACGGAACGCGCTCCCACGGCCACATAGGAGAGGATATCGGAGAGATAGCGGTAATTTTCGGGGTAGAGCATCTCGTCCGCGGCGGTCAGGCCGGTTTCCGACATGGCCCGGATGTGCATCCTGCGGATCGCCACAAGGCCGGCCAGGAAATCCGGTTTTTTCTCAGGGTCGGGCTGATGTACCATTCCCTTATAGCCGTCCCCGGTGGTGCGGGGCTTGTTTGTATAGATGCGGGGAACCAGAACGAGTCGGTCCTTCACCTGTTCGTTGACCTTCGCCAGACGATTGACATAGTCGCAGACGGAATCCTCGTTGTCCGCGGAGCAGGGCCCGATGATCAGAAGGAACTTATTGCTCTTTCCCGTGATTACGTCGCGGATCTCGGCGTCACGCTGCGCCTTAATTTCAGCCAGCCCCTCAGGGAGAGGGTACTGTTCTTTGATCTCCGCCGGGGTAGGTAATTTTCGTATGAATTCAAAACTCATGGTGCTTGTCCAGTGTCCGGCTGCCACCGCCGGATCGTTCCTTTCTTTTGCTGCTGTGTATCCGGGAGACGCGAACGCGGCCCCGGAATCTTTCTATCCTGTTTTCAGAACCGTCTCCTATTATAAATCAAAAAAATGACAAATGCAAGATTTACCTCAGAAGCTGTTTCACGGCAGCAGTGCTATTCACAACGTTGTGCTTGTGCTCCGTTTCGCGGCGCCCTTTTTCTCATAAACTCATAAAATGGCGTTCTCTCAGCGCCGGTTATCGGAAAATTAAACATTCTTAAACAAATCTTAAAACTCATGCCTTGTATATTATGTTACAATAACGGTAAAGTACTTATGACGGCGTGCGAGATACCGGCGGTCATACCGGAGCTTCAGACAGGGACGGGTTCCGCGGAAGACGGGACAGAACTTTCCGGAGAAAGTGCGCTGCCGACGGAAGGAGGATTCCGATGAAAAAGAGTATCTGTGCGGTTTTTGCCATTTTGCTGACGGCAGTTTTACTGATGGGCTGCGGAAAAGGCGGCGGAGCAGGAGAAAAGACGGGCGGCGGAGAGACGGAGAGCGCATCCGTATCTTCAGGATGGAAAGAGAAGGGCTTTCAGGTCGCGGAAAAGGTGGATGAGGAGATCGCGTTCTGGCCGGGGCAGTTTACGCCCTGGGACCACAACGCGCTTTTGAAAGATCCGAAAGCGGAACAACTCTATGCCGTCGGTTATCCGGACGTGCATATCCATGGAGGGAAGATCTACCGCCTGGAGGCGATTTCCAACGCCGGCCGGAAAGATACCCGGACAGTGCTGGAGATCTATGACACTGCAGCCGGGGAGAGCGAGGCCCGGGAGATCACCTCGGAGGAGATGGGGGTGGAACCGGCGGAAGGCAGCCTCCTCCAGGGGATGGATGTGCTGGATGATGAGCAGTTTGTCTTTTTCTATAAAAGTTCGGAGACCAATGAAGAAAATCAGTCCCGGCCGGTATCCTTTCAGTTGGTGTACACGGATCTGAAGGGAAACGGCGAGGCGGCGGAGCTCCTGCCGGCTCTGGCGGAAAAGGGAATCGTGAAGGAAGATTTTTCTTCGGAAGATCCGTTTCTGGCCCTGTCCAGCCTGCAGTGCGACGGCA
>CANQCF010000164.1 GCA_947589505.1 uncultured Acetatifactor sp. | reverse complement strand
ATCCCGGAAGGAAGAGGAAAGAGAAATACAATGGAAAACGCAAAGAACCTGGAAGAAGTACGCAGGAAGATCCAAAAGAAGAAACTGATGCTCCTGGTTCCGCTGACGATCCTGCTGGCAGTGATCATCATAGGACTCGCAGTGCTCATGACTGTGGCCGAGGTGATACCCAACAACGACTGGAGCGCGCTGATCCTGCCGGGAGTCCTGGCTGTTTTTGCAGTTCCACTTATGAGCTACTGTTTTTCGAAAGTGCTGGGGACGGATCCCTCGCTGAAAGCTCTGGAACCTGAAAAATTAAAGAGGCTGGACGAAGATATCCTCACCGCGCCCCGCTATGCAAACGCCATCCTGGGGCGGGACTGCCTCCTGGTAATGATGAACAGACTGATGGCCGTTCCTTATGAGGATATCGTGTTTGTCTTTGGGGAGAACATCACCCACAGCGTCAACCATGTGGCCGTGGCTGCGACCAGCTCCCTGACCGTAGTAGACAAAAATCATAAGATTTATGCGCTGAACGGCCGGACCGAAGCTTTTTACGGCAGCAAGGGTGTCTTTTCCACCCTGGACGACAGAAAGCTCCTGGATTCCCTGCAGAAACTGGCACCCTGGAGTTTTTTCGGTTATTCGAACGAGAACGCCCAGCTGTATCTGCAGGACTTTCCCAAAATGGTGCGCATGGTGCAGGAAAGAAAAGAGAAGTGACGGCGGCTCACTGCTGAATGGTAAGCACCCCAGTTCAGCCGCGCCATTCGCACTTGATTTTTAGTGCGGAGGGTGTTATGATTTAAGAGATATGCTATGCCTATTTTTGGCAGAGCTGATTTTTTAGTGACAAAAAAAGCCATGAAGGCAGGCGGCTGAGAGGCCGGCCGTTCACGGCGGGAAAGGAACGCAGAGAAATGAAAAAGGGATTTGACGAGATTATTTCCAAGGTAAATGAGTGCGGCATGAAGAAAGTGGCCGTATCCGTGGCGCAGGACAGCGCTGTGCTGGAGGCGGTGCGGGAAGCAAAGAAGCGTGGCATTGCGGACGCCGTCCTGGTGGGCGACGAGGCGAAGATCCGTGAGATCGCTGCATCCATGGATATGAATGTGGATGAATTCCAGATCGTGAACGAACCCGATATGATCCAGGCCTCCCTGAAAGCGGTGAAGATGGCCCATGACGGCGAAGTGGATATGTATATGAAAGGCCTGATCGACACGAAGAACTTCTTAAAGAGTGTTCTTGACAAGGAAGTGGGACTTCGCACCGGCGGCCCGCTCTCCCATGTGGCGGTCTTTGAGATCCCCATGATCGACCATCTTCTGTTCCTGACGGATGTGGCCTTTATGACCTATCCGACGCTGGAGGATAAGGTGCATATCATCAATAACACCATTCCCGTGTGCAACGCCTGCGGCATTGACCTGCCGAAGGTAGCGCCCCTGGCGGCGGTAGAGGTGGTGAACCCGAAGATGCCCGTCACCGTTGAGGCGGAGGAACTGACCCGCATGTGCGAGGCCGGCGAGATCCCCGGCTGTATCGTGGACGGACCTCTCTCTCTTGACATCGCCATCGATCCCGAGGCTGCAAAGCATAAGGGAGCGGAAGGCCGGAAGATCCACGGCGACGCGGACGTGCTGCTCTTCCCCGATATCCACGCGGGAAATCAGGTTTACAAGGCGATCGTACATATGGTTCCCGGAGAGAAGAACGGCTGTATCCTGACCGGCACCAAGGTTCCCGTGGTTCTCACGAGCCGTTCCGATTCTTTCGAGACGAAGGTAAACTCCATCGCTCTGGCGGCGGTAGTAGCGGAAGAACTGAAAAAGAGGAACGCCTGACCCGGATTTCGGATCGGTTTCAGAAAATAGTTGACAGGAGGATACAGAAATGTCCATCAAGAGTTTGATCATCAACCCCGGTTCCACCTCCACCAAGATCGGTGTGTTTGAGGACGAGAACCTTTTATTCGAAGAGACCTTAAGACATTCCACGGAGGAGATCTCCCGTTATGATTCCATCGTGGATCAGAAGGATTTCCGGAAGAAGATCATCACCGATCTCCTGGAGTCCAAGAACTTTGACTTAAAGAGCCTGGGCGTGGTAGTGGGCCGGGGCGGTATGCTGAAACCCATCTCCGGCGGGACCTACGAGGTGACGGAGGAGCTCCTTGCGGATCTGAAGGTCGGCGTACAGGGACAGCACGCGTCCAATCTGGGCGGCATCCTGGCGAAGGAGATCGCGGACTCCATCGGCGTACCGGCCTATATCGTGGACCCCGTGGTGGTGGATGAGCTGATGCCCATCGCCAGATACTCCGGCATGGCGGAGATCCCCAGGGGAAGCATCTTCCACGCGCTGAACCAGAAGGCGGTGGCAAAGAGATATGCAAAGGAGATCGGAAAGCCCTACGAGTCCCTGCGCCTGATCGTGGTACACATGGGCGGCGGCGTTTCCGTGGGCGCTCATGAGGGCGGCCGGGTCGTGGACGTGTTCAGCGCCTTTGACGGGGATGGCGCATTCTCCCCGGAGCGTGCGGGCGGTGTGCCCTGCGGCGCGCTGGTAAAGCTCTGCTTTTCCGGAAAATATACCGAGAAGGAACTGTACAGCAAGCTGATCGGCAAGGGAGGCTTTAACGCTTATCTTGGCACAAACGATATGCGCGAGGTGACAAAGATGGCCAACGCGGGAGACGCGAAGGCGGCGGAGGTGAAGGAAGCGTTCCTGCTCCAGGTCTCCAAGGACATCGGCGCTATGGCCTGCGTTCTGAACGGCAAGGTAGATCAGATCATCGTGACCGGCGGCATCGCCTACGGCCCGGAGGTTATCGCGGCGCTGAAGGAGCGGGCGGAATGGATCGCACCCTTTACCGTATATCCCGGGGAGGATGAGCTTCTGGCTCTTGCCCAGGGCGCGCTTCGCGTGATGAGGGGCGAAGAGAAGGCGATGGTTTACTAAGCGGAAGGTTGGAAAAAACGGGTTTTCCTGTCCGTCGGTTCGTTTGAATTGGCCTTTGCCTGCGGGCGAAGAGCGCGGCGGACAGCGTCATGCGGCGGCATGGAACCGGAACTGCGAGCGGACGGCATGGACTGCCGATATCTGGGGGAATTTATGTATACAGACGGAAAGATCTACATGGGACTGGCGGACGGCGAGAGAGTCTGCATGGAACTGAATATGAGCAACCGCCACGGACTGATCGCCGGGGCCAGCGGCACGGGAAAGACCATCACGATGAAGGTCATGGCCGAGTCCTTTGCGGACGCGGGCGTTCCGGTTTTCCTCTGCGATGTCAAGGGAGACGTCTCCGGCATCGCCGCTCCCGGGGAAAAATCCGAGAGCATGGAAAAGCGGATCGACAAATTCGGACTCCGGGAGACCTTTGAGTACCGGGGCTATTCCACCTGTTTCTGGGATATCTACGGGCAGGGCGGGCATCCCGTGAGGGTAACCGTATCCGACATGGGCCCCGATATCTTCAGCAGTCTTTTGGGACTGACGCCGGCCCAGGAGGGCGTTCTGAACATTGCCTTCCGCATCGCGGACGACAAGGGGCTGCTCCTGAAAGATCTGAAAGACTTGAGAGCGCTGCTCTCTTACTTAAATGACCACAGGGAAGAATTTCTGACTGACTACGGCAATATCACATCCCAGTCCGTGGGCGGGATCCTGCGGGCGCTCCTGCCCCTGGAGGACCAGGGAGGAGATCTGTTCTTCGGCGAGCCGGACCTGGACATTTTTGACTGGATGCGCACGGACCAAAACGGCAGGGGAATGATCAATCTTCTGGACTGCGTAAAGCTGGTCCAGAATCCGAAACTGTACGCCAGCTTTATGCTCTGGCTGATCGCGGAGCTCTTTGAGAGACTGCCAGAGGCCGGGGACAGCGACAAGCCGAAGCTGGTATTTTTCTTTGACGAGGCCCACATGCTCTTTTCGGACGCGCCGAAAGCCCTGGTGCAGAAGATCGAGCAGATGGTGAAGCTGATCCGCTCGAAGGGTGTGGGAATCTACTTCGTGACCCAGAGCCCCAGCGATATCCCGGACGCTGTGCTGGCGCAGCTTTCCAATCGTGTGCAGCACGCGCTGAGAGCCTATACCCCCGCGGAGCAGAAAGCGGTTCGCGCGGCGGCCTCTTCCCTGCGCCCGAATCCGAAGTTTAAGGCGGAAGAGCTGATCCTGGAGCTGGGGGTGGGAGAAGCTTTGGTTTCCTTCCTGGATGAAAAAGGCGTTCCTGCCATGGCGCAGCATACCTCTATCATCTGCCCCCAGAGCCTGATGGCTCCCTGCGAGGCAGCCCTGCGTCAGAAATTGATGCAGGAGGACGGCATGAGCAAGTACGATCAGATGATCGATACCGAGTCCGCCTATGAGACGCTGAACGGCATAAAAGTAAAAGAGGAACAGGAGCAGCAGCTCGCCCAGGAGAGAGCCCAGCTGGAAAAGGAGAAGGCGGAGTTCGAGAAGCAGAAGGCCAAGGAGGAAGAAACCGCCCGCAAGAAGAAGGAAAAGGAAGAGGAAGCGGCCGCCAAAAAGAAAGAGAAAGCGGAGGAAGCCGCTCAGAAGAAAAAGGAGGCGGCGTCCGAGAGAAGAAAGGCCCAGATCGAGCGCCAG
>CANQCF010000163.1 GCA_947589505.1 uncultured Acetatifactor sp. | reverse complement strand
CCTATTTTGTGTGAAATTTTCAAGGTGCTGAAAATATGGGGCAACATAAATCTATCTATTCGACCCCAACATCATAATATGGAAACCGGGGCAAGTGCTGATTTTTGCGGGCTGGAAAGTGGTTTTTGCGGGCTGAAAAGAAGCCTCCAGTTTTTTAATTTTAGTTATTTTCATATTTTTCAGCTTTTTCGGCTGTTTTAGGATCGCTCCGGCAGCCGATGTTGGGAGGATATTGGAGAGATCGGGTTTTAAGCCGCTACGGGCTCCTTCCGGGTCTTCTGGATCAGCAGCCACATTCCCAGGACGGACAGCAAAACTCCCAGCGCCAGCGTGATCCAGAAGACCACAGGCGTAAAGATGTATCCGGAATAGGACAGGCAGGTCCCCAGTCCGTTAAGGACGGCGTGTACCAGCATGGTCGATAAAATGGATCCCGTGCGCTCTGCGATCACGCAGAAAAGGATGCCCAGGCAGAAAGTATAGGAGATCCAGAGAATCTGGCCGTGGGCTATGCCGAACAGCAGGGAGGAGATCAGTATGGCGATCCACAGGGGCATCGCTTTCTTTAAGCGGGAGAGGATCAGTCCGCGGAAGATGATCTCCTCGAGAAGGGGAGCGCAGATCCCGGTGGCAATCAGCGTCATAAAGAAAGGCCCCTGGCCTAAGGGTTCGGCGAATTCACCGTAAGCCTCCAGCCAGCTCTCCGGAAGGAGGTTTAGCGCGGTATTCAGAAATGCGGTGATCCCGATGGCAAAGATCAAGATATAGGGGATCAGGGATTTACGGAAGGGAACCATACCGGTTTCCAGACGGAGTTTTTTATGCCGGATCAGGAAGAACAGCCACAAAAACAGCAGCGTGGGAATCGTGTAGAGCAGGACAAGAAGTCCTGTGCTCTCGCTTACCATCTGAAGCAGCTGTTCGGAGAGTTCGGCATTGGAGGGCATGGGTTTCCCCTGAATGGTCGTCTGAAATCCGATGATGAACCCTATCGCGAGAGAAAACAGAAAGCCTGTAATGACCTGAATACCCAGGAACAGGGCGTAATAACAGAGGGCTTTCCCCAGCTGTTTGCATATGGACGCTGCGTTGTATTTCATAAATCTCCTCTTTCTCCCCGGTAAACGCGCCGGGGGACGCTTTTGTGATTGCCTGTTATTTAGTTATAACATATGGAGCGATAAAATGCTATTTATTTTATCTAAGAGCGCATATATTTCCGGAGATAGGCGTCCACCGCGCTCCTGGAGATCTCTCTTTTATACAGAAGGTTCCTCAGCAGGTATGTCATAGCCGCCCCCAGGAAAAGGATCAGGTAGCAGGTCACAAGAGTCCAGCCGACGCTTCCGCTAAAGAACGGTCCCGCTTTCTCCTCGCATTTCTGAAGGATCTGCGGCACATATTTCATAACCGGGAAATACAGCAGAAGGAATACGATCGCAGCCGGCATGAAAGCCTTGTCGGTCACGCTGGCATAGCACATCATAAAAACATACCACAGCGCCGTACAGATCAGCCCCACCGCCATGCTTCCCCCGTTGGCGGAACCGATGAAAAGCCTCAGGGCAAACGAAATCGTTGCCAGCAGGAAAAAGAGGGCCAAAGAGACAAAGGCGGGGATCTCCACATCCACGGCCCGGCGTTTCGGCGACGCCTTCACAAAGCCCGCGCACTCGATCCGGACCCAGATCGACTGGTAAACCACGCCGGCCAGGGGTAAAAAGCACGAACCAATGCTGATGCCGCTGTCCGTTAAATCGCCAAAAAAAAGTTCAAAGATCACACCCAGTATCACAAAGAAGACCATCAGCAAGTACTCCGAATAACCCTTTACAGAAAAACTTGCTCCCAGGATCAGTTCTTTATTTTTCATCTTGCTATCCATTCCTTTCCCATCGCTCAGGCGCCAAACGCCGACGATGCCCCAAACCCCTTTCAAACCACTTACGCGTCAGAACTCCATGCCGTCGTGAAATCCCGCTTCCATTCGATCCAGGACCCGCTTTACCGCCAGGAGGGTGATCGGCACACACAGGACCGCCGACAAAAGCCCGATCCAGGGGAAATACCCTTGAAGCAGGAGCAGGCCCATCAGCGTCATACAGCCGGCGCTTGCGGCTGACAGACTGTATCCCAGCATTGTCCAGTGGCGGCTGATCACCAGCGTCAGGGTGACGACCCCATAGGTCGCCGCGATCATGCCCGCCGTATCCAAAAGGATCCCCGCCGGATCCGCCGCGCCGTGGGCTGCCGCCAATACCGCCCCTCCCCCCAGGACGACGATATCCATGAGCAGTCGCATCAGGCAGTCCCCCTTCAGGGCATACCCCAGCACCCTCTTTCCCCGGGCCGAGGACATCAGATAATCCATGCCCTGAGCGCCCTTTGCGCAGGTCCCTCCAAAGATCCAGTGATCCGCCGAGATCTCTATGACCGCCAGGATCCCGCAGGTCGGGAGCATAAAATTCCGGTGCCAAAACGCCAGCAGAAGATCCTGTTGGACCAGCAGCCAGACGGCCGTAAGGAAGAAAAGGAACCTGGCAGATCTGGAACAAAAAATCCCGTAACTTTTCATCAGTTTCATGCTTTGTTCCCTCTTTTTATCTGTGAGTTCCGCTTCATCACCGCCACGCTGATCTGAAACAGCGACGGCCTCTCCAGGCTGACGGAAAGACCCGCCAGCCGGTCCAGATTCTCCGAGAGACAGAGCCCTTCAAACCCGTAGCGGCTCTCCGAAATACTGTAAAGCGCCGGCCTTGCGGCCTCCACAGCACTGGTCTCTCCCTTTACTAAAACATATTTCTCCTTCAGATCTTCCACGAAGCCCTGCTCCGCCACCCGGCCCTGCTCCACGATCACGGCGTAGTCCGTCACATTCTCCATATCAGAGATATTGTGAGTGGAAAACAGGACGGATCTCTCCCCGTTTCCCTGGTCCAGATATTCCCGGATCATCTCGCAGAGGCGCTCCCGCATCACGGGATCCAGAGGGGAAGCCGGCTCATCCAGGGCCAGGAGCGATGTGTCCCTGGCAAACACTGCCGCCAGCATCAGCTTCATCCGGTTTCCGTCGGACAGCTCGCTCACTTTCTTTCCGGATGTCTCCCCAGAGACAATGGCAAGCTCCCGGCAGAGCTCCCGGTATCTCTCGGGGTGGAAATTCTGGAACAAAAGTCCGCTCAGCTTTTCGATCTGGCCGATATCCCACTGGGGAAGGAAGTACAGGCCGGAACCCACATAACCGATCTGTTCCCTCACGCCGTTTTCCTCCCTGTCCCTCTCCTCGTCCTGCCATTTTTCAAAATACCGGATATGCCCCTTGTAATTCAGCCGCACCCCGGCGATACAGTTCAGCAATGTAGTCTTGCCCGCACCGTTCTCGCCGATCAGGGCCGTGGCAAATCCTTTGGGGATCTTCAATTCCGGGATATCCAGAGTAAACCCCTTAAACCGTTTCTTTAAATCAATGACCTCTATCACACTCTCCATCTCTGTACCATTCCTTTCCTTTTTTCAGGGTTTCCCGCTTTTTTCCTTTCCCTAAAATCTTCCGCTTTCTTTAAATAAACTTTATGGGATCGCCTCATGCCGCCTTTCGATCCCCCATCTCGCCAGGGTGTTTTCTTCGCTTGGTCCGGAAGGCTGCCTCTGTCGGGTTTTTCTCTCCGTCTTTCAGACATCCTCCATCGTCAGCAGCGTCCGCAGCATTTCTTCCAGCTCCCCGTCTGTCATCCCTGCGATCTTCGCCGCGCTGATGGCCTCCAGCAGGCTGCTCTCCACCCGCCGGATATGCTGTTCCTTCAGCATCTCGCTGTCCTGGGCGTTTACCAGGAAGCCCTTTCCCTGAGCCGCGCACACCAGGCCCTCCGCCTCCAGCAGTTCATAGGCTTTCATTGTTGTGATCACGCTGATCTTCAAATCCTTTGCCAGGGATCGAATAGAGGGCAGATATTCTCCCTGCTTCAGCTTTCCCGTAAGGATATCCTCCTTCAGCTGATCCGCGATCTGACGATAGATCGGCTCCCCGGAATTTTGCAGTAGGATCATGGATGGATTTCCTCCTTTCCGTACTTACTCATTTTTATAAACATTGTCAGAAGCGCTGTCAGGAAAATCGCGCCTTGTTGAAAATCTGTCATAAACCTGTTTTTTATTTGCTTTTGCTATGTTCTAACTGTTTATATGTTAAATATACACTTATATCAGTGGTATGTCAAGAGTAAATTCATAAAATTTATTTTTTGGCGTCTGCATAGTGGTCCTGCGTACTTCCCCCGGTATTCTGAGACTGAATATTTTTAAACTGCGTATGTTTGCTAAGAAGTGTGTTTGCAAAAAACTTTGGGCAAAGAATTTTCCTACCTAAGACATTGTTCTGAAAAGAATAATGTGTTAAAGTATGTGTTAAAGTAGACATTATATTGAAGTAATAAAATGCTTGAAAGAGCGGAGGAGATTTCATATGAAGGATTATCTGGAACGCCCGGAGATCATGGCGCGGGCAAAGAGGGAGCACAGGGGATACCCGATACACGGAGAAATCGCCATTTTTCTCCTGGTATTTTTAGTGGGATCTATCTTTGAGCTCATCATTGTCCTGCCCCCGCAGGTAGTGAT
>CANQCF010000162.1 GCA_947589505.1 uncultured Acetatifactor sp. | reverse complement strand
AAGAAATACAACGGGGAAGTGGCCCGGATGAAGCAGGATACGGCCCGGACAGGGGAGCGGCTGCACAATCTGTTTGGTTTTGCGGAGCAGGCTTTTGACGGAGGAAATGAAATGCTGATCCTGGTGACGGAACTGACCGTCGGAAAGCACAGTTCCGCGTTCCTGGCGACCTTTGGGTGTGAGGATTACAGCCGTCACAATCAGGAGTTGATGCTCAGCGAGAGGCAGAATGACCTCAGCGCGCAGATCGCCGCTCTGGGGCTTTGAGTTTTCCGGGAGGAGCGGAAGCCGGGAAAAGAATATCGTTTGGGATACGGGACAAATGTATGGAGGAAGAAAAGGAATACGGGACAGCGGGCGGAACGCTGAAATATCGGAGAACGGCCGACGGCGTGGAGATCACGGGGTATGCCGGAACGGCGGTGGAAATAACGGTGCCGGATAAGATCGAGGAACTTCCTGTGACCGGCATTGGCAGAAAGGCTTTTTTGAGCCGGAAGACGATCCGCCGGGTGGAGCTGCCGGAGACGGTGAAACGAGTGGATGATTGGGCGTTTGCCTATTGCGACAGTCTTCAGGAGGCGGTATTCGGCAGCAGGGAGGTCCGGTTTGGAAAGTCAGTGTTTTTGGAGTGCGGAAACCTGCGGGAGCTGACTGCGGGGCCGGAGGAGAGCGGCTCGGCGGGTGGTGACGACATCGGTCCGCTCCTGGCGGCGGCCGTGACAAAAATGGACGCGGCGTATCTTCTGGATCTTCGGGAGGCGGGAAGCCGGGAGTGGCTGGAAAAATGGGACGCCAGGATGATGACGGTTCTCCATGCGCCGGACGCGGAAGGGTATTCCCGGCAGATCCTCTGCGGGGAGGAGGACTACGGCAGCACGGACCTGGGGGCGTATCTCTCGGAGCGGAGAAAGTCTAAAGTACGGCTGCTCTTTGTACGGCTTCTGCACCCGGCGGGGATCGCGGAGGAAACTCTGGGGGAGATCCGGGAGTATCTGCTGCGGCACACCAAGGGCTGCGAAAGCGAGGAGACCTGGCAGGTGATCTTGAAAGAGTGCGGGGAGCAGCGGGCGTATTATGAGTTGTTCGCGGAGATCGGCTGCTTTCACCGGGACAACGCGGCGGCCGTGATCGCGGAGATCGGGGAGGATTCCCCGGAGATGAAAGCCTTTTTCCTGAGATACCAGGCGGAGCACTTTGGAGCGGGCGATTTCTTCGGCGGGCTGGAATTATAGGACGCGAGGCGGTTCCCCGGAGTGCGGGCGGCGAGGCGGTTCCCCGGAGTGCGGGCGGCGAGGCGGTTCCCCGGAGTGCGGGCAGCGCAGTGGTTCCGCAGAGAGCGACAACATGGCGGTTCCCCGGATGGGCTTGCGGTCAGGGGGAATTTGCATTATAATAAAAAGCAGGAAATTGGTTGGAACGCATTTGAAAATTAGAGAAGAGCAGGAGGACAGGATATGACGACGCTTGCACAGGCGCAGGAAAAGTTAAAAAAATATGGACAGGAGCAGGTGCTGAGGTTTTATGACGAGCTCTCGGAGGACGAGAAGCAGGCGCTTCTGGATCAGATCGGAGCAACGGACATGGAGATCCTGGAGAGCTGTAAGCACAGGGAGGAGCTGGCGAAAAAAGGCGTGATCTCGCCCCTGGCGGCTATGGAGCTTCCGGAGATCGAGAAAAACCGCCCGGCCTTTACCGAGACGGGGCTGAAGGCTATCCGGGCGGGCAAGGTAGGGGCCGTGCTCCTGGCGGGGGGCATGGGGACCCGTCTAGGTTCCGACAACCCAAAGGGGATGTATAATGTAGGCATCACGAGAGAACTGTATATTTTTGAATGTCTGATCCACAATCTGCTGGATGTGGTAAAGCAGGCGGACACTTGGATCCATCTGTTTGTCATGACCAGCGATAAGAACAACGACGCTACGATCCGGTTCCTGAAGGAGCACGATTATTTTGGCTATCGCGAAGAGTATGTGCACTTCTTTAAGCAGGAGATGGCGGCGGCGACAGATTACAACGGCAAGATCTATCTGGAAGAGAAGGGGAAGCTCTCCACATCGCCGAACGGCAACGGCGGGTGGTTCATCTCCCTTCAGAAGAACGGACTCCTGGATCTGGTGCATGAGCAGGGGATCGAGTGGATCAATGTGTTCGCGGTGGACAATGTGCTCCAGAGGATCGCGGATCCCTGCTTTGTGGGTGCAACCATCGAGAAGAACTGCGCGGTGGGCGCGAAGGTGGTCAAAAAGGCCGCGCCGGACGAGAAGGTGGGCGCGATGTGCCTGGAGGACGGAAGACCTTCCATCGTGGAATATTATGAGATGACCCAGGAGCTGATGGACGCCAAGAATGAAAAGGGTGAGCCCGCCTATAATTTCGGCGTGATCCTGAACTATCTCTTTTATGTGCCGGAACTGGAGAAGATGATGGCCAGCCTTCCCCTGCACATTGTAGAAAAGAAGATTCCCTGTCTGGACGAGAAAGGAAATCCGGTAAAGCCGGAGTCGCCGAACGGGTATAAGTACGAGAGCCTTGTGCTGGATATGATCCACCAGCTTCCCAGCTGCCTGCCCTTTGAAGTGGTCCGGGAGCGGGAATTTGCGCCGATCAAGAACAAGACCGGGATCGATTCCGTGGAGAGCGCCCGGGAGTTGTTACAGAAAAACGGCGTGACGCTGTGACGGGGAAAACGGCAGTCTGACAGGATAGAATTGGAAGGAGAGAAAAACATGAATATTTTAGTGACAGGGGGAGCCGGATTTATCGGCAGCCATACGGTGGTGGAACTGCAGCAGGCGGGATATGGCGTGGTGGTTCTGGACAATCTCTGCAATTCCAGCGAGAAATCTCTTGAGAGAGTGGAGGCGATCACCGGGAAAAAGGTTCCTTTTTATAAGGCGGACATCTTGGATCGGGAGGCCCTGGAGGATATCTTTTCTAAGGAAAGCATCGACGCCGTGATCCATTTTGCGGGGCTGAAAGCGGTTGGGGAATCCGTGGAAAAGCCCTGGGAGTACTATGAGAACAATATCGCGGGAACATTGACTTTAGTGGATGTGATGCGCAGACATGGCGTGAAGAACATTATCTTTTCTTCCAGCGCCACGGTCTACGGCAATCCTGCGTTTATCCCTATCACGGAGCAGTGTCCAAAGGGACAGTGTACCAACCCTTACGGCTGGACCAAGTCCATGCTGGAGCAGATCCTCTCCGATATCCAGAAAGCGGATCCGGAGTGGAACGTGATCCTGCTGCGGTACTTTAATCCGATCGGCGCGCACAAGAGCGGCACGATCGGGGAGAATCCCAGCGGCATCCCCAACAACCTGATGCCTTATATCACCCAGGTCGCTGTTGGAAAACGTCCGGAGCTGGGAGTGTTCGGAAACGATTACGACACCCACGACGGTACAGGCGTCCGGGATTATATCCATGTAGTAGACCTGGCCGTGGGGCATGTGAAGGCGCTGAAAAAGATCCGGGAGAAGGCGGGACTGAAGATCTATAATCTGGGCACCGGCGTGGGATACAGCGTTCTGGATATTGTGAAGAATTTCGAGGAGGCCACCGGGGTGAAGATTCCTTACAGCATCAAGCCCAGGAGGCCGGGGGATATCGCCGTCTGCTACGCAGATGCGTCCCTGGCGAAGGAAGAGCTGGGCTGGGAGGCAAAATACGGTATCAAAGAGATGTGCGAAGATTCCTGGAGATGGCAGAAGAATAATCCCAACGGGTACGACGATTAAGTAAAAAAGAGCGGGCCGGTATCTGCGGCGCGGAGACGCCCGGCAGGTATCGGCTCAGTTCAAAGAGGGCGCTGGTATTCTCCGCAGGGAAATAGATGGCTGCTAAGCGGCGTATTTCAAGAAAAGCCGCAAAACGGATGGGGAGAGCCTGAAGAGAAGAGCCAGAAGAAAAAGTCCAGAAGAGAAAAGCCGGATGAGAAAATGCAGCAGGGAAAAGTTATGAAAGAATAAAGTAAGGAATAAAGATAGTAAGAAACAGGCAAGATATAAAAATGATGAAAAAGCCGGGAGAGTTTGATAAGGAGTCTCCCGGCTTTTTAGCTATCTGCGATTTGTAAACTGTTTTTCATGATGGGCGGTTTGCCGAAGCTGCGTTTCCTCGTCAGGCCACATAGCAGAACATAAAGATGAAGTGGCAGATGCTTCCGCCCATCACGAAGAGGTGGAAAATTTCGTGAGAGCCGAAATTTTTGTGCCGTGCGTTAAAGAAGGGGAGCTTCAGGGCATAGATCACTCCGCCTACGGTATAGATGATCCCGCCGGCCAGGAGCCAGAGGAAAGCCGGGGTGGAAAGGGTCCGATAGAGGGGGCCAAAAGCCAGCACCACCACCCATCCCATGGCGATATAGAGGATGGAGGAAAACCATTTCGGACAGGTCACCCAGCAGGCCTTGATCACCATGCCGATCAGGGCGATGGACCAGACGATGGCCAGCAGGGGATAGCCGACCTTGCGGTCCAGGACGATCATGCAGACCGGTGTATAGGAGCCTGCGATCAGCACGAAGATCATCATGTGATCGATTTTTTTAAAGAATTTCAGCCGGCTGCCCTCCAGATTGACGCTGTGGTAAGTCGCGCTTGCGGCGTAGAGCAGGATCATGCTGAGCATGAAGATACACATGGCGGTAAATTTGCCGCCGCTGTAGCTGATGCCGCTCTTTATCAA
>CANQCF010000161.1 GCA_947589505.1 uncultured Acetatifactor sp. | reverse complement strand
TTTATCTTCTGATCAGGCATTTTCCAGAAGCTCGATCCCTTTCCGTATTCTCTTTAAGGTCTCCTCTTTCCCCAGCACCTCCATGATCTCCGTCGCTCCCGCGGGGGTCATCTGCTTTCCGGAAACGGCGGTGCGCACCGGCCACATCACATAGCCGTTTTTCACACCTTTCTCCTCAACATATCTGCTCAAGGCGGCGTACAGCCCGTCATTGCTGTAGTCCTCCTGTGCCTCCAGGATCGGAAGCATGTCCTTTAAGACGGCAAGGGAACTCTCCCGGTCCGTCTTCATCTTCTTGTGGGTGTACATCTCCGGGTCGTACTCCGGAAGTTCCTCAAAGAAATCGATGTGCCCCGGGATATCCGGGAAAACCTCAATGCGGGTCTTCACCATGCCGGCGATCTTCTTCAGATCCAGGTCCTTTTTGATCACGGACCTGATATAGGGCTCCGCCATCCCGTAAAAGACATCGAAATCCATGGCTTTAATATACTCGCCGTTCATCCAGCGCAGCTTTACGATGTCGAACACCGCCGGGGACCTGCTGATCCTGTGATAGTCAAATTCCTTGATCAGCTCCTCCAGAGAAAAGATCTCCCGGTTGTCCTCCGGGCTCCAGCCCAGAAGCGCGATAAAGTTCACAATGGCCTCCGGCACGAATCCGCCCTCCAGCAGATCTTCAAAGGAAGACGCGCCGCCCCTCTTTGCCAGCTTCTTGTGGTTCTCATCCGTGATCAGCGGAAGATGCACGTACACGGGCTGCTCCCAGCCGAAAGCCGCATACAGCCGGGCATATTTCGGGGAGGAGGAAATATACTCGTTCCCTCTCACCACGTGAGTGATGTTCATGGTGTGGTCGTCCACCACATTTGCAAAATTGTAGGTCGGATAACCGTCGGACTTGATGAGAATCATGTCGTCCAGCTCGGCGTTCTCCACCGTGATGTCGCCGTAGAGCTCGTCGTGGTACGTGGTCGTCCCCTCCGAGGGATTGTTCTGGCGGATGACGAAAGGCTTCCCCGCCGCAAGATTGGCCTCCACTTCCTCTTTGGAGAGGCCGAGACAATGCTTGTCGTAGAAGGAGATCTCCTTTCCCTCAACCACTTCCGTTTTCAGGGACGCCAGGCGCTCCTTATCGCAGAAGCAGTAATACGCCTCCCCCTTGTCGATCAGCTCTTTCGCGTACTTCATATAGATGCCGGTCTTCATGCGTTCGCTCTGGACATAGGGACCGTACCCTCCGTCCTTGTCCGGCCCCTCGTCATGGGTGATGCCGGCTTTTTCCAGGGTCCGGTAGATGATCTCCGTAGCCCCTTCCACAAACCTCTCCTGGTCCGTGTCCTCTATGCGGAGCATGAAATCCCCGCCCGCATGTTTTGCGATCAAAAACTCGTACAAAGCGGTGCGCAGATTGCCCACATGCATCTTTCCCGTGGGGCTCGGCGCGTACCGCGTCCGGATCTTTGTCATGATCTTAAACTCCTTTCTGCTTCTAAAACACTAAAAATTAATATTTTCTAATTATATTGCATCAATCCCAGGAAAGCAATATCTTATTCGTATAAAATAACTTTTCCAGTTCAGCCAGCCGCCGTGGTTCGGTCAAAAATTGTGCTTGCACAAATTTTTGTCGGACACACGCGGCTGAGGGAGCGCCATCTTATGAGCAAAGATAGTCGCGAAGCGACGAAGAGCGCCGAAGGCGCGGCTTTTCGAATGGCGCGGGCTGAACTGGAACGCTTGAGGGACGGAACCGTCCTTCTATGCGCAAGCCAGTCGCGAAGCGACGAAGAGCGCCGAAGGCGCGGCTTTGCGAATGGCGCGGGCTGAACTGGCACCCTTAGGGACGGAACCGTCCTTCTATGCGCAAGCCAGTCGCGAAGCGACGAAAAGCGCCGAAGGCGCGGCTTTGCGAATGGCGCGGGCTGAAATGTTACGATCACCCGCCAGCTGTCTGATCCGGCTGTTTCCGCCTGACAGCCCCCTGTCCCGTGCCTTCCATGGGGATCTCTCTCTCCGCGGCGCCGCAGAACTTCTCCACTTCCTTCGCCGCCTGGGCGATGGCGATATTGGTGCCCGCTCCGGCGACGCATCCGCCGGGACAGGCCATCCCTTCGATCAGGCAGCCGTTCATACGCCCCGCTTTCGCCAGGGCAAGGACCTTTCTGCACTCCGCAAGGCCCTCCGCATGCTCCACTTTTACCGTCGTTCCGGGATAATATGCTTTGACACATTCCTCGATGGCTTTCGCAACGCCGCCCGCCACGCCGTAGCCTCTTCCGGCTCCCGTGGCATCCCGGAACTCGTCCATGGCCTTAATTTCCTCCAGCAGAATCCCCTTCGCCTCAAACATACCCGTGAGTTCCTCAAAGGTGATCACAAAATCCACATCCGAGCGGACCGTCCTTCTGCTGGCCTCCAGTTTTTTCGAAGCGCAGGGGCCGATGAATACCACTTTTGCCCTGGGATGCAGCTTCTTGATCACCCTCGCCGTGGCGACCATAGGAGTCAGTTCGTTGCTGATCTTGTCGATGGTCTCCGGGAAGAAATGTTTTGCCATGACAGACCAGGACGGACAGCAGGAAGTCAGCGCAAAATCCTGATTTCCCGAAGCAACCTCCTTCACATAGTGCTCCGCCTCCGCCATGCAGCCCATATCCGCGCCAATGGCGGTCTCATAGACTTCCGCAAATCCCAGCTCCTTCAGAGCGGTCTTGAACATCTCCGGGCTCACCTTCGGCCCGAATTGTCCCACAAACGCGGGGGCGACCTGGACCACCACCTCATGGCCCGACTGCATGGCGCGGATCAGCTGAAAGATCTGGGACTTGTCCGCAATGGCGCCAAAAGGACAGCTCACCATGCACATGCCGCAGGAAACGCACATATCACTGTCAATGACGGCCCTGCCGTGTCTGTCGGATTTGATCGCCCCGATGCCGCAGGCGGCCTTACAGGGCCTTTCCTTATGACAGATAGCGTCGTAAGGGCAGATATCCTTGCACTTGCCGCACTTGATACACTTTTCCTGGTCGATCACGGACTTCCCGTTCACAAAGGAGATCGCTCCCTTCGGACAGATCTCCTGGCAGGGATGAGCCAGGCACCCCATACAGGAGCTGGTCACCTCATACCGGTTCTCCGGGCAGGCGTTGCAGGCAGAAGGGATCACCTGCATCAGGGGCGGTTCATAATATTTCTCGTCGATATTGCTCTCCTCCAGCCCCTCTGTCAGATGTCCCGGGCGCTCCCGGTTCTCCGGCCGCAGACTCATGCCCATGGCGAGCCGGATCCGCTCCCGGATGATGGCCCTGTCCCGGTATACGCTCTCCCAGTACTGGGATTCCTCATAATCCACGATCTTATAAGGCAGCGCCTCCATATCATCCTTTAAATTCTGGGAGTGGTACGCCAGATCCGCCACTTCCCGAAACACCCTGCGCCGCCTCTGGCGGACCGGGGTGTCGATACCACGCATGCTGCTCATCTTACTCTCCATTCCGCCGCCCTTGCCCGGCGGCACTCCCTAAGTATAACATACTTTTCTCCAATCCACTACGATTTTTTCACAGGAATTGTTCAGGAATTGTTCAGGCAAATGTTCAGCGGAATTGCTTACGCAGGAATCCTTCCCCGGATAGTGTCCTGGACAACTTGAACGCTTCGCGGAAAATGCCGGAAATACAGTGTTTGTAGCCTGTTTTGGAACTCGAAATTCATAAGGATAGGTGCAAATAGTTCCACTTTAATTCAACTCGTTTACAATAGTCTGGCGGAAAATATATCAGGAAACCAGAAACTGCCAAAAGTTCAACACGCTTAAATTTCAAGTCAGGTCAAAAGATTTAAAACATTATTGAGGGAAATCGTTTTTCAGCGTATACTGTTATTAGTGGAAGAACGGATTTTTCATCATGAGAAAGATAGATACTATAACCAAGAAATATATGGAGAATCCGATAGTTTTTGCTGATACGTTCAATCAGTTTTTATACATTCCTTATGGAGCCAGCGATGCCGGTGTTCCAGAGCAGAAATATAGGGACGTGCTAAAGCTTCTGAATGCCATGACAGACGGCAGAACCGCATACTGTGTTATGGGAATCGAGAACCAGGCGGAAATCCATTATGCCCTTCCTGTCAGGAATGGTGTTTATGATTTTCTCCAGCTGTCCCATCAGGTCAGTGAAGCGGCCAGTACCCATAAGCAGGCCATGAAAAAAATGAAATTGGAACACGCAAATGAGCCGCAAGAAAAAAGAGAGCCAACAGACGGTGAATTTCTAAGTGGTTTCTGGAAGACAGACCGCCTTATCCCTGTCGTTACTCTTGTCATATATTTCGGCTCAGACAGCTGGGACGCACCACTCTCCTTGAAAGAAATGTATTCCAACACTGACAACGTAATTCTTGCACATGCACCGGACTACCATGTGAACTTGATTGCCCCAAAGGAAATGTCGGATGATGAAATAAATGAATTCCACTCGAACCTGCGTGAAGTGATGCTGTACATCAAGTATTCCAAAGATAAGAAAACCCTGAATAGGGTTGTAACGGAAGACATAAAGTTCCAAAGCATGGAAAGACAGGCAGCTGAAGTAATAAATGTTGTTACGGGATCCAAGTTGAAATATCCCGAAGGGAAAGGAGATGTGAATATGTGTTTGGCGATTCAACAAATGCGAGAAGAAAGCGA
>CANQCF010000160.1 GCA_947589505.1 uncultured Acetatifactor sp. | reverse complement strand
ACAACACTACCATTGTAACCTCTTTTGCGAAAAATTTCAACTATATTGTCAAATTTCTTATAATTAAATGTTGTCTGGGCAACCAAAACTCCCCGATTTTTGTCATGGAGCCCTATCTCTTGCGCTTCTTCGGGTGTCTCCAGGGTCTTCACTTCGCACCGGCACCACCCGCGGATCCCCTCCACCTCCGGGTGTCCGGGATTCCCGGCGATATAGACGCAGGTATCGCCGCCGGTTTCCTTCTCCACAATGCGGTGGATCCGCCTGACAAAAGGACAGGTGGCGTCGATGCACTCCGCGCCCTTGCCGCTCAGCAGTTCAAAGATCTCCCGGGGCGCTCCGTGGGCCCTTATGATGACCGCCGCCTTCTCCCCCTCCGGAAAGGTCATGGCCGCCAGCTCCTCCCGGTTCTCGATCACCCGGACGCCCAGCTCCTCCAGCTCCCTGACCACTTCCTCGTTGTGGACGATGGGGCCATAGGTGTAAATTGTCTTTCCCGTCTTCAGCTGTTCGTAAACCGTGTCCACGGCCCGCTTTACGCCAAAGCAGAAGCCGGCGCACTCCGCC
This sequence comes from uncultured Acetatifactor sp., assembly GCA_947589505.1. Classification (GTDB taxonomy): domain Bacteria; phylum Bacillota; class Clostridia; order Lachnospirales; family Lachnospiraceae; genus Acetatifactor. The sequence goes on along the minus strand of CANQCF010000160.1, from coordinate 4,168 downwards.
AGCCTGACTTCCATATATAATCCTCCTGATTTTTTTGGTAATCCCAATCTTCTCCCATCAATATGAAGTGCCCTGGAGCTATACCCTTCTATGGCGGCGGTATTCCTCCTGATCCGCTCCGGCTGTATTGAGTACTTTTTACTTTCCAGAAACGCCCAGCTTCCTGTCATGCGCCTTTTTGCATTAACTCATCCGGCAGGCTGCCGCAGCCCTCTACTTACACAGCTCCAGGATCTTTTCGATCACTTCCTCGATGGTCATATCCGAAGTGTCCACCAGCACGGCGTCCTCCGCCTGGCGCAGAGGGGAGGTCTCCCGGTGCATATCCCGGTAATCCCGCTCCTCGATATCAACCCGGATCTTCTCCAGGTCGCAGGGAACGCCCTTTGCCGTCAGTTCCTCATAGCGCCTCTTTGCCCGGACCAGGCTGCTCGCTGTAAGATAGATCTTCAGCTGGGCCCCGGGGAGCACGCAGGTGCCGATATCCCGGCCGTCCATGATGCAGTCGTTCTTTGCCGCCAGCTGCTTTTGCAGTTCTACTAATTTTTTGCGGACTTCCGGGATGGGACTGATGGCGGAAGCCATATTCCCGACCTCCTCCGTCCGGATCAGGGCGTTTACATCCTCCCCGTTCAGGTACACCACCTGGCGTCCGTCCTCATAGGCGATGGTCACCTCCGCCTTCCCGCACGCAGCGATAATGCGCTCCGTCTCCTCCGGTCCGATACCGGCCCGAATCATAAAGAGGGCCATGGCCCGGTACATCGCCCCGGTGTCCACATAAATAAAACCCTTTTTCTCTGCCACGGCCCTGGCGATGGTGCTCTTTCCTGCCCCCGCCGGTCCGTCAACCGCGATATTGTAACTCATATCCTCTCTCCTTTATCTTATCAAACTTCCCAAGCCGCACTTCTCAGCCAGCTTCGGAATTCTGCCGTCGGATTTTCTCCTGCCTATGCCGCACTTTCAGACCCGCTTTCGAAATCCGGCGCTTGCCGTTTTTTCCTTCATCCGGAACTGGCATTCAGCCCGCGATTTTTGGAATCATCGCTCATTTTCCGGTCCGTTCTGTCTCAGCTTTTCATGACAATCTTTACAAGCCGCCCGCCGCGTTTTCCCCGGCCAGATATCCGGTGGACCAGGCGATCTGCAGGTTAAAGCCGCCGGTCAGCGCGTCCAGGTCCAGCACCTCCCCCGCAAAATAAAGCCCTTTTACCAGCCGGGACTCCATGGTGGAGGGGTTGACCTGCCTGACGGAGACCCCGCCCTGAGTGATGATGGCCTCCTCAAAGCCCCGGGTACCTTTCACCTGCAGTGGCAGCGCCTTGATCAGCTCCCTGAAGCGCTGCCTCTCCTCCCGGCTGATTTCAGACACTTTCTTTTCGGGCTGGATCCCCGAAAGCAGAACCATCACCGGGATCAGCTTCGCCGGGAAAAGCCCTCCCAATGCGTTCTTAAACTGTTTCGCGCTGTTTTCCTCAAAATCCCTGAGAAGCCTTCTGTCCAGCTGTTCCCCGGTCAAGGCGGGCTTTAAGTCCAGAAAGACCCAGGTCTCCCCCTCCGCCTTCCCGCTCCGGAAAAAACTGCTGGCGGAGAGCGCCAGGGGCCCGCTGATCCCGAAATGAGTGAACAGCATCTCCCCGAAACCCTCATAGAGCACTTTTTTCCCGCGGGTCAGTTTCAGCTCCACATTCCTTAAAGACAGGCCCATCAGATCCCCGGCCCAGGGTTCATAAATCTCTAAGGGGACCAGGGCGGGCCGCCTCTCCGTCAGCTCATGCCCGGTTTCCTGTGCAAAGCGGTATCCGTCCCCCGTGGAACCGGTCGACGGGTAGGAAACGCCTCCCGTACACAGGATACAGGCGTCCCCGGAAATCTGTCTGCCGTCCGAGAGCAGGACTTCCTCAAACCGGCCCTCCGGACAGGAGATCTTTTTTACCTCACTGCGAAGCATCACCTGAACCCCCGCACGGTCCAGCATCCGTTTCATCGCCCCGATCACATCGGAGGATCGGTCCGACACTGGGAAAACCCTGTCCCCCCTCTCCACCTTCAGGGGGCATCCCGCCTCCTCCAAAAACGCCATCATCGCACGGTTGTCCCACTGATAAAAGGCGCTGTACAAAAATTTCCGGTTCGTCACCACATTCTGAAAGAGCGTCTCCCTGTCTTCTGCGGCATTGCAGACATTACACCTGCCCTTGCCGGTGATAAAGAGCTTTTTTCCCAGCTTTTCATTTTTTTCCAGCAGAGTGACCTGCGCCCCCGCCCGGGCCGCGCTATAGGCCGCCATCATCCCGGCGGCGCCGCCCCCGATCACGATCACATGGCTCATTCGTCCTCTTTCCCCTTCTCCCGATAGACGGACGAATCATGCAGTATGGGCTCGTCCTCTATAAAATTGATCTCATCATTTAAGTAGACCTGGTAATCGCTCCAGACCTGCTCCAGCATCTTCATGTTCTGCCGCACCTCTCCCGGCCGCTTCAGCGCCAGGGCCACCACCAGGGCATTGATCACACTTAAGGGCGCCACCAGGGAATCCACGATGGAGACCATGTCGCTCCTGGCGAACAGATTGCAGGAGGAATACAGGTTCATGGGGGAATTCGCGCTGTCCGTCAGGGCGATCACTCTGGCGTTCCGGTCATTGGCAAACTCCATGGCCTTTAAGGTCCGCATGGAATACCGGGGAAAACTGATCCCGATCAGGCAGTCCTTCTCCCCTATATACATCATCTGCTCAAAGGTTTCCGTCACGCTGGTAGTGGACAGAAGCGTCACATTCCTCCGGATAATATTCAGATAAAAGTGCAGGAAACCGGCCAGGGGTTCGCAGCTCCTGAGACCGATCACATAGACCCTTTCCGCGGAGAGAATGGTATCCACCGCCATCTCAAAGGCCGCCGTGTCCAGGTGCTCCATGGTATCCCGGATCTTTTCCGCGTCCGAGCGCATCACCGCCGTCAGGATCTCGGACTGGGAACGGCCGTAATAAGCCGCGCCCATCTCGCCCCGGGAGGACAATCTGTCCCTGACGCAGGCCTCCAGGCTCTTCTGGAGCTGCGGATAGCCTCCCTCCATTCCCAGGACTCCGGCAAAGCGCACCACCGTGGACTCGCTGATCCCCAGCTCGGCGCCAAGCTGCGCCGCCGTCATGAACACCGCCTTGTCAAAGTGGTTTAAGATATATTCCCCGATCTTTTTGTGGCTCTTGCTGAACCCGGGGAACTGTTCCTCTATCAACTTTAAGATATTATTCTCTTCCATAAAAACTCCTGGATCTGCTCCTTAACCCCGGATCTGAAAACTCTGTGTCCCAGCTTTTCCAGAAAACCTCCCTGCCGGTTTTTCAGCCATCTTCAAAAAAGCTCCTCTTGAAAACCGTAACCGTTCATCCCGCGCCATTCCGCGAATCTATTTAGTCCCTCCGAGCTCATTTCCATGATCTCCCAGTTCCGAAAAGAGGCTTCCCTCCTGCCTGACAATGTCTTGGGGACTGATTGATTCGCGCTCTTTCAAAAACGACCGGTACACGCTTTCCAGCATCTTCAGGGTCTCCTGATCCGAGAGATCGTAATCTCCGGTCAGGGACATACAGGCCGCCCCGTGGATAAAGATCCACATCTTTGTAAACATGGCGCCGGGATCCGGGCATCCCTGGGCCGCGGCCGCCTGGATCTCCGCCTTGACATTCTCCGCGCCGCCGTTTAAGAGCTCATAGAGACTTTTCTTCGGCTCCGCCGATACAAAGAGCATCCGGAAAAGCTCCCTCTCCTCCCTGGCAAACGATATGTACGCCATGCCGAGATTTGCAAAAGGAAATTCGCCCAGCTTCGGATACAGCGCGTAGAAATCCTGGAAGAAAGCGGCCGCCCGCTCATACACCCCGTCCATCAGATCCTCCATGCTCTGAAAGGACCGGAAGATCGGCTGCGTGGAACATCCTGCACGCTCCGCCACCCTCCTGGCCGTGATATTCTTCAGTCCCTCTTCCCTCGCCATCTCAAAGGCGGTGTCCAGAACCATCCGACTGCTGATCGACTCTTTTCTCGCCATGCGTCTTTCCCCTCATCCGTATGCCACAGGCCGGCCGAACGCCATTTTTTCAAAGCGCTCCGCCCGCTTTTTCCCCTGTTTTGTAACACTTGTTATTTTACACGCAGAA
>CANQCF010000159.1 GCA_947589505.1 uncultured Acetatifactor sp. | reverse complement strand
GAAAACCGAAATCCGTTTAATCAGCATAAACACTGGGGTTGTGGGTGTTTTTCGCCCACCATTACCCCCGAAGAGCCAAATTTAAGATCCCATACCCACATTTGGTAGCCCAAAGAACTTTATTGTGTATGAAGGGATGAATCAGGAGCCTTTATCGAGAGAGGACGATAATGAAAGGCGAAAAATTCAATCCAAAGGATACAAAGGGGAGTTTAAGGGAACGGTTCGACTCCTATTGCAAGAGGGTAATTTACCATGCTGTATATAATACCGTACATAAGCAGGAAAGATATCTTTTCTACCAATGGAGCGGGGAAGGGGTAGAACCGGAAAAAATGCAGGAGGGGATAGAAGATGATATAGGTGCTATGAGACTGTCGGTAAGGGGATATAATGTGACGCTACATGATCCGGATCTTGCGGAGCTAGTCATGGAACTGCAGGCTCGTAAAAGAGAGATCCTTCTGCTTAATGAGATCATAGGTATGTCTCTGGCGGAGATAGCGCTGGAACTGGGTGTGGAATATGAAACCGTAAAATCCACAAAATCCAAGGCAATGAGAGATTTAAGGAAGGGAGCCGCAAGAAAAAATGGAAAAAAAGATTGAACCTCCAGATGAGGAGATAATACGGAGGACGTTAGACGGAGACCGCAAAGCAAGGGACAGCATCCTGCAACACTACCGTGATCTGATCTGCTTTATGCTTAACAAGGAAATTTTTGTGGCATCGTTAAGAACAGGGTTTGATAGAGAACTTTTCCAGTTTGATGATTTGCTTCATGATAGTTTTGTAATACTGGAAAGTGCAATTTTAAATTTTCAGAATTAAAAGTGTAACGGTAAACTCCTGATTCTAATGCCTTCATATCCATGCTTGTCATTCTCATAAGGTATATAAGCAAGAAAGCGGTGTAGCAGCTGCAGGTGCCGCTTATATGCCTTTCGGGCTGACAAACCCGGCATGAAACCGTCTGCTTTGACGGTGTTTGAACATTGAAAACTGAATATGGTATGTCTTGTATAACACAGGGAGTGCCGAGTCACGAACCGGATACGCCAGGATCGCGTGTGCTTAGATATGGAAAAAACGGATTCATTTTGCACATGCAGGAGCGTCGGATATCCGATCAAAATAAAGCTGGGGAGCTTTACGACACTGACAGCACTTTTTATAATGATACTTCCCGAAAGAGATGGGGCTGAGGAAGCTGGTGAAACGCCAATGCGGTATGGAACCTGATACCGGTGCAAGACATTTTTAAAAAACTATTAACTGTATATCTGCCGATCAATGCTTATCTGGAGGCAGACAGGCATTGATGGGCAGGTATGATATTGCCTAAAATTCAGCGAGAGGAGCGAGGAAATGTGAAGGGTGGAGTAACTAATGAAAAGCGTATGGTGGAGTGCCATTATAACGGTGCCGTTATTATGATACCGCTTAAGGTTTTTCTTGCGATGACCATGCGCGTTCAATATGACGACAGAAAATTTGTACGTTATAAGGAAGGTGCTGAGATATACAGTATGAGTGAGCGAGAGTTTAATAAGCTGGCGCATGATGCGAAAGCGGTCTACAAGAGAAACAAGATGGCGCTGGTAAAGCTGGATGTCATCAACAAGTATTTGGAATATTTCAGAGAATAAGTTTGGGAATAGAGGGATTGTTCATACTTTTGAGTAGCTAAAAAATAACCTTGACATCTTCATGACGAGAAAGTATACTGATTGTAGGTTAGAGGAGGTGCATGATTTGGCTAAGATGGGACGACCGAAAACGGATGAGCCTCGCCGCAATAAGGTGATGGTGCGTTTTACGGATAAGGAATACCTAAAGCTGAGGAAGTGTGCAGAAGAAAATAACCTTACCATAACAGAGACAGTACGAAAAGGAGTCGAGCAGATGATGGATTCCAGACCGTAAGTCTTGCAAAACCTCTCTTCCTAACTTCATGGAAAGGATGTGTATTCATGGCAAAAGTTAGGAAAGATACGAAAGGACGGGTATTACATAGGGGAGAGTCCTATAATAAGGCAAAGCATCTGTACTGCTACGCATACACGGACGCTTTTGGCGTTAGAAAATACGTATATGCTCAGGACCTTGGAGAATTAAGAGAAAGGCAAAAGCTGATTACGAAAGATACGCTTGATGGCATTGATGTGTATGCTCATGCTAAGTCGGATATCAATTACGTGTTCGACCGGTATATTTCGACGAAAACGGAACTTCGCAGTACAACGATGACAAACTATGTATATATCTATAACCGCTATGTTAGGAAAGGGTTTGGGAAGAAGAAAATAGCAGATATCAGATATTCAGATGTTTTGCTGTTTTACAATGCGCTGTATGATAGGGGATTACAGGTAAATACCATAGATTCTATCCACTGTGTACTTCATCCCACATTCCAGATGGCTGTCAGGGACAACATTTTGAGGAATAATCCCACAGATGGCGTCATGGCAGAGTTGAAAAAGAAGCTGAAGGGCAGACCGGAACTGCGTCATGCGTTGACACTTGAAGAAGAAAGAGCTTTTCTTGCTTATTTGGACAGACCTGAATATAGTCGGTGGAAACCTTTGTTTACGGTAATGTTTGGAACGGGTGGGCGTATAGGTGAGATTATTGGCCTTCGTTGGCAAGATTTGGACTTCGAGGGCAATATGATCAACATCAATCACAATCTTACTTACTATCCAAGAAGTGAAAAAAATTTCAAATGCGAGTTTGCGGTATCTTTGCCCAAAACCGAAAAAGGCATCCGGACGATTCCGATGCTAGACAAGGTGCGGGAGGCTTTGATGAAAGAAAAGGAATATCAGGAAGATACCCACAACCAGTGTGTCATGGAAGTCGATGGTATGTCTGGTTTTGTTTTCTGCAATCGCTTTGGCAATCTTCATAATCCGGCCAGCATCAACCGTGCAATTAAGCGCATTGTTGACAATCACAATGCCTATGAGGAAGTGAAAGCAAGGCGTGAGGGCAGAAAACCTTTGATGATTCCGAGGTTTAGCTGCCATATTACAAGGCATACTTTTTGTAGCAGACTCTGTGAAAACGAAACTAATGTTAAGGTGATTCAGCAGGTAATGGGGCATAAGGACATTCAGACAACGCTGGATATTTACGCAGAGGTTTCAGAAGCAAAAAGACAGGAAGTATTTAAGGAACTTAACAGCAACAATATGTTTTAGGAAGAGTCCGGGATGGGCTCGAACGGGTAAACAAAATTCAAACCCGGTCCTACAATTGTACACGAAAGTTCAAATATTGTGTGCATGATAGTGCCTAATAGTGCAATAAGAAGGACATTAAAAAGGCGTATTCACATGATAGTGCATGGTGGAGACACGTGTGGTAAACAATTCCCCACGATGCGGACGCTGGAATAGAAAAAACGGCGATAGGAAGGCAATTTTATAGGGAAAACAAATATGGAAAGAGAGTGTCTTTGCCGCTTCCGATTTCGGCTGTGTCTGATCGATCACTCTCTTTTTTATTTAAAAAATTTGAATTTCGATGACATAAGTGCGTCTATGATATGTTAATATAGAACTATAACACAGGCGTATTGTTTCGCAAAGCAAAGCAGCCTTGTCCGGAATTTATGCGGGACATCATGGATTCTTTTGAGGGAAGACGCGAATTTGAGATCCGCGCCGTCCTGCCCCGCAAGCGCTCTGGAATGGAGACTTAAAATGTTAAAAATTCAATATTTTGCAAACAAAAAGGAACTTGATGGCGATTTCGTCCAATCAGGCGGGAAGACCGTCCTTTATGACGAAAGCCTGTTCACAAGACTGATGTGCGGCAGTATCTTTGAGGAAGAAGAACGTCCGCCGTTCAGGGACGCGGAGAGCCGGATGATCCTGAAAGAGTCATTTGGAATCGAACTGGTGGAGGATGACTGGTACAGCATCATCGACGAGGGAAGGCGGACATGCTTTGCAGATCTTGCACCGGATCTCAAGTATGCGCTGGTGCTGATCGACAAGTCGCGGAATGGCAATTATCTCACGGCTCAGTTCCTGTCGGATGATGTATGGAATGCGCTGAGAAAAGTTCCGTTCGATATACTGATCTCATGTACGTGGGAAGATATTTACCAGCTGAAGGTGCCGTATGGTGATTATGTGATCTATGGACTGCCATACGGCGGGGACGATGGAGTATATGTATTCGACCTGCGCGGCATGGAAACTTTGAGGGATAATGATTTTTATACCCCTTTGCGCCCCAGGGAACCGGGAGTGTTTGACGAGGGAGTGGGCATCGAAAAGCATTTGTATCTTGGCAAAGATGGCAAATATTATGCCTCGTGTCTGGCCGGGGCCCTGCGTTATTACTGGCGGCAGCATTTGGACGAAATTCTGGAGTATATTGACGGCCTGAAACCTCCTAAGAAGCTGAAGACGATCGAAGATACGTATTCGATATCTGAATTCAATGAGAGGATCGAGCGGTCGGACTATGGAGATATTTTTGCAAATTTAACCGGAGATAGTCTGTGGCAGCAGATGGAGGATTGCAGATGGCAATTGAATCAGTGTAAGGAAAGTCTTCAGAAGGGCGAGATCACAGCGGATGAGTACAAGGCCGAGATGGACAGGCTCATGGAGACGGATGGTTATCAGAGATACCGGTATTACCGCGACCAGTTTCAGATCGTAAATCATATGTATGAACTGCCGCCAAAGGAGATGCTCTTTCGCAAAGTTCCGATTCTGTCGGTCAGGATGAACAAGGACGGCAGTTACATCATCGGCGGGGATCTCTCTGTGAAATATCCTGCGCAGGAGGA
>CANQCF010000158.1 GCA_947589505.1 uncultured Acetatifactor sp. | reverse complement strand
AAATTAAATGACCGCGTTAGCGGTCTGGAAGAAGACGTCAGTGGCCTGAAAGAAGACGTCAGTGGCCTGAAAGAAGACGTCAGTGGCCTGAAAGAAGACATGCGGTATGTCAAGGTCGTACAGCTGGAGAATAATGTGATAAAGCGTTTGTCCACGATCGAGGAGTGCTATGTGGATACTTCGCGGAGATATATTGCTCACATAGAGCAGATAGAACGCATGGATGGAGATATTGTTTTGTTAAAAAACGTTGTTTCTAATCATAGTGAACAGCTGAGGCGCCTGCAGGGATAAAGTGTTTTGCGGTTATGGGCGGTTCAGCAGTTCCTGAGGGTACGAACAGTACAACGTAGTTTTTTGGGGCAATTTGGGAGAGGACAGGCGGATGAAGATTATATTGCTGACCTGGAAGAGCTTTGGCAATGACGATATGGCGGCTGCTTTCCGGGAATTGGGAAATACGGTTTTAGAATTGCCCTACGAGGATAAGGAGGAGCCTGCGGACAAGGCCGCAGTGGAACGCTTCGCGGCACAGGTGAAGTCCCTGGCGGCGGACTGTGTGTTTTCTTTTAATTATTTTCCGCTGGTGGCGCTGGCCTGCAGGGATCTGGGGATGCCTTATCTCTCCTGGATCTATGACAGTCCTTATGTGCGGCTATATCATTATTCGGTCACATTTCCTACAAACCATGTCTTTGTCTTTGATCAGTCTGTTTTTCAGGAATTTCATAACGCGGGGATTCAGACGGTAAATTATCTTCCCATGGCGGCCAATACGGATCGCCTCAGCGCCATGAAAGATTTTAAGACATTTCAGAGGACAGAGTGGTACAACAGACATGAGGTGGCTTTTGTGGGGTCATTGTACACGGAAAAGCACACGTTTTATCAGCGTCTCATTGCTATCAAGGATTACACCAGGGGTTTTTTGGAGGGGTTGATGGCGGCTCAGAAGCAGGTGTACGGTTATAATTTTGTGCAGGAAACGCTGGCAAAGCATCCGGAGATCCTGGAGGACATGCGGCAGTCCCTGCCGATGTCACCCGGCACTGACAGCGTGGAGAGCCCGGAATATCTGTTCGCACAGTATGTGGTCAACCGTCAGATCACGGCGCTGGAGAGGCGGGAACTGTTGTCTGCGGTTGCCGAAAGGTTTGGACTGGATCTCTATACTCCGGACAAAAACTTAAAACTCGAGGGTTGTACCAATCACGGTCCGGTGGATTATTATGATTTTGCCCCCTATGTCTTTCAGAAGGCGAAGATCAATCTGAATATCTCCCTGCGCAGCATCATCAGCGGTATGCCCCTGAGGGCCTTCGATATCATGGGGGCGGGAGGGTTTCTCCTGACGAACTTCCAGTCGGATTTTCTGGACTTTTTTGTGCCTGGGGAGGATTTTGTGTTCTTTGAGAGCAAGGCGGATCTGTTGGATAAGATTGCGTATTATCTCGCCCATGAGGAGGAGCGGGCGCAGATCGCGGAGAACGGTTTCCGAAAGGTGGCGGAGCAGCATACTTATAAGCGGCGCGCGGAGGAGATGCTGAGTTTTCTTTAAGGGAATGATATTCTTAAGGGCCGCGAGATGGATTACAGCTTGTAATGTTAGCGGCGGTTTCTCTATGAAACAATGCATATGAAAAGCATATGAAAAGCATAAGAAAGCAGAATAAAGCAGAATAAAGTTTAAAAAAAGGCAAATACTGATTCCCGAAGCATCATGGCGTGAAAGAAAGTAGAATAGAAAGTAGAATGAAAACTTTCTGCACGAGCTGATCCACCAGCTGAAAGGCGGCGTGGAGATGAAAAGAATTGATAGGGAGGGAGATCAGATGAATGATAACAGGAAAGAAATGCCGGAGGGGCTTGTGTTTTCTATGGCGATGAATCAGAAGGCCATGGATCACTACGCGAAGATGACGGAGGACCAGAAGCAAAGGGTCGTGGAGAACGCGAGACAGGTGACTTCTAAACAGGAGATGGACCGTCTTGTGGACAGTATCGCGGAGGATACTTTCCGCGGATGAAAATGGCTGGAGAGGCTTGTGCGCCTGTGTGCCCGGTGAGGCCTTAGAGTATAATTTTCATTGGCAGATACGGGAAACGTGAAAAATAGGATTGCATTTTAGATTCTGGTGTGTTAGAATCTTCCTGTCAGAAACAGACCGACAGTTCGCTTGTGCCTTCCTGTCGTTAAACAAAACCAGGACTGTAACTCCATATCTCTGGATTGGGTACAGCTCTGCGTTTCGCAGAGCTTTTTTGCGGGATTTTGGAAGCTTTGCGCAGGACCAGGTGGTAGCAGAACTCTATACGAGGGAGGGGACGGCGGTGTTTCTGCGGGGAACCCTGTTCCTGACGCCGAGACAAATGGAATAGTTCGGCCAACCGTCAGTGTCAGCAATACATGACCGTGTCTGCCGGGAGTTTTCTTCGGAACAATGGATGAAGAAACGACAGCGCCTCTTTGTGAGCAGAGAAGCAGGCTGAGACGGAGAAAATTTGCGGCGTGTTTTGCGGATGGCTCGGGCTGATTGTTAGAGATAATGGAGGTTGTGATGAACGAGAAGACAAAGGTATCAAATCTGTTTTTGGTGATCGCGGTGGTGTATGTGACCTGCCTGCTCTTATCGAACCTGATCGCCGGTAAGATGTGGGCTCTGACGGGAAACATCACACTGCCGGCCGCAGTGATCCTGTTTCCCATTACTTACATATTTGGGGATATCTTTACGGAGGTTTACGGGTTTCGGAACGCTAGGACGATCATCTGGCTGGGTTTTGTGTGCAGCTTTTTTGCGGTAGCGGTTTATCTGATCACGATTGCCCTGCCCCATCCGGGATACTGGGAAAATCAGGAGGCGTACAAGGCGGTGCTGGGAACCACTCCCCGGGTGGCGCTGGCTTCCTTTGTGGGGTATCTGTTCGGGGAGTTTTCTAACTCCATGATTCTCTCAAAACTGAAGGTAAAGACGGAAGGGAGAAAGCTGTGGCTGAGGACGATCCTGTCCACCGTGGTGGGAGAGGGCTTTGATTCGGTGATCTTTATTGTGATCTCTTTCTGGGGAACCATGGAAAACGCCGTGGTGCTGCAGATGATCCTGTACCAATATCTGTTTAAGGTCTGCTATGAGATCCTCTTTACGCCGGTGACATACGCTATCGTAAAGTGGCTGAAAAAGAAAGAGAACATCGACACATTTGACTATGATGTGAAGTATCATTTGATAAAGGGATAACGCCATGAGAGAGAAAGAAGATCTGACGAAACTGGGAAGCCAGAAGACGGAATATGCTTCGGAATATTCCGCTGATCTATTGGAGACCTTCAGCAATAAGCATCCGGAGAACGATTATTTCGTGAAATTTAACTGTCCTGAGTTTACCAGCCTTTGCCCGATCACCGGACAGCCGGATTTTGCGACGATTACGATCTCCTATGTGCCGGACCAGCGGCTGGTGGAAAGCAAGTCGCTGAAACTGTACCTGTTTTCCTTCAGAAACCACGGAGATTTCCACGAGGATGTGGTAAATGTCATTATGAAAGACTTGATCCGGCTGATGGAGCCCAAGTATATCGAGGTTTGGGGGAAATTTCTTCCCCGGGGAGGGATTTCCATAGACCCTTACTGCAACTACGGAAAGCCGGGGACGAGATGGGAGCAGGTGGCCTGGGACCGGCTGGCGAATCACGACCTGTACCCCGAAAAGGTTGACAATCGATAGTGTGAATGTGTATTGTATTGGAGCCCCGCAGATTTCTGCGGGGTTTTTCTGGCTGTGTCTTCCTCTTGGCATATTTTTCGCCGTCATTTTAAAAGAAATTGCGCTGAAGGTGCTTTTGCTTTATAATAGAAACAAAATGAGACAGATACCGGCATCACCCGGATTCGGCAGCATGGCCCTGCGAGGGAACTGCAGAGCTGGCGGCACAGGGAAACAATGCGGTATCGGCTCCGATCATAAAACACGGGAGAGAACGGATGATACGTACAAATCTGTTTGCGGACTGTGATGTCAGAAAGATAACGGATACCAAGGGCTGTTTTTCCGTGCTGGAGTATGAACAGGATATTTCCGTCAACGCGGAGGAGGCGATGAAGATCTATTATGCCTCCCGGATGAATGTGCGGAAGCGGCAGCTTGCAGCGCAGCTCTCAAATTCCGGCGTGGTGCTCCAGGCGGGAGCCATGCAGATCATGATGGGGAATATAGCTGCGGCGACAAATGTTTCGGACGCGGGAGATCTGCTGAAAAAGTTTGTGGGAGGGAAGGTGACCGGTGAGACGGTCATCAAGCCGAGATATACGGGCGATGGCGTGATCCTTCTGGAACCCACGTATAAGTTTATCTTTCTGGAGGATCTGGCAGATTGGAACGGGAATCTTGTCCTGGAGGACGGGATGTTCCTGGGCTGCGAGGATACGGTGGAACTGGGCGTTGCCATGCGGACGACGATTTCCTCGGCTGTTCTGGGAGGAGAGGGCCTTTTCAACACGGTGCTGAAGGGAAAGGGCGTGGTTGCCCTGGAAAGTCCGGTTCCCCGGGAAGAGATCATTGTGGTGGAGCTGACGGACGATGTGCTGCGGATCGACGGCAGCATGGCAGTAGCCTGGTCGGATACCTTAAAGTTTACGGTGGAGCGGACCACAAAGACCCTGGTTGGCTCCATGGCGTCAGGGGAGGGTTTTGTAAATGTCTACCGGGGGACTGGAAAGGTATTGATCGCTCCGGTGGACGAGAAGAAAGTCCGTGTGATGAAAAAATAGCGGGAGGCAAAGGAAGAAGATGCTGCTGAATGTGTTTAAGATGTTTTTCGGGGATCCGGTCAGCGTGATCATCAATC
>CANQCF010000157.1 GCA_947589505.1 uncultured Acetatifactor sp. | reverse complement strand
TCCCGGCAGTAGATGTCCGTTCCCAGCCCCGGCGTGTCCTGCACGGAGATGGGCGCGAAGCGGTAACACTCCTTTACACCCTCCCAGTTCTCGCAGGGCTGGGGCGCTCTCCAACGGTTTTTCCCCACCGGAGGCGCCGCAAAAGGAATCCCCTTAAATGCCGTGATCCGCGGATCCGCCGCCTCGATCCCCCTCACCATACCGTTTTCCGTCATCACTGTTCTGATCATTTTCTTCCCCCTGTCTTTTCCATTTTTCTTTTTTCTATTTTTCCTCTTTTTGCTCTTTCAGTTTTACTGCTTTTCTTTTTTGCGCCTTTTTCGTTTTTCAATTTTACTGCTTTTTTGTTTGCTTTACAGCTTTTCTGTTTTCGATCTTACTGCTTTTCTTTTTTACATATGGCTTTTTTCAGCTTTCCCTGTTTTTCAGTCTAACGTTTTTCAGTTTTCAATTTATCTGTTTTTTATTTTATACCATAATTCCCACTTTTTCTCTTTCTGCAATCCGTTCATCCCTTGCAGCCATAGTAATCCCCGACTTTTATCATACTACATTTTTCTGTCTCTGAACATGATAAATAGGCGGCAAAATTTGATCTTTTCTAATATAGGTGATATAGCGGCAGCCTTACCTTTTGATAGATCTCCCGGCAGAACTGTGCCTGTTCCCGCTTCAGTTCGTTTCCGGAAAAGGCCGCCTCCTTTACGATCTCCATATAGCGGTCCCAGTCCTCTCCTGAAATATCCGGAAACTGTTTCTTCAGGAGTTCCCCGTATTCCGCGTCTCTGGGATACCGCCCGACAGTCTTCCCCCGGCGCCTCAGCCCCGCCATCAGCCGCCGGTTGATCCTCTTTACCATGCTCGCATATCTTCCTCGGGCAAACTCCCGATCCACGATTTTATAATACTCCCGGATCCTGCTTTGGAAAAAGCGCACGCCTCCCCAGAGAAAGGCCCCGGCAAGGCAGAGCAAAAGCAATCCTTTCAGAATCTTCAAAACACCGGCTCCTATCCCTCTGCCTGTTCCGTCCGGCCGGTTCTGATCCTGACCGGCGGCCGTCCCCTGGCCCGGTCCAGCCGGCAGGGTTAAGCCGGTGTCAGACTCAGTCTCCTCCGGGATCGTCTCCTGGACGCTCTCCTGGGAATCCTCAGCGCTCTCCCCGGAAGATTCTGAAGCCGCAGTGGTGTCCTGTTCTTCCTCTACCGGCATCTCATCCGTTCCCTGCACCGTCTCCTCTAAGCCGCCGGAAGCCTCCTGGGACTGCTGCCCAGGAATGTCTTCCACCTGGACCGGCAGTCCTTCAGAACCTCCCGAAATTCCATTTGTCATTTCGATGGGGATCCACCCCACATGATTCAGGTAAATCTCCGCCCAGGCATGCCGGTTTCTGTCCAGGACCTCTGCGGTATAGACGCCGTCCTCTCCTTCCGAAAACGCCTGCCGCCTCAGAAGATACCCTTCCGCGTACCTCGCGGGCACGCCCATTGCCCTGAGGATCAGCACTCCCGCCGAGGCAAAGTGGACGCAGTAGCCCTCATGCCCCTCCGTGAGAAAATAGTCCACCGGATCCGTCCCTTTATCCAGCCCATCCAGATCCAGACTGTATTCGTACCTGCGCAGGAAGGCGGCCACCCGGTAGGCCGTATCCACACGTTCCCGGTTAATCCTGGAGATCCCCAGATAAGTGTCCGGCCCCGCCATAGATCTTGACGCGGCAAACACGCCGGCAAGGTCCTGGGGAACCGACAGATATTGCCTTAAGACATAGCTGTCATACCAATTCCAGAGGTCTGCGCTCTCTTGAGGGATCGCACGGTTTGACAGATCAATGATATCTCCCCTTGAAAAAACGCTTCCTCCCGGAGCCGAAAATTCCATTTTCCGCCGCAGCAGCCCCTTCTCCACAAGCACGTCCCCCGTGAGATCCGCATCTCTCACTTCCTCGGTATCCGGAAAATAAGGCAGGGGATAGGCGTCCCGCTCCAGCTTGTGATACCGGATGGTATATTGCAAAGGCGTTTTTTCAGAAGGCTCCTGAGAACTTGTCCGGGAAATCCAAAAATCATACCCCTCCTCGTTCAGCATACGCCGGATATGAGTAACCTGCTCCTCGTCCATATCGTCGCTGATACAATAGCTCCGGAGCAGGGAATCCCCGCTGACCCACTCCCCGTTCCTGTAATTCATGCCTTCAAAGTCTTTCAGGTAAACATCCGTCCCAGGGATTCCGTCCGTCTGAACCTCCAGGATCTCCACATCCCGGTACTCGGGCGCATCATTAGACACTTCCGTGCCTTCCGCGAAGAAATCCAGATTCAGGCGGGTTTCCCCTCCGCCTGCGAAGCGCTCCTGCAGACGTTCCATCGCAGCCGCCAGTGAACTCTCCTGAACCAGACGCTGGGCGGGACTCTTCAGCACAAAAGAGAGTAAAAGCATGCCGTCCAGCAGCAAAAATGCCGTCAGCGCTTTCTTTCCGAAACTTTTCCACAGGCTTACCTGTGCGGGACGCCCCTTACTGTCCAAAGCCTTCCCCACATGCCCGGGCGTACCGGCGGCAGAGAGCAGGTACCAGCCCGTCAAAAAGAGCGCCACAGAAAACCATAGAGGAGAAGTTCCCGCGAGGAGTTCCGCCCCCCAGACCAAAAGGGGAACCGCCGTCCACCATCCGTTCTTTTTCGTCAGAAAGGACAGATTAAAATTCAGGAAAGTCAGGGCCGCCAAAAGGCAGGCCACGGCAAAAGGCGCCTCTTCTATCAATCCCCGGTCCATCACATAGGCAGTGCGGTGCGCTTCATTATAGAGTTCCAGAAACCTGTTCCCCACCATCAGGAAACCGTCTTCCATCTCCAGCGGCGACCTCCGGTACACAGCGGCCGTCACGCTCCACAGGAGAAAGACCCCCGCCCCCACGATCAGAAAGCGGAACCACTTCCCCGTCTTTTCTCTCATTTTTCCCTCCGCACAGGGAAGAAGGATCTCATACAATGCCGTACAGACTAAAATTTCTGCGACCAGGAATACCGTTTTGGAGCCTCCCAGCGAAAACTCGCTCCACACGTCCCGGAGCATGGAGACGCTGGAAAAAAGGACAAGGAGAACCGCAGGCAGAAGCAGCGCTGCCCGCAGGACCATTTCCCTTATGGAAGCTGTCTTTTCAAAAGAGGCGTCCAGCCATTTTACCGCCTTCCTCTTTCTCTGAAACAGGTGCATTTCCGTTTCCTCTACCTATTTTCTTTCTGTTTGAAGTCATTTTCTTAACTCAGCAGGATTCCTTCCCCCAGGCCGCCCGCCAGTTCCTGTCCGTTCTGAAAGACCTTTCCGTCCCGGAAGGCAACAGCATGCAGGCCATATTCCCCCCGGTATTTTTCCCGGTACAGCGCCTCCAGATCCCCCTCAAAATCCGGGCTGCAGTCCTGCATGTAGGAGACAAGGAAAAGATAATAGCTCTCTTCGTCGTCCACCCTGACGCGAAGGACCTCTTTCCGGGATCGACTCATCCACACTGCGTAAAAAGCACATTTCGCGTCCATCAGGGAATAGGCAAGTCCTGCAATGCTCTCCAGCATCCCTTCCCCTCCGTCCCTGCAGGCGTACAGGAACGATCTCACCGGGCAGGCCCTCGGCAGGCTGTTCTCCCGCACCATCAGCTCTCCGCCCTTTGCTGACAGCTTCCAGAGGACGCTGGAGAGCCTGTCCCCGTCACGGAATTCCCGGACGTCGAAAACCTCTCCCGGATCATAGCCGGGACGCAGCTCGTCATAAATATCAGAATCCCCGTAAAAGTTTCTCACACGCTCGCCAATGCTCACGGGAATCTCATGAATCTCCGGAAGCACATAGACATAGGTCCCGCTGCCGCTCTTCTTTTTACGGTGAAACGCGCCGAAACGATCGTAAATCAGCAGCGACTCCAGACGGAATTCATAACAACCTGCTTCCGAAATCACCAGGCCGTACAGCCATTCGGAACTCCCGGCCGATATCTCCTGCGCGGCCAGCGTCACATGTTCCCAGTTTCTCCGCATCACATTCCGCCAGCCGACGCGCATTTTCATCTTTCCAAGGGCGGTCCTCCCCGCCTTGCGGACAGAAACTCGGATAGAGAACCTTCCGCCTTTCTCCGCAGTCGATATGGGCGCTTCCAGAACCGTTTCCACACCCCCGCGGCAAAGCTTCATCAAACTGAAAAAAGAGTACCCCAAAAGCGCCGCCAGCATCATGCCCAGCAGCGCCATGGACGCACTCCTGCAATAAAACGCCAGGAAAAATACAGACAATGCCAAAATCAGTCCGAACACATAGCTACTCACTGTAATCCGTCCTTCTCATGTAGGAAGCCGGCTGTTTCACCCCCGCCATGATCTCCTGTAATACGGCCTCTTCCGTTATGTGCGTCACCCGCGCCTTGGTGTTGAGCACGATGCGGTGTCTTGCCACATGGGAAAAGACGTCCGTCACGTCGTCCGGAACCACATAATTTCTCCCCTTCAGAAAAGCCCAGGCCTTTGCCATACGGGTGCAGGCAATGGTTCCCCGGGGGCTGACCCCCAGTTCAATATAGGGATTTTCACGGGTAGCGGCTGTCAGCCGGACAATGTAAGTATAGATATTGTTGTGGACGAATACCTGCTCCGCCGCCTCTTTCAGCCGCACGAGATCCGTTGCCCCGATAATCCCGCGGATCTCTTCCGCCGGCCGGCCGTTGGACTTCCCCTTTGCGATCAGGATCTCGTTCTCCGCGTCCGGATACCCCATGCTCATACTGATCATAAAGCGATCCAGCTGGGACTCCGGCAGAAGCTGGGTGCCCGCGCTGCCCTTGGGATTCTGGGTGGCGATCACGATAAAGGGATCCGGGAC
>CANQCF010000156.1 GCA_947589505.1 uncultured Acetatifactor sp. | reverse complement strand
GAGGATAAGAACATGGAATATGTGGAGAGAAAGCGCTGGCTGTTTTTGGGACTTCCGTTTACGTTTACGAAATACACAATCAAGGAGGATATGCTGACGATCCAGTCCGGCCTGTTCAAGACCATTGAAAACGACTGCTATATGTATAAGGTGCAGGATGTGCGGCACGAGGCGAGCCTGATGGAGAAGATGTTCGGCCTTGGGACGGTGGTCTGTTTCACCGGAGATACAACCCATCCCAAGCTGTACCTGACGCATATCAAGAATTCCAAGGAGATCAAGAATTTTATTTTGAAACAGTCCGAGGAGGCAAGGCTTAAGAGAAGAACCGTCAATATGCTGGATATCGGTTCCGGGGAGATGGAGGACATGGACGGTGCCGATGTTTAGTCTTCGTCCCGGGTCAGCTTTTCGAAAAGGAGCCCCGCAAGGAACCACAGGGGAGCGTAGTCCAGACGGATGGTGCGGTTTATGTGGAAACGGCTGCGGCCGTAATCCCAGGGGCAGAGTCCCTTCTTTTGGAGGGCTTTGCCGCTCAGGTATTCCACGCCGTAGATCAGAGTCATATAGGAGAAGCCGCGCATCCAGAGAGGCCATTTTTTCAGGAGGCGGCAAAGAGGCCCGATCAGGGCGCCGCAGCCATAGATGGGAAACATCCAGACAGAGGTGTTTCCCTTTAGTTTTAGTTCCCGGCGGCGCAGGCTGCCGAGGGCGGTAAAAAGGATTTCCAGGCACCAGCCTGCAATGCCGCAGCGAAGAAAGTTTCGGATGAGATTTGCAAGAGGGGTATTCGGGAGTGGGCGGTGTTCTGTCATGGGCAGGATCCTTTCTGATTGTCAGCATTTGCCGCAGGAAGCTTTAAGAACGGTTCGGCCTGCTGTGGACCGCTGTTTTTGTTTTGATGGAAAGTATTCTCATAAAAGAAGAATTTTATACCTGGGAGAAACGACATGAATTACAGAGAAGCGTTAGCGTATATGGAGAGTATTGCCGGCTGCGGGATCCAGCCGGGGCTTGACAGCATACGGGAACTCTGCAGGAGGCTGGGGGATCCCCAGAAAGACACGAAATGGGTTCATATCGCGGGTACCAACGGGAAGGGTTCTGTCCTTGCGTATGTTTCCACGATCCTTTCCTGTGCGGGTTACCGGGTGGGACGGTATCTCTCTCCCACGATCCGGGAGTACCGGGAGAGGATCCAGGTAAACGGGAAAAAGATCTCCCAGCGGGCGTTGTGTGAGCATATGGAAATGATAAAGGAGGCTTGCGACGCCATGACGGCGGAGGGACTGGCCCAGCCGACGCCTTTTGAAGTGGAGACGGCTCTGGCATTCCTGTATTTCCGGGAGAAAAAGTGTGATATCGGCGTGCTGGAGACGGGGATGGGGGGACTTCTGGACGCAACGAATCTGATCGAGGGAACCCTGGTGGAAGCTATCGCCTCCATCGGCATGGACCACATGAAATTTCTGGGCGGCACTCTGCAGGAGATTGCGGCTCAAAAGGCGGGTATCATCAAGCCCGGTTCCATCGTGGTCTGCATGAGACAGAAGCCGGAGGCGGAGGAAGTCGTCCGCGGAAAGGCCCGGGAGACGGGGGCAGAATTTTGGATTTCCGACAGCACCGGCGCTCAGAGGATCAAGTACGGCCTGGAGAGACAGTGTTTTGACTATGGGGGATATCGCAGGCTGGAGATCTCCCTGGCGGGAAAGTTTCAGATCGCCAATGCGGTTCTGGCTGTGGATGTGTGCCGGGCGTTGGGAGAAAAGGGCTTCCCGATTTCGGAAAAAGCGCTCCGGCAGGGCCTTAAGGAGACGGTGTGGGAGGGGCGGCTTACCGTGCTGAAAAAGCGTCCGCTCCTGATCGCGGATGGCGCTCATAATGAAGACGCGGCGGAAAAACTTGCGGAATCCATCGAATTTTATTTTACAAACAGGCGGATTCTCTATATAATGGGGGTGTTGAGGGACAAGGATTACGGAAGGATCATTGAGCTGACTCATCGATACGCGGATCAGATCATCACCGTGACGCCGCCGGACAACCCCAGAGCCCTGCCGGCGCTGGAACTGGCGAAAGAGATCGCCAAAGTGCATCCTTCTGTCACTGCGGCCGCCAGCCTGGAAGAAGCGCTGGAGATGGCGCAGCTTCTCGCGGGAGAGGATGATGTGATCCTTGCCTTCGGATCGCTGTCTTATCTGGGAAGGCTGATGGATCTTGTGGGATATGAGCCCGGGGGCAGAAAAAAAGGGGAGAAACAAAAGAGGAAAGCCTGACGGAGAAGGGGCGGAGAGGTTCGGGAAGAACCGGAAAGAATTGAAAGGGACTGGAGAGACCCAGGCAGGAACTGAAAAGAATTGGAAAAGCCTGGGAAGAACCGGAAAGAATCAGAAGGAACCGGGAAGACCTGACAGGAACTAAAAGAAGTCGGAAAAGACAGGACGGTTTGGAAAGTACCAAAAAAGGTTCTGTCAGAGAAAGGAATGGTTGCGGAATGATAGATCAGGATAAGGTCAGAGAGGCGGTAAGGCTATTTCTGGAGGGGATCGGAGAGGATCCGGACCGGGCGGGGCTGGCGGATACGCCGGACCGCGTGGCAAGGATGTATCAGGAGCTTGCAGGGGGGATGGACCAGGATCCCGGCGAGTGCCTGTCCAGGGTATTTCCGGTGCAGGACAGCGGCATGGTACTGGAGCGGGATATCATGTTTTACTCCACCTGTGAACATCATCTGCTTCCCTTTTTCGGGAAGGCGCATATTGCGTATGTCCCGGACGGCAGGGTGGTGGGGCTCAGCAAGCTGGCCCGGACCGTGGAGATCTATGCCCGCCGGCTTCAGATTCAGGAACAGATGACGGCGCAGATCGCGGATGCGATCATGAAATACTTGAAACCGAAGGGCGTGATGGTGCTTGTGGAGGCGGAGCACATGTGCATGACCATGCGCGGCGTGAAAAAGCCGGGGAGCCAGACGGTGACCATTGCCTCCCGGGGAGTCTTTCAGGAGCAGAAGGAGCTGAGGGAGCAGTTCTTCAAAATGTTGGGGAGAGGCTGCTGAGGGGGCAAGAACAGGGGAGGGAGACGGTGCGGAAAGCCCGGATTTCCCGGAACTTGGAACGCGGAAAGCATGGAATAGGAAGACAATACATTACGGAAAACCAAGAAATTCTGGAAATTGGAACACGGAAAGCATGAAATGGGAAGACAATACATTACGGAAAACCAAGAAATTCTGGAACTCGGAACGCGGAAAGCATGGAATGGGAAGACAATACAATACGGAAAACTAAGAAATTCTGGAACTCGGAACATAAAGAAGCAGAAAATGAAAAACGGCAGGCAGAAAACAGAGGTTCGAAATAGATGAGGATCGGAAACCGGGAATTTGACACAAAAAATCATACATATGTATGCGGTATCTTAAATGTCACGCCGGATTCCTTCTCGGACGGGGGAAAGTGGACGGATCTGGACCGGGCCCTGAGACAGGTGGAGACCATGCTGGACCAGGGGATGGATCTTCTGGATATCGGCGGAGAGTCCACAAGACCCGGTTACACGCCGGTTCCCGCGGAGGAGGAGATCCGCAGGGTGATCCCGGTGATTCGGGCTGTCAAAGAGAGGTTCGACGTGCCGGTTTCCCTGGACACATATAAGGCGGAGACCGCCCGGGCGGGTATCGAGGCCGGGGCGGACCTGATCAACGATATCTGGGGCCTGAAAAAGGATCCTGATATGGCCCGGGTCATCGCGGCGGGAAAAGCGGCGTGCTGTCTGATGCACAACCGGGAGAAGTCGGAATATGGAAATTTTCTGCCGAATCTGTTCTCCGACTTGGAGGAAAGCCTGAAACTGGCTGAGAGAGCGGGAATTCCCCGGGATAAGATCCTGCTGGATCCCGGGGTGGGTTTTGGGAAAACTTATGAGAATAACCTGGAGGTCCTTGCAAGGCTGGAGGAATTTCGGAGGTGGGGACTGCCCGTCCTGCTGGGATGCAGCCGAAAATCCGTGATCGGTCTGACCCTGGATCTTCCGGCGGATCAGCGGGAGGAGGGGACGATCGTCACGACGGTGATGGCGGTGATGAAGGGGATCTCTTTTGTCCGGGTCCACGACGTGGAGAAGAATGTGAGAGCCGTCCGGATGGCGGAGGCGATTCTGCGGCGGAGCAGGACAGGCCCGGAGGATTGAAGTCGGGACGGGGAAAGACAGGACGCGGCAAGCCTTGACAGTTGTCCATGTGACAGGGAAAAGCAGACAGGAGAGCTTGCATCTCTGGTGGAGTAGGACAGGCTGGAAAATTAAATCTAAGGCGGGCGCAGAGCAAGGCAGGCCTTGGCAGTCCTCCGAGAGAGGCAGGTTCGCAGTGCTTGCAGCCGTAAGTTCCGACCCGGCAGAGGTATCTGTCTCCCGGAACAGAAGAGACACTTTCTGAGGCATTGTATGCCTGTATGGCTGTTATGCCTCAAATGCAAAAATGCGAAAGAGAAGGAGAATGCTATGGAGAACAGACTGGATGAGATACGGATCGACAATCTGGAGGTCTATGCGCATCACGGCGTGTACCCTGAGGAAAAGCAGAAGGGGCAGCCGTTTTTTCTGAATGTAATACTTTTTCTGGACACCAGGGCCGCGGGCCTCACGGACGATCTGGCCCTTACCGTGAATTATGGGGAGGTCTGTCATAAGCTGGATCAGTGGATGCGGGAGGAAAAGTGCAATCTCCTGGAGCGGGTCGCGGAAAAGCTGGCGGAAAAGCTGCTGCAGCAGTTCCCGGCGGTCCGAGGGGTGGACTTTGAGGTCAGAAAGCCCCAGGCTCCCATCGGTCTTCCCTTTGAGAGCGTTTCCGTGCGGATCCGCCGGGAATGGCACAGGGTGTATCTCTCTGTGGGCTCGAATATCGGGGACCGGGAACAGCATCTCAGAAACGCGGTGTCTGCGTTAAAGGACTGCCGGCAGATCCGGTCTGTGCAGAGCAGTTCTCTTGTGGAGACAAAGCCTTACGGAAAGACGGACCAGGCGGATTTCCTGAA
>CANQCF010000155.1 GCA_947589505.1 uncultured Acetatifactor sp. | reverse complement strand
GCTGCCGAACAGATCAAGGAAGCGTATCAGCATTGGATCGTACATAGCTATTATTACCTGGAAGTTGTGGAAAACCGTGAGGCGCGGAAGCAGAAAACGCAAACTGAATAAAGTGGTAGATATGATCCTAGTTAATTTGCGGAAATAGTGCCTTCCGGTCTCAAAAATCATATTGCCGTTTCATGAATTTTTTT
Organism: uncultured Acetatifactor sp.; assembly: GCA_947589505.1. Lineage (GTDB taxonomy): Bacteria > Bacillota > Clostridia > Lachnospirales > Lachnospiraceae > Acetatifactor. The sequence continues at coordinate 4,947 of CANQCF010000155.1, read as the reverse complement.
AAACGGGGCATTATAATGCCGGATGGATCAGCCCGCCGGCAGGCGCGAAGCTGCGTTATTATAAGTGACGCGGGCTGCTCCGTTATCATGTTATCAAGAGGGAGTGCGGGATGAGAACAGATCCTCAGGGAAAGAACAGCAGTCAGAAAAGTAATGTGAAAAGAAATCAAAAAAGAAAGAAAAAGAATATTGCAGCAAGATGGCCGGTACTGATAACAGCGCTGATAGTGGTGCTGACAGTATGTGTTTTTGGCATGGTAATTTTCCTGCGCGGTCAGAGAGAAGCCGCGTCGAAAAATCCGGCTGCAGGTTTGGGCGGTGCGGGAAGCGTACAGGGTTCGCCGATCCATGATCCTGAAGGAGGAAACTCAGACCAAACGCCGGGAAAAGATTCCGAAGCGGGAAATACGCAGGAAACCTCTAAAAACAATTCTGGCACGGGTAACCCGGATCAAGCGCCGGGAAAAGGTCCCGAAACAGGAAGTACGCAGGAAACCTCTAAAAACAATTCCGGCACGGGTAACCCGGATCAAGCGCCGGGAAAAGATCCTGATACAGGGAATTCCCGGGAAACACAGGAGGGACAGGGCCAAAATCCGGGCAGCGGGCAAACGCTTCCTGGGCAGTCGGAAGTCCAGGGATCGGGGGAATTTCTTGACGAAATTGCACAAAAAGCGGAGAACATTTTGTCTAAAATGACGGTAGAAGAAAAAGTCGGACAAATGTTTATCGCGCGCTGCCCTGAGACCAATGCGGTTCAAAAAGTGACGGAGTATCATCTTGGCGGGTATATCCTTTTTGGACGGGATTTTTCCGGGAAAGAAAAGGCGGAAGTGGTCCAGACCATCCAGAGTTATCAGGAGGTATCGGAGATTCCTCTGCTGATCGGCGTTGACGAAGAGGGCGGAACGGTCAACCGGGTCAGCAGCAACCGAAATCTGCGGGCGGAACCGTTCCGGTCGCCCCAGGAGTTGTACGCGGAGGGCGGTTTTGACCTGATCCGGAGCGATACACAGGAAAAATGTGACCTGCTTCTCAGCCTGGGCATCCAGTTAAATTTTGCGCCGGTCTGTGATGTAGCCCAAAGTCAGGATGATTTTATCTGGAAGCGCAGCTTCGGGCAGGATGCGGAACAGACGGCGGAATATGTAAAGACTGTGGTAGAGGTCATGCAGGATAAGCAGGTGGGAAGCGTTCTGAAGCATTTTCCGGGATATGGAAACAACGCCGACACTCATACCGGGGTCGCTTACGATAACCGTCCCTATGAAACCTTTCAGGATTCGGATTTTCTGCCCTTTCAGGCGGGTATTGACGCGGGTGCTTCGATGGTGCTGGTGTCTCATAATGTGGTCTCCTGTATGGACGACAGTTCCCCGGCATCCTTGTCGCCGAAGGTTCATGAGATCCTGCGGGAACAACTGGGATTTGGCGGCGTGGTGATCACGGACGATCTCGCCATGGACGGCGTTCGGGAATTTGCCGGAGAGGAAGAGACTGCTGTACTGGCGGTACAGGCGGGAAACGATATGCTGTGCTGCACAGACTTTGAGGTGCAGATCCCGGCTGTGTTGGAAGCGGTGCGGAACGGGGATATTGCGGAAGAACGCGTCGATGAATCGGTCCTGCGCATACTGAAATTAAAGATTCTGCTGGGTATCCTTCCATAAAAAGACAGCTTAAACGATACCGGACCATCCCTGCCATCGATGACTAAGAAAGTTTGTTTGGAACGAGAAGAGACGCGAAAGGCCAAGAACTCGTCAGGCGTGGCTATGTAGATTACAGGGCCCAAACGGAATCAATAAAATCAATAGGAGGAAACGATTCCATGTATGAATTGATACAGGTTTCAGAGCGAAGTTATTACATTCAATGTCCTGCGAAGATCGGGCTGGTAAGGCTGGGCGAGAAAGAAGTCTGTCTGATCGACAGCGGCAGCGACAAGGACGCCGGGCGCAAAGTCCGGCAGATCCTGGACGCCAACGGCTGGAAACTCACAGCGATATATAACACCCATTCCAATGCTGACCACATCGGCGGGAACAAGTATTTGCAGGAACAAACGGGCTGTAAGATTTACGCGCCGGGGATCGAATGTGATTTTACCAGGCACCCGGTTTTGGAACCCTCTTTCCTGTACGGCGGTTATCCCTGCAAAGATCTGCGGCACAAATTTCTGCTGGCCCAGGAAAGCAATGCGGAATACTTGACAAAAGAGGTTTTGCCGGAGGGTTTTGAGATCATCAGCTTACCGGGGCATTTCTTCGATATGACAGGTTTTCGGACGCCGGATAATGTGGTCTATCTGGCAGACTGTCTGTCGAGCCGGGAAACCCTGGATAAGTACCGGATCGGATTTCTTTATGATGTGGCTGCTTACATACGGACGCTGGAAATGGTAAAGACGCTGAACGCCAGGATGTTTGTTCCCGCTCATGCGGAGGCGGCGGAAGATATTTCCGAATTGGCACAGTATAATATAGAAAAAGTGTGGGAGGTGGCCGGAAAGATCCTGGAACTCTGCGAAAAACCGCTCTGCTTTGAGACAATCCTCCAGAAATTGTTTACCGGCTATTCCCTGATGATGAACTTTGAACAGTACGTATTAGTCGGGAGTACTGTCCGCTCTTACCTTGCCTGGCTGAAAGACACCGGGAAACTAAACGCGTGGTTTGAAAACAATATGCTTCTGTGGGAGAAATTATAACAAGGGAAGGAAAATGACGATCCATAGCTTAGTTGGTCTTTCTATGTCATATCACCCCATAACCGCTACGCCGTTTTTGGGAAACAGTGAGCACTGCGAAATACCGCCGTGCGGTGCGCTGAAACCCTATATTCGATGCTTTTGGGGAAATGCCGGTCCCCAGAATCTATCTAAGGCGGCGGGGAGCCTCGTGATCCCCGACACCTGTATGGACATCATCATCAGAGTTAATCCTTTCGATCAAAGGGTTACGGCCAATTTCTGTGCGATAGACGAACAGACATATCGATCCCATGCAACAGACGGCGGGGCGGCCCTATCTACCTTTGGGATCCGCTTTTTCTGCTGGAGCGCGATGCTGTTCACCCCGGAAAACTTTTGCTGCACGAAAAACCGGGCTTTTGATCCGGAGGAATTTTTCCGGGGCATCACTGCGGAGCTGACCGAAATCGTCCGTCGGTTTCCTACCTTGCAGGAAAGGGCAGGGGCGGCGGAGAAGATTCTTCTTCGCAGGCTGAATTTAAGCCGTCTGAACGGCGATCTGATGAATGTTGTAAGCGATATGATCCTGTATCAGGGGCGTATGAAAATCTCGGAAATTGCCCGAAGAAACGCCCTGTCGGAGCGCAAAATGGAGCGGATCTTCTCAGAAAACATCGGCGTCAGTCCCAAGACGCTTTCCAATCTGATCCGCTATCAGCTCGTATGGCAGGAGGTGGCCCGCGGCGGCGGGGATATCCTAGACATGGTGGAAAAATACGGTTATACGGATCAGGCGCATCTTTTGAACGATTTTCGATTCCGCCACGGTATGACCCCGGCGCAGGCGCTTCAAAACGCCCGTTCCGGAACCTTGTAATGCAGAACTTCCTAGTTGTTTGCGCCAAGAATCAGAAAAAAGGATGTTTCCGGTTACCTGAGTCGGGGGTTTCAAAAAGCAAAATATCCGGCCTCCCGTGCCAAGGATTACAAAGAGGATGTTTCCGGCTATCTGCACCGGGAATGGAAAAAATATTTTCGGTTGCTTTTGTCGGATTTTTACAAGACAGGCGGAGGAAAATTTTATAGAGTGAAAGCGGAACTTTCATAAACTGAACTGCCTGCTTCCAATCGTGAGGCGGCGGCACAGGAAAAATGAAAAAATGCTTTCAAAATCTTTTGAAAAGGAGACTCTGCCATGAACACTTTTGAGAACACTTTTGAAAAGGCCCGCGGATTTATCTGCCGCAATGCCCGCCCTCTGGACCTGGCAATGTTCAGGTATTACTTTGAAAACGGTTCCCGTGAAGACGTGATAACCGCTCTGTCCGCCTATCAAAATCCGGACGGAGGTTTCGGCTGGGGAGTGGAAGCCGACAATTTTAATCCAAATTCTCTGCCCATGGGCGTCTGGAAGGCGACGGAGTATCTCTGTAAGATCAGCGGGATCGAACCGGAGCACCCGATGATCCAGGGCATCTTACGGTATCTGGGGAGCGGCGACGGCTTTGATGCGGCGCAGGACCAGTGGGGGAACACCGTTCCGTCAAACAACGACCATCCCTGCGCGATCTGGTGGAAATATCCGGAAACCGGCAGTCTTTATGAATACAATCCCTCAGCCGCGCTGGCGGGCTTCCTGATCCGGTACGCCGCGCCGGGGAGCGACCTGTATGAAAAGGGCGTCCGGATCGCGAAAGCGGCGGCGGAATGGTTCCTAAAAGACGCCCCGTTGGAGCGGCACATTGCGGGCTGTTTTATCTCGCTGTACGAATATTGCGAGGACGCCGGGGTTATGCCCTTCGACGGTGAAGCGCTGCTGGAAAAGCTGAAAGAGATTGTGGACAGGTCCATCTGCCGCGATGTCTCGCGCTGGTGGGAGTATATTCCAAGACCGTCGGCGTTTCTGACTTCGCGCGGCAGCAGGTTTTACAGCGAAGATCTGGAGGAGCTCTGCCGCGCCGAGTGTGAATATATCAAAAACACGCAGCTTCCCGACGGCTCCTTTTATGTTCCATGGACGTGGGGCAACGACTACAAGGAGTGGTATGTCGCTGAAAACTGGTGCAAGGCTATCATCACTATAGATAATATGCTGTTTTTGAGGGAATTTGAACACAGGTAATATATAAGATGGTTTCCCGAAAACACAAAAACCGTTTGAAAATGTATTTGTGATACAATTCTTAAGGAAAGTATCAGATTCAGGGCAGAAACAAAAAGAGCAGCTTATACAAAAGATAAAACTGCCCTGAATG
>CANQCF010000154.1 GCA_947589505.1 uncultured Acetatifactor sp. | reverse complement strand
CGCCATGGAAAACACGGGGATCTCGAAATAAAAGCGAAGCTGCAGGGGAAGCGTCGCCAGCAGGATCGCCGCCCCGCCCCGGAGACCGCCCGCCAATCCCCCTATGAAGCCGCATATCTTTTGTAAAAAGGGAAGCCCTATCTTCCTTAAAAGTCCAGCCCTTCCTTTTCTCCGGCCCCCGCCTTGCAGCCGCAGGTTTTTCTCCGCTTTTTGCATCAGCGACAGAAGCCCCCGGCTTTCAGGCCCCGCCGGAGCCCCCGCCGCCAGTTCCTCCAAAACGGGCAGCACGCAGCCCGCCCCGAACAGCGAACTGAACGAAAGCCAGAATCCGGAGTGCAGCAGATACGCCGGGTGCAGGCAGAGCATCCCCGCCCCCATCACCCCAAGGGCCGTCAGCATATCGTAAGTCCTCCCCAGGGACAGGCTCAGCATCCGCAGCAGGAACATGCCGATGGCACGGCAGGCGGAGACGCTCATCCCGGTCATCACGCCATAAAAGAGTAAAAACAGGCCGCCGGTCAGGGCGGAAGCACCGTTCGGAGCCCCCAGCTTTCTGAGCAGACGATAGACGCCCATCCCCAGCAGGGTGATGTGCAGCCCCGAGATGCTCAGGATATGGATGATCCCGCCCTCCTGATACAATTCTTTCAGCTCCGGGTCCAGGCCGGACCGATCCCCAAGAAGCATGGTCTTCATCACCCCCGCCTCCTTCTCCGGGAACGCCCGGTCCAGCCTCTTCCCGAGGAATTCCCGCAGGCGGAAAAGCCCTTCTCCCAGCCTGCTGTATCCGGCGCTTTTTTCCAGAATGACGGCATCCCTCAGCCGGCCGCCCACACCGTTGGCGCGATAGTATTCTGCGAAATCAAATTCCCCCGGATTGGAGGCCCCCTCATAAACAGAGAATTTTCCTCTGACAGACACACAACTGCCTATCTCAGGCATAACTCTGCCAGCTCCCGCCATTTCACACCGGAGTTTTGTCGCTTCCCTATTTTCCAGATAGTTGGTGATCTGCTGCGACGCTGCAGCAAACTGATTTGATTTTAGAATATCGATCTCAAGTATAAAAACATTCTTTTGGTTCCCGGTCTCCCGGCCGCAGACCTTTCCGGCTAAAACGACCTCCTGCCCCCATTCCGGCGGCCCCTCCGCGCCCCCTCCGGGAGCGAAGCCGCCGGTCAGCAGAAAGCGGACCGCCGCCATTATGACCAGGAACAGACAGGCCCAAAACAGGGGTCTCCTCATGCCCTTCCTCCTCTGTCATAAAAAGATTATCAAGTTCCCTCCAACACAGTCACACAATCCAGGTTCCTCTCAAAGACCGCGTCCCCGAAATTTGCCGGAACCTCGCCGTCCACCAGGATCTGCACTTTGTTGATATTGCTCAGCTCCGCCAGAGAGTTGACAATGGCATAGATCGACAGCTCGCTGGAGACATTGTTTACGACGGTGAGGAAACTGGAATCCAGATTGACATAGCAGATCCCGTCCTTTGTCATGACGCTGAGAATCTTCGTGCCAGGATTGACGGACGGATAGATCCCCTCCACCTTTCCGCTGGGTCCCTTGATCAGTTCCTCCACCACAAAGCGCTCCAGCGGCGTATTGGTGGAATAAAACTTTTCCCGATAGGCCGCGATCAGCTTATCTCCCGTCTCATTCGCAAAATAAAGCTTTACGCGGACCTGCTCATAGGTATTGATCTCGCTGCCGTCGTTCTGGATGAACTGATCCGCGTTCATCCACCCCACCGCCTCTCCGGCACTGTCAAAGAGCTGCTTTCCCTCCACAGTGATCTGGACCCGGTCCACTCCGCTGATCTGGGTCAGGGTGCGGACCAGCGCCGCCCTCACCAGCACCTCGGTAGTGGGTTTCAGATCCCGATAGGTCTCGCTCATATTCAGCAGAAGCTGCCCCTCAAAATACTCCATGTTCTGCACGGAAAATCCCAGGGTCAACGGCGCTTTATAGGTGAGTTTTTCCGGATTTGCGGAAAGATACGCCAGAAGCTTTCTGATCTGCTCCTCCGTGGGACCCGTGGGCCTTTCCATCTCGTGGCCTTCTATCTTGGTCTCCGCATTTGAGAGATAATACACCTGGACCATGTTCTCCTTCGGCGGCTCTTCCTCCCCGCAGGCGGAGAGCCCCATCAGAAACGCCAGACACAAAAGCAGGGAAATCCAGACCGCCGCTATTCTGTTTTTTCGTAAAGAGCGTTCCGTCATCCTTCCTCACCCCGTCAGGTATCCGCAATGTAATTCAGCGGTATTTTCACTGTAAAACTGCTGCCCTCACCCTCAGTACTGGTCACCGTGATAGAGCCCTTGTGCATCAGCACCGCCCGCTTCGTGATCGCCAGGCCCAGACCGGTCCCCCCCATCTCCCGGGAGTGGGACTTGTCCGCCCGATAAAACCTCTCAAAAATATGGGGCAGGGATTCCTCCGGGATCCCAATGCCGCTGTCGTCCACCTGGAATGTAAAAAACTGATGATCCGCATCCAGGATCACCTTCACCCAGCCGTGCTCCCGGTTATATTTTATGGCATTCTCCACCAGATTGGTCATGATCAGGGTCATCTTCACCTCGTCCACTTCCGCCGTCACGGGCCGCATGCTCTCCAGGACCACTTCCACATCCTTTTTCCGGGCGATGGGGCGCAGGCGCTTCAGCGTGAGTTCCGCGAGATCGTTGATATTCAGCGAGACAATGTTCAGCTCCTGGGTCTTGTTTTCCATCCTCACCAGAGCCAGCAGGTCCGTGATAATCCGGTTCTCCCTGTCGATCTCCGAGACCATGTCCTCCATAAATTCCCGGTACAGCTCCGCCGGGGCGTTTTCCTGGGCCAGCAGGGAATCCGCCAGGACTTTCACGGAAGTCATGGGGGTCTTCAGCTCATGGGACACATTCGCCACAAATTCCTGCCGGGAATCGTTCAGCGTGTTCATCCGCCCCAGAATCTCGTTAAAGGCGTCCACGATATGCGCCGTCTCCACATAATCCGGCACGGAGAGTGCCTTCTCGCTGGTCTCGTCCTTTACCTTCTGGATTTCCTCCGTCACTTTCTTAAAGGGCTTTGTCAACACGCCGGAGAGGAACAGCGCCATCGCCACGATCACCATAATCATAATGGCTTCCAGATTGATGGCCTTCTGATTCAGCACATCCAGGATTCCTACGATGCTGGCATTGGATACGCTGGTCAGCATGACGCCCACAACCGCGGAACTGCCATCCGACGCTGTAGCCACCACCGGGGTGGTCATCTCTATGTATCCGTTCTCCGCGTCATAGTGAGAGGTATTCTCCCCGAGAAAACACTTGATCACTTCCTCGGAGATCATGGTCTTCCCCTCGCTGATACCATAAGTATCCTTCAGGACTTTACAGCCCTGACCTATGATCATGACCCTCCCCTCGTACAGATTGGAAATAGTCTCCAGCTCCGCATTGATGACCTGCCTGGACGCCGCCAGACTCACGTCGTCGGAGCGGTAAGTCGAGAAATAATTGTTGCTGAGGAGCTGCTTTGCCACGACTAACAGCTGATTCTGAACCGTGGCCGACCTCTGTTCCACCGCACGGTTCTCATAAGCCTGCAGGATACCGTAGCGCAGAAGCACGCTGGGAACAATGCCCACCAGAAGGATCAAGAGGCAGATCCTGGCCCGGAAACTGCGCACATAAACGATCTGTTTTATTCTCTTTCGCACATTCTCCGGCAGTTTTATAGACACCGCTCCGACGCCCCTCCTCCCTTTAAAGTTCAAAATCATGAATCTGTAGATTCCATTTGTATTTAGACTGCCATACGTCCGAAAACATTTACGGATCTATAACATCACAAACTGCTGCGTCCTGCATCATAATGCCCGCAGCCGCGCCGTCAGTTTAAGACATCATAGCGCCCTCTCCTGGCGCCGCAGCAGCGCCGTCAGTTTAAGAAATAATACCCCACGCCCCACTTGGTGTGCACGTAGCGGGGCTCGCTGGGATTGGACTCAATCTTTTCCCGAAGTCTCCGGATATGCACATCCACCGTGCGGGCGTCTCCGGGATAATCCGTCCCCCACACCAGTTTCAGAAGGCTCTCCCGGCTGTAGACTTTATTGGGGTTTGTCATCAAAAGCTCCAGCACTTCAAACTCCTTGGCGGTCAGTCCGACCTCTTTGTCCGCAATATACGCCCTTCTTCCCTCACAGTCCAGACGCATGTCGCCGCTCTCGATGATCCGGCTGTGGCTCTCCTCCGCCTTGCGGCTCTCCACCCGGCGCATGATCGCCTTGATCCGAGCCTTTACTTCAAGAATGTTAAAGGGTTTCGTGATATAGTCGTCCGCGCCGTACTCCAGTCCCAGGATCTTGTCCATATCCTCCCCCCGGGCCGTCAGCATCACCACCGGCACATTGGAAAACTCCCGGATCTGCTGACATACTTCAAACCCTCCGAGCTTTGGCAGCATCACGTCCAATAGGATAATGTCGTACGACTGATTTTTCGCGTACTCCAGCGCTTCCTCACCGTCATAAGCGCAGTCCACTTCCATCCCATCCTGTTCCAGACTGAACCGGATTCCCTTCACGATCAGCTTCTCGTCATCCACCACCAAAACTCTTCTCGCCATTCTCTTTATCCTCTCTCCCTCTTTATTCATAACAGTTCAGACCACGCCTTACATCTACGCAGCCGCGTCTTCACCCACTTACGCTGTTACGTGCTCTCTCCGTTTCGGTGAGGACTGTGCTGCTGCCGCTTTTCGAAACCTGACGGCAGACGGAACTGTTTCTCTTATTTTACTGTGACCTGGTCACAGATCTTTTGAAAAATGCTCTCCTTAATCCCCGGCACCTGCATCAGCTCCTCGACATTCGAAAATCCGCCTTTTTCCTCACGGTATTTCAGGATGGCTTCCGCCCGGCTCTCGCCGATTCCCTTCAGGGTGCAGAGCTCCTTCACATCCGCCGTGTTCAGGTTTACCTTCCCGGAGCTCCCGCCCATTTCCGATCCCGGGTCAGCGCTTTCTCCCTCTGCCGGAAAATAGAGCTGTTGGCCATCCGTCAGCAGGGCCGCCAGGTTTACCGCGTCCGCATCCGCATCCTCCGTAAAACCATCCGCCATCTCCAGGGCGTCAAAAGCGCGGCTTCCCTCCGGCAGTTTTTTCAGTCCCGGACTGTTCACCGCTCCGCAGACATGCACATAGAT
>CANQCF010000153.1 GCA_947589505.1 uncultured Acetatifactor sp. | reverse complement strand
GAAAAAATTTGACAAAAAAATACCGCATTTCTGCGGTTTATGGAGATTTTATTTCATTACAACTGTCGAAGACCCGTCCAGACGCAGTCAGCCAAAATCCAAAAACGAATGAAAAAAACGGAAAGAGGCGGACATATAAATTTTATGTAAATTTCATAATATGTTTATTGCTAAAACGGCGTAAATATCATAAAATACAGTTAAGAAAGTGTGAGAAAACAAAGAATAACTATGTTTGGGTTGTGCCATATTATTATTTGCGGGCAAATAGTAATCATGTACTGACAAAGGAGGTGTTTATTATGGCAACTTCAAGCATCACGAAAAATTTTGTTATTTCCGGCAAGGAACAAGTGGAGATGTTTGTCAATGCGATTGAAGAATCTGCCAAAAACCGTCCTGTCCGAACTCCTGTTGCCGCAAAATATATTGAAACTGAAGATGAGCTGAGAGAGTTTATGAGGTTTAGAGAAAAGAAAGCGAAGGAGAGATCAAATGCCAATAACGGATAGGTTTTTTGTGATCAATATCCGAAAATATTTGGCATTGGGAAATGATTGTGAAGCCGGAGAGCCGGCGCTTGTCAGGCTGCTCTCCGGATTTTCTTGCCCAAAGAACCCGGATGTTGAGCGCTTTTTGAAAAAAAGTTCAATCGAGTTTACCAAAAAGAATCAGTCTGTTACATATCTTGTTTTTTCAAAAGAGAGTGGAGAAATGCTGGGATATTTTGCGCTTGCGTTAAAACCATTGACAGTCAGGGGTGAAACAGTCAGCAATACAGTAAAAAGAAAGTTGCTGCGCATTAGTGAGCTTGATAAAGAATCCGACACCTATACTATGTCTGCGTATTTAATTGCACAGCTTGGGAAAAATTATACTGGCGGCAGGAATGACGAGATCACCGGAAAAGAGCTTATTGAGCTGGCATGGATGATAATTGAAAAAACACAGTATATGATGGGTGGCATGGTGACATTCTTAGAAGCGGAAAACGAGGAAAGACTGCTGTCATTTTACCGTGACAACCGCTTTTCACAGTTTGACACCAGACAAGCCTCACCAGGCAAAGATGAGCCGCATGAGTTTGTGCAGCTTCTGAGATTGCTTTAAGTAAAATTAGCGCTGCCGGATATGATCGGCAGGATGAAATGAAAATGGCATGAAAAGCAGAAAGCAGGGTTTTCTGCCGGAAGTTTTAGACAAAGGAGGTTCGCCGGGTGACCGGCGGGCCTCCTTTTTGTATAACATTCCGCAGTCTTCATAAATTCTCCACAAACTTCAAAAAATGCAAACGGCAAAATTTTCCACAAGCTTCAAAAAAGCTTGACAAGCAGTCACGGGGGGTATATTGGTTATGATTTTTGTCGACAAAGGAACGGAGGAGAATGAGAATGAAAATGAAAAAGAACCTGTGGGCTGCGGCGGCCGTCCTGTCTGCGGCAATGCTGCTGGGCGGCTGCGGCGGAAGCGAACCGGCGAAGGAAGCCGGGGAGATGGAGAAGATCGAAACGACGGAAGGAACGGAGAAAACGGGGGGAGCCGAGAAGGTCGAAACCGGTGAGACGGAGACACAGCCGGAAGAAACCGGGGAGCCACAGTCACAAGAAACCGATTCGGCAGAGCAGGAAAGCGTGAGTATTCGCGCCGAATATCCCTATATTTTTTCGGAGGGCCATACCTGGGTTTCGGCTCAGGTGGGAGGGGAAAGCCGGATGGCGTGGATAGACACGGACGGGAAGATCCAGATCATACTGGATGATGGCGGCACAGCAAATGTGACCCCTGTTTATGACGGCGCGTTCGCAGTGTATTACTTCAACGGGGGATATGCTATTTACAGTACGGCGGGCGAGCTGCTCGCCTCCAGCGATGACGGGGACGATTCCACAGACTTCAGGCTGCTTGAGGCCGCCGGCGGCAGTTATTGGATTGAGAAGACGACTGCCACTATTTCGGAACGCAGCACGGTGCAGTACTGTATCGATAAGAACGGGAACAAGCTGACAGACGAGTTCGCCCCTGATGACCACTTTCGCATCCTTACCGACGATGGACAACTTCTCGATCTCGACAGTCTCACTTCTGATATGACGCTGGAAGAGTGGCGGAATTGGGTGTCAGAGAATTATGTCCCAGAGATAGAAGCGTGTTATGGATTTGGGGATGTGTATGCTACCGACGGGGGATTATTTGAGGAATTCGTTTGGCGTCGGTTTGGGGATGAATTCGATGAGTGGTTGATCCAGCGGAATGAGAAAAACAGAATGATGGATGAAGGCGATCTCGAACAGGGATGGTATGACTGTAACGGGAAACTGGTGGCAGCAGCGCCCGAAGGCCTCCCTCTCGGTTTTGCAGGCTATTTCAAGGGCGGCTTGGCGCCGTACTTGGTGCGGGGAATGGATGGTAAATTTTATTTTACCGTGATAGATGAGACGGGCAGCCCTGTCTATGAACCGGTGAAGATTAGTGAAGAATATTGGTGGTCGGACGAAATAGTGCAAATCTCTTTCAACGATGGCGTGATCGCCTTTGTCACCGATGATTGTACATTCCATTTGATAGACAAAGACGGAACTCTCTTAGATGCTTCGGGGGATATTTCGGCGTTTACGGGAAGTATCACGACAGAGGATGTTGTATATCCCGACTACGCGCCTGGTGAGGAATACTACGACGGTCTCAGTTATAGCGTTTTCACAATCAACGAAGGTATCAAGTGCTTAGGCGAGGACGAGGGCGTCTTTAGCAGACTGGACGGCACGCCTTTCGACCAGGCGGTGATCGATGACAGCACGGTCCATATACAGTTTACCGCAGATCTTGCGGGCAACTAAAGGAAGGGGAAGAGCGCCGCATGTGCCGCATCGAGAATGGCGGGAATAAGGAAATCCCGGGTGAATATGAGCTTCCTAAGCCATGTGGTTGCAGAAAATGACGCGGGAGAACGCTCTAAGCACCGTTTGGAGTGGTACGAGTTGCAAAGCAAACAAATAAGGGACTGAACATTTATGGAAAAGGTAAGTGTTCGGTTCCTTTTCTTTTGCCCCTTTTTCGTCGGGGGTTAGGCCGGAACGCCTCTTTGCAAGGGCGTAGACAAAAATGTAAATTTCATAAATATATTTATTGCCAAAACGGCGTAAATATCATAAAATACAGTTAAGAAAGTGTGAGAAAACAAAGAATAACTATGTTTGGGATGTGCCATATTATTATTTGCAGTCAAATAATAATCATATACTGACAAAGGAGGTGTTTCTTATGGCAACTTCAAGCATCACGAAAAATTTTGTTATATCGGGCAAGAGGCAGGTGGAGATGTTCGCCGATGCGATTGAAGCGTCTGCCAATGATCAGACGCCCCCGATCAAAGTGAGCGCAACTTTTTTGACCGATCCGAAAGATATTGCAAAATTTATGGAGAAAAGGAAGAAAGCGAATGCAGGAAACAAATAAATATACAGTATTCAACCAAAGAACCAATCAGTTGAATTTGCTAAGAAACAGCAATCTGTTACATACCTTGTTTTTTCGACAGAAGATGCGGAGCTTGTTGGATACTTTGCCATTACAATAAAGCCAATAACAGTAAATGCAGAGCCATTTAGCAATACGGTCAGAAAAAAATTAGCCAGGGTAAGTGAGTTGAATGAGATGAATCACAGTTATAATCTGGCGGCTTATTTGATCGCACAGCTTGGGAAGAATTACCATAATGGCGCAAATGAGCGTATCACGGGTGAGGAACTGCTTGGATTAGCAATGAAACAGATAAAGCAGTTGCAATATTTAGCCGGAGGTATGGTAGTATTTTTGGAAACATCAAATGAAGAAAAATTGTTGTCATTTTATCAGGCAATGGGGTTTCAGAAATTTGACAGCCGATTATCAGATAGAGCAGGCTATGAACCGCATGAACTTGTTCAGTTGTTGAAAATCATAAATTAACTTAATGATGGGCATATGGAGGGTACAGATGTGACAATCCATATGCCTTTTTATTTTGGAAAATACCGTCTTGTGAAATGCAGGGCGGTATTTTTCTGTGGAGGAGGAACATGAACATGCTGGACCTGAACAAAGTGGACACGAGATTCTGGGTGACGACGGAGGCGGAGGAGGAAGCAGAGGAAAGGAGCTTTATAGCGGGATCCTACATAACAGATCATTGGGAGCAATTCGAGAATCTTCCGAAGGAAACACGGCATCTGCTGTACGATCTTCTCTGGGACAATTATCAGCTTCCGGGGATCAAGGAGATGAGCGTCGAGGAAGTGCTGGCACTGGAGGAGAAAAGGCCGACATAACAAAGCCGTGTTTTTTTACGCCGGACTGCAGCGTGATAAAGCGGAAAAAAGCGCAGTTTTGCAAATGAGGTAACAATAGGATAAACAATACTCTGGCGGGTATTGACATTTTACATATGAATAGATACTATGAAATATAGATTGACTAACCATTTATAACAGGGAGCACGTCGTAAGTTAGTTTAGCGCTCTTATCTGTCAATATGCTGCAGATTATGTGGAAATGCGCTGCTAAGATGTGCGGCTAAGAGGGAGGAAAAAGATGAAATTAGTATTGATACGCCATGGTGAAAGTGAATGGAATCTTGAAAACCGCTTTACGGGATGGACGGATGTTGAATTGTCAGAGACTGGAATGAAAGAAGCGGCGAAAGCAGGTCAGGAACTAAAAGCTGCCTCTTACAGAGAGTCTGAAAGATACAATTGCCAGGGTTGTTCCCTATTTTGAGGAAGAGATGAAACCGATGATGCTTTCGGGAAAGAGAGTACTGATTGCAGCTCATGGCAATTCATTGAGAGCCCTGGTTAAGTATTTTGATCATTCAAGTGACGACGAAATAGTTAATGTTAATATCCCCACAGGGATACCGCTTGTTTATGAATTTGATGACGCTTTTAATACGATTGATAAGTATTATCTGGGTGATAAGGAGGCATTGGCTGAAAAGATGAATCGCGTTGCGAATCAAGGGAAAGCAAAATAAGATGGTTGTCTCCAAACGGCGGGGAATTCCCCCGCTGTTTTGTTAGGATGATGTTCATCTGGATGCGGAGGAGTGTTTCCCAAATGAATGAAAAGATCTTGATCGTGGACGATGAAAAAGAGATCGCGGATCTGATAGAGGTGTATCTGAAAAACGACGGATATACGGTGTATAAGTTTTATAACGGCAGGGACGCTCTGGAATGTATCGAGACGGAGAAGCTGGACCTGGCGATCCTGGATCTGATGCTGCCGGACGTGG
>CANQCF010000152.1 GCA_947589505.1 uncultured Acetatifactor sp. | reverse complement strand
AGTAATAATCTAAATTTACTTGAGGTATTTTTCTGTGTCAATCTCTTGACCTATTTAAAGTATACAGGAAGCTTTCTTAAAACCATAAGCTATTTCAATCGTCTGCAAATGATTTCTTTGTGCAATTCAATTTATGAGTATTTCTTCAGTATTCTTTTGTAAAAGCGATAAACTATATATGCTCCGACCGAAATGTTTACAATTACAAGCGCTAATCCCACACCTGACAAAAAGTGAAATCATGGCTGTAATCATCCACGCCGCAGACCACACTCTGTAAAGAATCGACATGTCGGCATTGTAACAAGGTAGATTTTTTACTACGCCTTTAAGCGATTTAGTACCGCCCCAAAAACGTAAATGTCAAATTATTGTTTACCAAACTTTTTTCCTGTCCAGCGTTATTTGAAAGCCGGCCTGCTCCGCTGCCCTACCGCAGGAATCCCAGATACCACTGGATGACCGCGTCGCCATATAGGAGTCCCACCGCCATTCCCATACAGAGAAACGGTCCGAAAGCGAAGTGATCCTTCCTGCCTTTTTTCTTCGAGAGGAGAAGCCACACCGCCCAAAGCGCACCGAATACAAACGCCAGAAGCGTGGAGACCAGCGTGGTCTTCCAGCCCAGGAACAGTCCGGCCGCCGCCATCAGCTTGATGTCTCCGCCGCCGAAAGCCCCATTGATGACCAGCGTCAGAAGGAACATGGGGAGACTGACGCACAGCGCGCCGATGATCCGGGAGAGAATGGACACGGGAGGCATCGTGAAATAGGAGATCACAGCCAGAACCGCCACGGCGATCACCGTGCCCGGCAGGATCTCCATGGTGTCAATATCGATAAATGTGATCACCGTCAGCACGCTGAAAAAGGCAAAGGCTGTAAGCGCCGCCAGAAATCTCCCGTAGAAATCTCCAAGAAGTCCCGCCGCCAGGCTCTCCACAGGGGCCTGAAAGTAATACCAAAAGCTCAGGATACACAGGCCGCTCCCCAAAAGCTCCACCAGCACATCCCGAAGCCCGATCTTCGAGCCGCAGGTCCGGCATTTTCCTCCCAGGCAGATATAACTGACCACCGGGATCAGTTCCAGGGGTGTGAGCGTCCGGCCGCAGCCCGGACAGTGGGAGCGGGTCTTTATGAACTCTTCCTTCCTTGGCACCCGGAAGATCACCACATTCAAAAACGAAAACACACTGCTTCCCAGGAAGAACAAAAAGATTCCCAGGATCACCGCCATCCAAACTGTTATATCCAAATCTTTCTCTCCTTTTATCCCAAAAATTGCAGCCTCTCAGCCCTCGCTGTCTCAAATGAATAACGCCCGCATCCTTTTGCCGCATCGAGGCCGCTTTTACTAAACAAAAATTTCTTCAACTGACATTTCTAAAGTCACAATCACTGAAATCTCTCGTCGATCACGCGCTTTGTCTTCTTCTCGCTCCTGGGAAGGAAGCCAAGCTCCACCACATAGACGATGGGGGTAAAGCCGATCTTGCTCTTTACCGCGTCCGCCACCTTCTTCTGCAGATCCTTAAAGTCGCTGCTGCCGCTGGCCTCCACATAGATGCGCATGCTGTCCTTTCCATCCAGGTGGGAGATGCGGATCTGGTACTCGCTGGAAAGTTCCGGGAACTGTCCCAGGATCTCTTCGATCTGCTTCGGGAAGACATTGACGCCCTTGATCTTCATCATGTCGTCGCTCCTTCCGGAGATCACATCCAGGCGGGGGAATTTACTTCCGCAGGGGCACTCGCCGGGCAGGATCCTGGAGATGTCGTGGGTGCGGAAGCGGATCAGGGGAGCCCCCTCCTTCACCAGGGTGGTGATCACGATCTCTCCCCACTCTCCGTCCGGAACATTCTTTCCGGTGGCGGGATCGATGATCTCCAGATAAATGTAATCGTCCCAGTAGTGCATACCCGTATCGTACTTGCAGTTGATTCCGATGCCGGGGCCGTAGATCTCCGTCAGTCCGTAGATGTCATAGAGCTCGATGCCAAGCTCGCTGGAAATGCGATCCCGCATCTTCTGACCCCAGCGCTCGGAGCCGATAACGCCTTTCTTTAAGCAGATCTTGTCCCGAATCCCCTGTTTCTCGATCTCTTCCGCCAGGAGAAGCGCATAAGAAGAAGTGGCGCAGATGACCGTGCTCTTTAAGTCCATCATCATCTGCAGCTGCTTCTGGGTATTGCCGGGACCCATGGGGATCGCCATGGCGCCCAGCTTCTCGCAGCCGTTCTGAAAGCCGATGCCCGCCGTCCAGAGACCATATCCCGGCGTGATCTGGATGCGGTCCTTATTCGTGATGCCCGCAAACTCATAACACCGCTTAAACATCTCTCCCCAGTCGTCCACATCCTTGGCGGTATAGGGAATGATCACGGGCATCCCCGTCGTCCCCGAAGAGGAATGGATCCTGACGACTTCCTCTTCCTTACAGGTCATCAGTCCCAGGGGATACGCCTCCCTGAGGTCCTCTTTCTCCGAAAAGGGAAGGCTGAGAAAATCTTCCACCGTGGCAACCTGATCCACGCCGGCGGCCTTCAGACGCTTCCCGTAAAAGTTATCGGCCGCGATCAGTCTCCCGATCTGGGTGTTCACCTGTTTCAACTGTGTCTCATTGATCTGCATTGCTTTCTCTCCCTTCTAAGCCTTTATGTTTCTTCTGTTTAGGCCTTATCGCTTCCGCCAATCTGCTCCAGGCCAGAGCCCTCCTGCTCAATTCCAGGAATCTTTCCGGGATCTTTTCAGTGCATCGTTTTCACCGGTCTGCTCCAGGCCAGAGCCCTCCTGTTCAGTTCCAGGAATCTCTCCGGGATCTTTTCAGTGCATCGCTTCCGCCAATCTGCTCCAGGCCAGGGCCCTCCTGTTCAGTTCCAGGAATCTCTCCGGAACCCTCTCCCGGACGGCCTCCTCCAGGTCCAGCTCCTCCAGGCCCAGCTCGCCGCTCTGCAGGGCAGCTCCCAGAAGGACCACATTCAAAACCTTTGCGGAGCCCAGCTCTTTTGCCGCGAGATCCGCATCTACTATAATCAGCCGCCGGACGTTTTCTTTCAAATATCGGAGCATTTCTTCCCCGTCGTACGCCGACTTCCCCAGCAGAGCGCTGACCGGCATCACCGGCCGTCTGCTGACCACCACGGCGCCGTCCTGTTTCAGAAAGGGAAGCAGCCGCACCGTCTCCCCGGGTTCAAACCCGATGATCAGATCCGCTTCACCCCTGGCGACCATGGGGGAATTTGCTCCCTCTCCCATGCGCAGATGGCTGAACACGCTGCCACCCCGCTGCGCCATGCCGATGGTTTCGGCAGTCTTGATGGGAAGTCCTTTTTTCATGGCGGCGGAGGCGATCAGCCTCGATGCGAGAATGGTTCCCTGGCCGCCCACGCCGCAGAGAATGATATTTTTACTCATTTGTCCTCACCCCCTGCTCCGTGCCGTTTTTGTCTCCGCCGGAGATCGCGTGTGCGGGACAGATCTGTCCACAAAGCGTGCATCCCGTGCAGAGAGAGGCGTCGATCTTTGCCTTTTTCCCGTCCTCATCCAGGATCAGCGCAGGGCACCCCAATTCCCTAAGACATTTTCCGCAGGCAACGCACTTCTCCGGATCTACCTTGGAGCGCCCCCCGGGCTTTGTCAGGGCGATGCAGGGAGAGCGGAACAGGATGGCTTTGACGCCGGGTTCCTCCGCCACCCGCTTTACGGTCTCCACCGCCAGGGCGTGATCCAGCGGATCCACGGTCTCTACCACATTCAGGCCGATGGCGCGCAGGATCTTCTCCATGCTGACCTTCTCCACCGCCTGCCCCATGACCGTGCGTCCCGTCCCGGGATGGGGCTGATGTCCGGTCATGGCCGTAGTGGAATTGTCCAGGATCACCAGTGTCATATCCGCCTGATTATAAAAGGCGTTGACCACACCCGTGATCCCGGAGGCGAAAAAGGTGGAATCCCCCACAAAGGCAAAGCACTTCGTGTCGGGTTCTATATGTCCTATGCCCTGGGCGATGCCGATCCCCGCTCCCATGCAGAGACAGGTGTCGCACATATCCAAAGGCTGCGCGTTTCCCAGGGTATAGCAGCCGATATCACCGCAGTAGATCGTCTTTTTTCCGGCCATGGCCTTCTTCACTGCATAGAAGGAAGCCCTGTGGGGACAGCCGGCACAGAGGACGGGCGGCCGCGCGGGAAGAGCCGGCGGCTCCGGCAGTTCCTTCCGGGTTTCCCCAGACATTTCCCCCGACACGGTTCGAGACGCCGCCATATTTTTTCCCAACAACTTTGAAATGGCCTCCCCCACGATCTCCGGGGTGTTTTCACCCGCCGGTGGAATATCCCCCGTGAGTTTTCCGGCGATCCTCACCGCCAGACCGTATTTCCCGCAGACATACGTCAAAGCTCGCTCAATCACGGGATCCAGTTCCTCGACGCAGAGCACCTCCTCCAGCCCGTCCAAAAATTTCAGGGCCAGCTTCTCCGGGAAGGGGAACGGCGTCGCCACCCGCATCACCCGCACCTCCCTGTCTTTCAGGGCGTCCAGGACATAATTGTAATTGGCCCCGTGGGTGGCGATACCAACCCGGCAGCCGGGCTGCTTTTCCCTGTGGATCCGGTTCCTGGGATATTCCGAAAGCGTCTCGGAGAGCTTTTCGTTCCGCTGTTCTATCAAAGCGTGGTTTTTGACGGACAGCCGGGGAAAGATCACCCATCTGGAGGAATCCTTTACAAAGCCCTCCGGCCTGTTTTTGTAATATTCCTCCTCGTCTTTTACGTCCAGCGCCTCATACCCGTGATCCACCCTGGTAGTGGAGCGGAAGATCACAGGCGTGCCGTATTTTTCCGAAAAGTCAAACGCCTCCTGGATCATCTCGTAGGCATCCTTTACCGAGGACGGGTCAAAAACCGGCACTTTGGAAAACATGCCGAAGGTACGGGTATCCTGCTCCGTCTGGGAGGAGATTGGCCCCGGATCGTCCGCCACCAGCACCACCATGCCCCCCTTCACGCCTATGTACTCCAGGCTCATCAGGGGGTCCGAAGCCACGTTCAGCCCCACCTGTTTCATGGTGACAAGGACCCTTGCCCCCGCATAGGCCGCTCCAGCGGCCACCTCCATGCCGGCCTTTTCATTGACGGACCACTCTACATAAATATCGCCGGGATTGCGCTTCGCAATGGTCTCCAGCACCTCCGTGGAGGGCGTCCCGGGATAACCCGCGGCGAGATTGATCCCCGCCGCCATGGCTCCCAGCGCGATCGCTTCATTTCCCATCAAAAATTCTCTGTGCATACGCGTCACCATCCTGTCCCGGA
>CANQCF010000151.1 GCA_947589505.1 uncultured Acetatifactor sp. | reverse complement strand
GTCTCCCCCTATGAGCTGCAGACGGATTCCGAGACCCTTTCCTGTGGTCAAAACGGCTTTTTGCATGAGTTTATCGCCCTGGACAACCCCAGCTCTGCCCTGACTTTCTCCCTCCCCGCTGAGAATCCCATGAAGATCTACGAGATCCGGATTTTCACGGACAACCAGGTGCCGGAGGACGTGCAGATCTGGGAGCCCCCCTGCGAGCGCGCGGACATCCTCCTGGTCTCCGCCCACGCAGACGACGAGATCCTCTTTATGGGAGGCATAATCCCCACCTACGCGGCGGAGCAGGGCGCCAGGGTCCAGGTAGCCTATATGACAGAATTCTGGTCCACCGCTCCCGTCCGGGAACACGAGAAGCTGGACGGACTGTGGACGGACGGTTTGCGCACCTATCCCGTCTGCGGCAATTTCAAGGACATGTACGCCGCCGATCTGGAGGCCGCGGAAAAGATCTACGATCTGGACGCCATGACCGATTATCTCACCGAGACGATCCAGCGGTTCCAGCCCCAGATCCTGGTGACCCACGACTTCAACGGGGAATACGGGCACGGCTTTCATCAGCTCACCGCCCGGGCCGCCGCTGACGCCCTGGAAAAGGCGGCGGACACCTGGGACGTTCCCAAGGCCTATTTCCATCTCTATGGGGAGAACAAGATCCGGCTGGACCTCAACGTCCCCCTGGATTCCATGAACGGCCAGACCGCCCTGGAAGCGGCCAAGGCCGCCTACTTAAAACATGTCTCCCAGCAGTGGTGCTGGTTCTACGTCTCGGACACCTATGAGTACAGCTGCGCGGATTTCGGCCTCTACCGGACAAACGTCGGTACAGACACCACAGACAACATGCTGGAGAATATCGTCCTCTACTCCGAACAGGAGCGGATCGCGGCGGAGGAAGAGCAGAAACGCCTGGAAAAAGAAAAAGCCGAAGCCGCTTTGGAGGCGGAACTTCAGCAGGTGGACGAACAGCTTGCACAGCTCCAGAAGGAAACCCAGGACCGCACCCAGGCCGCAAAAGAAGAGCTGGCGCAGATGGAAACGGAACTTCAGAAAGCCCGGAGACAGAACATGCTTTTTCTGCTGGGCGGAGGCGTCCTGACGCTGGCCCTGCTGATCCTCCTGGCAGTCCGGATCCGGATGTCCGGGAACTCCGGAAAGACAAAAGCCAGGGACCGCGAAGACGAATAAACGCTGACCCACCCGGACGCTATCTGTCCTTCCTCCAGATCATCGGGGAAAAGAGCGCCATCATGGGGATCAGCTCCAGACGGCCCGCCAGCATGTCAAACATGAGCACCGCCTTGGAAAACACGGAAAAAATGCTGAAATTTCCCGTGGGGCCCACCAGGGACAGTCCGGGGCCGATATTGTTCACCGTCGCCGCCACCGCCGTAAAAGAGGTGGTAAAGTCGAAATTGTCCAGGCTGACCAGCAACAGGGACACGGCGTAGAGCAGCGCGTAAAACACCACAAACGTATTGACAGAGCGGATCGTCTCGTGCTCCACCACTCTTCCGTCGATCTTTAACGTCCTGACGCCGTGAGGGTGCTTTATGGTAAAGAGCTCCTTCACCGCCGTCTTGATCATGATCAGGATCCTGGACACCTTCATACCGCCGCCGGTGCTGCCCGCGCAGGCCCCGCAGAACATGAGAAGAACCAGGATCACGCAGGAAAAGGTAGGCCACTTGTCAAAATCCGCCGTGGCAAAACCTGTCGTCGTCATGATGGAGGCAACCTGGAAGAAAGAGTGTTTCAAAGCCTCCAGAGGATTCGGGAAGATGTGCCGGATATTGTACGCGATCAGAAGCCCGCTGGCCAGGATGATCCCGAAATACGTCTTCAGTTCCTCCGACTGCCAGATATCCTTTGCCCTCCTGCACAGGAGAAGATAATAAATATTAAAGTTCACCCCGAAGAGGATCATAAACACCGTCAGGATCACCTGATGCAGGGAGGAATAGTCCGCAGCGCTGGAATTTAAGACGCCGAAACCGCCCGTTCCCGCAGTGGCAAAGCCCATGTTCACCGCGTCGAACAAGGGCATGCCCGTCACCGCCAGCAGCAGGATCTCCGCCACCGTAAGCGCGGTGTACACGCCGTATAAGATAAGGGCCGTGTTCTTTACCCGGGGAACCAGCTTTTCCACGGAGGGACCCGTGCTCTCCGCCTTCATCAGGAACACAACGTTCCCTCCCCCCATAGGAAACACCGCCAGCACAAACACCAGGACCCCCATGCCGCCGATCCAGTGGGTAAAGCTCCTCCAGATCAGACAGCAGGAGGACATCACCTCCACATCCGTGAGAATCGTGGCGCCGGTGGTGGTAAACCCGGAGATCGCTTCAAAGAGAGCGTCCGCAAAATTCGGGATCTCACCGCTGATCCAGAAGGGCAGCGCGCCGAAAAAGCTGAGTGCGATCCAGCTGATGGACACGGTGACAAAACCCTCCGCGGCATAGAACACATTGCTCTTTGGTTTTTTCCAGATCATCAGTCCCCCGAGCAGAAGACAGATCAGCGCGGAGATCAAAAAAGCGATGCTGCTCCTCTCCCCGCAGAAAAGGCCAACCAACAGAGGAAGTACCAGGAAAATGCCCTCCAGACAGAGAACCATCCCCAATATATAGCGAATCATAGAGCGATTCATATCTTTACGCCTTTCCGCCGTCCAAACGCCCTTTCGACGCATCCGACGGCTTCCACATCGACTTGTACCGATCCAGGCTTATTCCGCCAGAATGCTCAGCGCGCTCTCCAGACCCAGGTGCGTGGTCACGACGATCATGGAATCCCCCGGCAGGATCTGTTCCTGGCCGCCTGGGATCACCAGCTTGTCGTTCCGGATGATGGCGCCGATCAGAAGGCCCTTTTTCAGTTTCATCTGATGCAGCGGGATCCCCGTGATCTTCGACGGTTCCGTGATCACAAATTCCAGGGCCTCCACCTTGTCGTCGTACAGGCGGTAGAGGGTCTTCACATTGCTTCCAATGGAATTTTTGGTAGCCCTGCAGTACCGCAGGATCTTCTGGGCGGTCAGCAGTTTCGGGTAGACCACACTGTCCAGGTCCAGATTGCGGATCACCTCGTTTAACTGTTCCCGGTTGATCTTGGTCACCACCTTGCGGCTCACCTTTTCCTTTGCCCGCAGGGATAACAGGATATTCTCCTCATCCATGCTGGTGAGCGCTACGAAAGAGTCCATGGTGTCAAGTCTCTCTTCCTGCAGGAAAACCTCGTCGCTCCCATCCCCGTTGATGACGACGGCCTTGGGCAGAAGCTCGCTGAGCTCCCTGCACCTGTCCGGATTCTTTTCTATGATTTTTACGGCGATTCCCAGATTCTCCAGCATTCTTGCCAGATAGATGGCGATCCGGCCGCCGCCCACGATCATGGTGTTCTTTGCCCGGCCCACGTTCATATTGATTTTTTCAAAGAAGAGCTTTGCGTCCTGCCTGGTCGTCACCAGGGATACGTTGTCACCGGACTTCAGGACAAAATTACCGCCGGGGATCTCCACCTTTCCTTCCCGGTCCACCGCGCAGATCAGGAAATTGCATTTGATCTTTGCGGAGACATCCTTCAGCGCCATCCCGTCCAGGATGCACTCCGCCGGGATCCGGAAGCGGAGCATCTCCACTCTCCCCCCCGCAAAGGACTCGATCCCCAGCGCGCTGGGAAAACAGAGGAGCCTGGCGATCTCATCCGCCGCCGTGTGCTCCGGGTTGATGATCATGGAAAGCCCCAGCTCCTTGCGCAGGAACCGGCTTTCCTGACTGTACATATAGTTTCTGACCCTGGCGATGGTCTGGCATTTGGACGCCTTTCTGGCGATGACGCAGCACAGCAGGTTCAGCTCGTCCGACTCCGTCACGGCGATCAGGAGATCGGTGCTCTCGATGCCGGCTTCCTTCAGGACGCTGTAGCTGGCGCCGTTTCCCACCAGCCCCATGACGTCATACTCTGTGGCCAGCTTGTGGACCACATCCGACTTCAGATCTACGATACAGATATTGTTGTCCTCCCTGCTCAGGGACTTCGCCAGTGCCGTGCCGACCTTTCCACAGCCGACGATTATGATACGCATGCTTTTCCCTCCGGAACCAACTCTCCGGCGCCGCCCGGGCGGCGCTGTTTATTACTGATCCATATTCTGCGGAATAAAAATGGGGCCTATAGGGCTCGAACCTATGACCCTCTGCTTGTAAGGCAGATGCTCTCCCAGCTGAGCTAAGACCCCATAAAACGACCCAGATCGGGCTCGAACCGACGACCTCCGCCGTGACAGGGCGGCGCTCTAACCAACTGAGCCACTGGGCCATATGATCTGTCCGAAAAACCGGAACAGATATTTGAGAATGATACACGCGCACAGACCGCGGACTTTCTTCGACTGTCTGTGCACGCTTCATGGACCTTCGGGGACTCGAACCCAGGACCGACCGGTTATGAGCCGGTTGCTCTAACCGACTGAGCTAAAGGTCCGCAAACCCTTTCGGGTAGTGACTCCAACGGGAATCGAACCCGTGTTACCGCCGTGAAAGGGCGATGTCTTAACCGCTTGACCATGGAGCCTGATCGGGAACTCTCTTATTTGACAGCCCCTTGTCGATGGACAACAAGCCATTTTCCCTCCGGCCCGAAACCTCAACGGAGTTGATTATAGCATAATCCCGGATTTTTGACAAGGGGGGAGCCAAAATTTTACACTTCTTTTATACTTCTTTTAAGACAATCTCGCCCGCGCTGTTAGTAAAGCCGTTTCTGCCCGCCCTGGCGTCGTCCCACTCATAAAACCGCATTTCCTCAGCTGCCCGCGCGGTCATCCTGTTTTCACGATTTCAGCACTTCCAGTACTTTTTCATAATTCTCCGGCCTGTGGGGGAATGTGCAGCCCGTGCAGACCTTGATCCTTCTTCCCGCCTTTTCCATATATTCCGGCTTCCCGGGACAATCTTCCCGGGTGTACAGGGGACAGTAGCAGAACAGGCAGTTAAACTCTTTCAGACCCTCGTGGCACGGAAAATACCGGCACTCCCTGTTTTCAAAATAGCGGTAGGAATTTTCCATAAATCTCATCTCCTTCCATACGCTTCCGCCTTTTTCAAGAAGCTCTCTGCAAAAGCAGGGTTCGACGGATAATAGAGATGGGGGAAGCCCATCCAATACTGTTCGCCGGTCATCACGCAGGGATAGCTTTTTCCCGTGGCCGGTTTCACCGCAAGGCAGCCGCAGCCGTTGTCCTCGCTGTCAAAATAGTGAAATTCATGCCCTTTGATCTTCCCGCCTTTCGGCAGAAAGTACCCCTGCTTTTCTTCGATCTCCACATAGCCGAAGCGCACCAGCCTGCCGGTGTCACGGCAGACCGCCGGGACCACCCCCGCCATAGGATACCGCCTGCCCTTCCGGTCGATCA
>CANQCF010000150.1 GCA_947589505.1 uncultured Acetatifactor sp. | reverse complement strand
GGTTTTTGTGCAGCAGGAAACCGAGCTCCTGTGTATTTTCTCCCTCATACGTAATGGTCAGTAACAATTCCTCTGCCCCCTTTCACGGTATCTTCAATCCGATCTTATCACAAAACGGCTCCCGCTGCAAAAGACCGGCAGTATAATTTCCTATGATCTTGACAGCATGCTGAGTCAAGCAGACTGTTCTGACCGCTCTGTCTGCGGCATCCCTTCTCAGAGCAGCCTGCACTTCTTTGCGATCCTGACGATCTGATACCCCTTGGGAAGAGCGCGAAGCTCCTGTTCCGACATAACTCTCAGGACAAGGAGAAGGACAAAATAGACGATCACTCCCACGGCGACAGCCGGGATCAGAGAGATCCGCATGGAACCGCTGGCAAGATAGATCAGCTCATAGACGCCTCTGGCGGCCGCCCCCATGACCACCGCCGCGAGAGCCGGAAGAAGGAAAGTTTTCTTCCACTCCTGTCGGTAGCCGACAGCCCGGCGCAGGGAAAACTGATTCAGCAGACACATGATCCCCGCGTAGAGCGTATTGGCGGCTGCCAGTCCATAGCAGTCCAATCCGGTGTGCAGGAGCAGGATCACGGAAACCACGGTCTGCACCACCAGGGCGATGCCGGCGTTGACGATAGGGGTATTCACCTTTCCCAAGCCCTGCAGGATGGAATTGCTCAGAGTGGAGAGCGCATAAAAGATCACAGAAAAGGACAGCACCATCAAAAGTCTCCCCGCCAGGGTCACTACATCGTCGGGTCTGGGAAACAGGAAGTACATGGCGGGCTTTGCCAAGGCAAACAGCCCTGCCGCCGAAGGGATGGAGATGACCATGGTGGTCTTGATGGCCATGCCGATCTTCTCCCGGGCAAGATCCTTTTCCCCCGCCGCAGAGAGCTGGGCAACGGAAGGGATCATCGCCGCCGCCATGGCCGTGGCAAAGGCGATGGGAATATTGGACACGGTCATGGACTGTCCCGAATAGATCCCCCACTTAAAGTACTGCAGGGCGCTGTCCACTTCCCTGAGATTCGGGATCAGCTTTGTGTAGATATAATTGTTCACCGCGCCGTTCAGATTCGCCACCGCGGTGCTGAGGATAAAGGGTGTTACGATCAATGTGATGGTTTTGATCATGCTGGCGTAGGAATCCACCCGCTCATGCCGGTCATGGTTCACTCGCTTTAAGATCAGCTTCCGGTTCAGAAAATACATCCCCGCCATAAAGAGAAGTCCCGTCAGCACACCGATCCCCGTCCCCAGGGCGCTTCCCATGGCGCCGTATACGGCATGGCTGATCCTGCCCGCCTCATCCGCCGGGGTTTCCAGGGTGCCGAGGGTCATTTTGATCAAAAGACAGGCACCGCCCACGCTGACCACCGCATTGGCGATCTGTTCCAGGATCTGGGACACGGAAGTCTGCACCATGCTCTTATGAGCCTGAAAATACCCCCGCAGGACCCCCAGCACGCCGTAGATAAAGATCGTGGGGGCGAATGTCCGAAGAACCGGTATAGCGGCCTCCTCCACAAAGAGCCCCGCCCCGAAAAATAAAAAGAGGCTGGCGGCCAGACCCACTGCCAGCACATATCCCATCGCACAATAAAAAAGCCGGTGCGCGTTCCGGTATTCTTTCATCGCCAGCTTCTGCGCGATCACCTTAGAGATCGCGGAGGGAATACTGTAGGAGGACACCAGAAGGACGATGCTGTAAAAGCCGTACGCCGCCTGGTAATAGCCCAAACCCTGTTCCCCTATAACAGCAGTCATAGGGCTTCTGTAGAGAAGCCCTATGATCCGAGTGATGATGCCCGCCGCGGCAAGGATCCCCGCCTGGGCGATAAAGTTATCTTTCTGCTTGTTCTGATTACCCATAAAAAACTTATCCGATCAGCCAGTCGTACATCTCCTGATACTTTTTAGCGGAGACATCCCAGGAGAAGTCCGCCGCCATGGCGCGGTCCACCATCTTGTTCCACTCGCGCCTCTTATCGTAATAGATGCGCTCCGCGTAGCGGATGGTGTTCAGCATCTCATGCGCGTTGTAGTTCGTAAAGCTGAAGCCGGTCCCCGTGCTCTCATACTCATTATATGGCTGAACCGTGTCTTTCAGACCGCCTGTCTCGCGGACGATGGGGATGGTCCCGTAGCGCAGGCTCATGAGCTGGCTCAGGCCGCAGGGCTCAAACAGGGACGGCATCAGGAAGGCGTCACAGGAGGCGTAAATCTTGTGGGACAGTTCCTCCGAATAGTAGATATTTGCGGAGACCTTATCCTGGTACTTCCAGTCAAAGTGGCGGAACATGTTCTCGTACCGGTCCTCGCCGGTGCCAAGCACCACGAACTGGATGTCGTCGTGGCAGAGCTCGTCCATCACATAGGCGACGAGATCCAGGCCTTTCTGGTCGGTCAGGCGGGAGATCAGGCCAATCATCATCTTTTTCTCGTCCTGCACCAGTCCCAGCTGTTCCTGAAGGGCCTTCTTGTTCTTTATCTTTTCCTTGCGGAAATTCACCGCGTTATACCTGTTTACGATGTATTTATCGGTCTCCGGATCAAACTCCGTATAGTCGATGCCGTTCAGGATGCCGCGCAGGTCGTTGCTCCTGGCCCGGAGCAGTCCGTCCAGCCCTTCCCCGTAAAACTTGGTCTTGATCTCCTCCGCATATGTATCGCTGACGGTGGTCACCGCGTCTGCAAACACGATGCCGCCTTTTAAGAGGTTGGCGTCCTTATACGCCTCCAGCTTGTCGGAGGTGAAATAATAATCCGGGAGCCCGGTGATGCTCTGCACGGTCTTCACGTCCCACTTTCCCTGGAACTTCAGGTTGTGGATGGTCATGATGGACTTCATGCTGGTGAAGAACAGATCCCCCCGGAAACGCTCCTTCAAATACACGGGAATCAGCCCTGTCTGCCAGTCGTGACAGTGGATGATGTCCGGCTGGAAACCGATCAGGGGCAGGGCGGAAAGCACCGCCTTTGAGAAAAAGGCAAATTTCTCTATCTCATAGCAGGCGTCGTCACAGTAGGGTTTCGGGCCGGAAAAATAATGCTCGTTGTCGATAAAGTAATAGTGAACGCCGTCCACCGTGGCTTCCTCGATCCCCACGTAAACGTTCTGCCAGTTGTAGTCCATATAAAAATTAGTCACAAAACTGATCTTTTCTTTCATTTCCTGCCGGATGCAGGTGTATTTGGGCAGGATCACACGCACGTCAAAGTACCGCTTGTCAATACATTTCGGCAGGGAGCCCACCACATCGGCCAACCCTCCCGTCTTGATAAAAGGAACTCCTTCCGCTGACGCATATAAAATTTTTTTCATCGGATACCCTCCACAAAAATGATAATTATAGTATACACCATAATCGAAAAAGAGAAAAGAGGGTACGCGTCAAATTTTCCCCCAAAATCAAAATTTCTTTTCGCTGTCCGCGGTTCCTCACGAAATTCAAGAGCGGTAAGACAGACGGATCCTGTCGGCGATCAGGGCGATAAACTCGGAATTCGTAGGCTTCCCCTTGCTGTTGTCGATGGTATAGCCAAAAAGGGAATCCAAAGTCTCCATCTTTCCCCTGCTCCAGGCCACTTCTATGGCGTGGCGGATCGCCCTCTCCACCCGGCTGGGGGTGGTCTGAAAACGTTTGGCGATGGTGGGATACAGAATCTTGGTGATGGAGCTGATCATGGTGCTGTCCTCCACGGACATCATGATCGCCTCCCGGAGATACTGGTACCCCTTGATGTGGGCGGGCACGCCGATCTCGTGGATCATATCCGTCACGTCCTGCTCCAGATCCCTGGAAATCTCACTGGCCGAGGCCGCCTTTACGCTCTCGGTTTTCTTTGTCTCGCTCCCCGAGGAGGGAACGGTGATCATGATCTGAAATTCCTTGTTCGCGTTCAGAAGATCGTCCAGGATCTTATGTACTTTTTCATTGTCCTTTGTGGCTGTGATATTTAACTGTTCCATAACCGCAACATACCTCCGCACTTTCTTGCTGTCTCACTGTCCTTTGTCTCTCTACCTATTGTAACAATCCCTATTTTTTCTCTCAACCGGAACTCACCGCAGGAATTGCCTTTTTCCGCCGCTTTCCGCCCCGCCTCCAACGGATTCGTCATTTTTTTGCAGAGAATCCCCTTTCCCGCCCTTGCCCAAACTCCCTTTTTGGATTATACTGGTAAAGCATGGTCTTCCCGCTGCGCCGCGGCGATCCCGCGCGGCAGGATGTCCGTCAAACAGAAGAACCGAAAAATCACGCCGCCGATACAGCGCTTTCCGGTCTGCCAGGCCGTCAGAAGGCTCATCCGCGGCTGTTTCAGAAAGGCACGGTGTCATGAGATGACAAAACAGGAAATCGCGGAGATCAAAAAGCTCTTTAATCTGAAAAAATGTTCCATCGACCGGATTTGCGGATGCTGCGTGGACGGGGAAAAGAAGAAGACCCTCACTTTCCGCCAGGCTTTTTTGTCCCTTCCCGAGGAAGAGATGAACAAATATTTTGAAATCTTTCGGAAGGCTCTCTCCGGGAGCGTGGGCAAAAATCTCCTCACCCTGGACTTTCCCCTCTCCGGCGAGGAGGCAGGCGGAACCCAGGAATTCCTGTACCGCCTGCGCGAAAGCGGGCTGAAGGACGACGCCCTGCTTGAGGAATTTTACGACCGGATCATCAGCTCATACGAATATGTGGGCAGCTACCTGATCCTGGTGATCCACAACGTCTACGACGTCCCCGGGAAGACGAGGGACGGGATCGAGATGGAGGACGCCTCCGACGAGGTGTACGATCACATCCTGGCCTGTGTCTGTCCCCTGGAGCTGACCAAACCCGGGCTCTTCTACAACCCGGAGGAAAACGCCATTCGAAACCGCATCCGGGACTGGGTGGTCAGTATGCCCCAGATGGGCTTCCTCTTCCCCGCCTTCCAGGACAGGAGCGCGGATCTTCACAGCGTCCTCTACTACAGCAAGGACGGCGAAGACCTGAAGGACGGCCTGGTGGACGCGGTCCTGGGCTGCCCCCTGCCCCTCTCCGCAAAGACACAGATGGAGACCTTCCACACGATTGTAGAAGAGACGCTGGAGGACAGCTGCGACATCGAGATCGTAAAGAACATCCACGGCAGGCTGACGGAACTGGTAGAGGAAAACAAGGAAAACCCCCAGCCCCTGATCCTGGACAGGAACGAGGTCCACACCATCCTTGCGGACAGCGGCGTGCCGAACGAAAAGCTGGAACATTTTGCGGAGCGCTATGAAGAGACCGCAGGGAAGGACACCCCGCTCTATGTCAGCAACATCATGAACGCCAGAAATTTTGAGGTCAAGACCCCGGACGTCATCGTAAAGGTAAAGCCGGAGCGCACGGATCTCATCGAGACCCGGGTGATCGGCGGCAGGGACTGTCTCGTGATCGCCCTGGA
>CANQCF010000149.1 GCA_947589505.1 uncultured Acetatifactor sp. | reverse complement strand
AACCGGATCGTCGCTTCCGGGAACGTGGCCCTGGATCCGGATGCCTACTGGAACACCGGGCTGAACGGGCAAAGGATACAGGAGGCTCTCCGAAAATGGAAGGTTGACCTGCTTCCCGGGGACCTGTACCGGTTCATGGACGTGGATGAACCGGATCTGAAACTGATCCTGGATTCCTTTGGTGTGAAGATTCCGGCAAAGCTATACCGAAAGGCGGAACTAAAGAGCATTAAAACGGGGATAAAAATTTTCATGTAGGTCATAAATGTAGGTATATTTTCTCAAAAATTTTCAACCCTGATCAATACTGGGAACGGAGCATATATACAAGGAAAATGGAGCCAGAAACAGGCCCCTTTTCGCATCTGCAAGTGGCAAACTCGGGTACTATCACAGTTCGACAGGTATTTCAATCTGATTCTCTTTTAGTTTTCTTAAATAAATCTAAACAGTTCAACCAGACGCCATGGTTCAGACAAAAATTGTGCTCGCTCAAATCTTTCCCAGACACGAGCGGCTGAGGGAATACCATTTTATGAGCAAAGATAGTCGCAAAGCGACAGAGAGTGCCATAAGCGCGCCTTTGCGAATGGCGGGTGCTGAACATCATAGTTTCTCCACCTGTCTCATGACGCGCCGTACCGGATGGTATAAGAGAAGCATTAATACAAAATTCCCAACACAGTGCGCAATATCCCAGGGGAGTCCCGCGATCCACCAGGCGAAGGAAGCGCTCAGCCTTGCCGTCAGGCCGCCTCCGCCCGGAACGCCGATCAGAAAATAAGAGAGCGTACAAAGGGCGCCGAAACAAAGTCCAAAGGCTCCCGACAGCACCGCCCAGAACCAGGCGGAATCCTGTTTTCGGAAGATCCAGACCAAAAGGACCAGCAGGGGCCAGCTATACAGGTACATCAGCCACCAGATCCCGAACCCATAAATAAAGCCTTCGATCAGGATGAACACCGGTATCACCAGAACGATCCTCCACTGGAAAAACAGGGTGAAAAGGATCAGCCAGAAGGACGTCAGTTCAATATTCGGCAGGAAGCTCAGCGCCGCCTTCGACGCCTCGATCACCGCCGTCATAAGGCCGATCAGAGCGATATCCCTTACGGTCAGCAAAGGTCTGCAGTTTTTCCATTCCGCGGGAGAAGTTCCCGTTTTCCGGCTTTTCAAAGTTTCAGATTGTTCTTCTGTGCTTTCTTTTTCCTGTTTTTTCACTGTCTGACCTTCACTATCCAGCTTTCTATTTTTGCTGTTGATCTTCTTATCATTGTCCTGATCTTCAGCACCCAGCCTTCCAGACCTGATCTTTTACGGTCTGTTTTCACTGCCTGACTTCTGATTTCCCAGCCTTGTGCTTTCTTGTCTTTACTGCCTGGTTTTCACAGCCATTCTCTCGCTGCCTTGCTTACCGTTTTCCAGATTTCTCCGGCTCTTTACTTTCCGCTCTTCCACATCCCTGTTTTAACGGTTTGGCTCTCATAGGCTGACTTTTCATCAGCCTTCCGTCCGCGCAAGCTCGGACTTTTTCCGCAATGCAGCCTACGCTGCAGCCCTTTGATCTTCCGATTCCGCTTTTTATTCCGATGCATCCACCGTGTACTCGATGCGAAATAGATCCCCGTCCTCCACGGGCTGGGTATCGATGCCGTAATTGCAGTAATCTCCGTTCACATAAAAGGACCAGTACGCGCCGTTCTCCGCAAAGACCGCCCTCTCACCGTTCACGGTCTCCACCATCATCCCGTACTCGCTCTCCTGCCCGGAGAAGGTCAGCCCTTCCGCCTCCTCCATGGCCTGACGGAGATACTCCGCGTCCGTCTGCAGCGCATAGTCCGTGACCTCCCCGGAAATACCGACTACTGAAATCGTGATCTGTTTCTTTCCTTCCGACGGTTTCTCCCGAAAGGCAAAGTAAAGACAGGCCGCAGCCGCTATCGCTATGATCAGAGCGATCACGGCAAAGACCGTTTTTCTGCTGCCCGGTTTCTTAATGCCAGAGGTCTCTTGCGCCTCTGGCGTCTCGTTTATCCCTGTTGTTTTTGTTTCTTCCATTGTTTTTGTTTCTTCCATTGTCCTTTCCTCTCCGGCCGCTCGCCTGTCTTAGTCGTTTCCGCCGTCTCTCCTGCCCCCGGTGGCGCTAATGCTCCGTTTGTCCCCGTTGCTTCCAATGTTTCTCTCGCCTCCGTTGACTTCATTATCTGTTTGTCATTTTGTTTTTTGGGTGTCTCTTACAACTTCAGCGACTCACTTGTCCCGTTTATTCCAATTGTCTTTACTTTTCAGTGTTCCTTTCTCAACCCCGGTTTTTTGTCGCTCTCCGCGGCTTGCCGGCAATCACTCAATAATACCCGATCTCCTTCAGCACCGCATCCATCAGCTTTGCATTGGCGAGGGAAAACTCCGGTGTGATATGA
Source organism: uncultured Acetatifactor sp. (assembly GCA_947589505.1). Classification (GTDB taxonomy): domain Bacteria; phylum Bacillota; class Clostridia; order Lachnospirales; family Lachnospiraceae; genus Acetatifactor. The sequence continues at coordinate 3,051 of CANQCF010000149.1, read as the reverse complement.
GGTTTCTCCCCCCGCAGGATGCATCGGTTCATCTGCTCCAGCTCCAGGGCGTAATTCTGACCCGAGTGAACCCTGCGCTCCAGGCGTTTTCCCTCGGAGACCACCGTGTATTGCAGGTCACCCTCCTGATTGTACTCCACATCAGATCGGATGCAGCCCTTGGAGCCATGAAGATACAGGCGGTCAAACCGGGAGTTGGAATTGGTCCCCAGGTTCATGCCGACGTTGAAAGAAGCCCGCAGTCCGCCCTGAAACCGCAGGATCCCGGCGGTCATCATGTCCACGCCTTCCTCCGTAAATTCCGCGATTGCCTTAACAGATTCCGGGAACGGGATTTTCCCGCAGGATGTCCCCTCTTTCGCCGTCTGTTCTCTCTGACCGCAGGCCCCCGCCAGCGTCAGGATCATGGTCGTGCAGTAGCACCCCAGATCATAAAATGCCCCGCCGCCAAATTCCCTGTGCAGGCGGAAATCCTCTTTGTAACCCTGGGTCAGAAAGGCCGTTTCGATATAATCCACCTCTCCGATGACGCCGCTTCGGATATCTTCTTTCAGCTGTTCCACATAGGGGCTGTGGAGATAGGCATAGGCCTCCATCAGGATCACGCCCTTTTCTCCGGCGGCAGCGTACATTTCCTCCGCCTCCGCCGCGTTTAGGGCCAGGGGTTTCTCGCAGAGCACATGCTTTCCCGCTCGGATCGCTTTCAGCACCCACTCCTTATGGATATCATTGGGCAGGGGCACATAGACCGCCTGCACCTGCGGGTCCGCCAGCAGCGCGTCGTATCCCATGTAAGCCTTCTCAAATCCATAGCGTTTCTGAAATTCCAAAGTCTTTGTTTCGCTTCTTCCGGCGATGGCATAGAGCTCGCAGTTTTCCGCCTGTTTCATGCCCGGTATCGTACAGCCTGCCGCGATACTCGCCGTTCCCAGAATCCCCCATTTTACACCCATGTCCCGCTCCTTTCTCAAAGTCAGTCCGGCCTGTTGCAAATACACAAATATCGTACCAATATTTCGAAAACCATACGGCGGAGGGGAACGGTCCCCTCTTTACAATCGCCCCGCACGGCTGTGGGTTACGCCGTCTTTCACCCTCGCCGCTGAAATGCCGTGCACATACGGGGAGGGAGCAGAAATTTTTCTATAATCATTGTAAACAATTATGGGGATTTTGCAAGATACTTTTTCCGGCAGGGAAAGCAAGGTTTTTATCTCAGGGCAGCATCGGGCAGAAGCTGACGCTTCCGCCGCGCCACTTATCAGGGCAGCATCTGGCAGAAGCTGACGCTTCCGCCAGATGTCCGGCTTTCGCCGGACATTCCGACACAGCCAGGGGGACGGTCCACAGGGAAAGCGAGCTTTCCTGTGGACCGTCCCCCTGGCTGTGTCTTGCTGCCCTGACTCAATGCTCGAGCATGTTTTCAATAAATATCCCATACCCTTTTTCGGAATCGTTGACAAGGACGTGGGTGACAGCGCCGATGATCTTGCCGTTCTGGATGATGGGGGAGCCGCTCATGCCCTGGACGATGCCGCCCGTCAGCTGAAGGAGCTGCGGATCGGTGACTTTTAATTCAATGCCGCGGTTTACGTTGTCATGGTCGAGATGGACTTTTGTGATCTCCACCTGAAATCTTCTTGGCTCGTCCTCGATCGTGCAGAGGATCTGGGCCGGGCCGATCTCGATCTCCTGTTTCAAGGCGATGGGAAGAGGTTCTTCCGAGGCGCTGTGGCTCAGTTTGTCGTTGCAGACGCCGAAGACGCCCCTCGTGCTGTTGGCGTCGATCTCACCCAGGGCATAGTTGTCCGCATATACGATGCGGCCCGTCATCTCTCCCGGGTTGCCGTCCTCGCTCTTCTTCACCTGTACGATCTCCGTCTCATACAAAGTGCCTCCGTCCACCTCCATCAGAAGTCCCGTGTCCACATCCGCAATTCCGTGTCCCAGAGCGCCGAAATTGCCGTTGGCATCCATGTAAGTAAGGGTACCCACGCCCTGAACGTTATCCCGGATCCAGATCCCCGCCTTGTACTGGCCCAGCGCATTTTTACAGGGCCTAATCTCCAGCGTCTGCTCTATCCCACCCCGGCTGACAAGGAGGGTGACCGGATTTCCGCCGCTCTCTTCAATGGCCCGGATGAGTTCCTGTTTGGTATTGACCTCTTTTCCGTCCACCGCTTTCACATAATCCCCGGATTTCAGGATATTTTTGGACGGAGAAACCATTTTTCCATTCTCCGCGGAGAACTCCGCAACGCCCACCACCAGAACCCCGTCGCTGTGCATATAGATTCCCACAGGGATCCCCATGGGGATCAGCTCCTGGTCTTCAATCACCCGGATGTCCACCTGTTTCAGGGGCAGGAAGCCAAAGAGCCTGACCTGCATGTCGTAATTGCTGAGGGAACCGGTAAACATGGTGACGGGACCGGACAGGTCAATGGTTACCGCCCCCTGGGGAATATTGCTGGCCTGCATGCCTGAGGCCGCCCTCACCTCACCCGTCGCCGGGATGTTCAGCCGGATCTCCTGCTTTTCGCCCAGCCGAATATAGATCGTGGAGGGTATCCGGCTGTCCACCGCGTAGAGGGCGGTCCAGGTAAACGCGGCCACGCTGACGACCAGAAGTGCCAGCACAAAAAAACGATAGATCCGAAACCGCTTCGCCCTGCGTTTCCATTCCCTGACGACTGCCCCGCTCTGCTGCGCCGCGTTCTCTATGATCTGTTCCATCCGGTTGTCGGGATTCATACGGTCAATTCCTCCTCTATCTGATCTTCCGGGAGCTGCTGATATTCGGCGGATTCCATCTTTTGGAAAACGGAACAGGCTCGTTCCCCTGAGACGAAGCGCCGTCCAAACTGTAACGCTTTTCACCGCGGCTCACATCGGATTGTTTTCAGAACTCAAAAAGGACATCTCTGACTAGAAATGTCCTTTTTAGTATGACCGTATTTTTTTGCTTTATTTCTTTTAGAAATCTAAAATTTTTATTACCAGTTCAGCCAGCCGCCGTAGTTCAGGCAAAAATTGTGCTTGCACAAATTT
>CANQCF010000148.1 GCA_947589505.1 uncultured Acetatifactor sp. | reverse complement strand
AGGTGCCTGGATAAAGGAGCAGAACGGATATTTCCTGGCGGGGCTGGCGATGGCCGGCCTTGTTTTGGTGCTGGCGGTTCTGAGCTTTTTCTGGACGCCGTACAGCACCACGGCCATGTCCGCGGCGGAACGCTTTCAGGCACCGTCCCTGAGACATATCTTCGGCACGGACAATTACGGAAGGGATATTTTTTCCCGGGTGATGGACGGCATTGGGGAGACCTTGTTTGTCAGCTCCCTGATCGTCCTTTTGTCCGCTGTGACAGGGATCCTGGTGGGCGCTTTTACCGGGTATTTCGGCGGGATCCTGGATGAGATCGTCATGAGGATCACCGACGCGGTCAACGGTTTCCCCAGCATTCTTCTGGCTCTGGTGGCCATCAGTATCCTGGGAAGCGGAAAGCAGAACCTGATCCTCTCTCTGGGGATCGTGTTTGCCCCCAGTTTTATCCGGATCGTGAGGAGCGAATTCTTACGTCTCCGGGACGCGGACTATATCGTGCGGGCAAGGCTGATGGGGGTGAAAAAGCTCCGGATCCTGTTCGTACATATCCTGCCCAATATCCTTTCCACTTTCTGGGTGAGCGTCACCATCGGCTTTAACAACGCGATCCTGGCGGAGTCCGGCATGAGTTATCTGGGCATCGGCATCCAGCCTCCGGACGCCAGCCTGGGAAAGATGCTGTCCGACGCCCAGGGGTATCTCGGGAGGGCCCCCTGGTACGCCCTGGCCCCCGGTCTGGCCATCGTCTGGATCGTCCTGGGCTTTTCCCTGCTCAGCGAAGGCATCCGCAGAAAGGGGGAGGCAGCATGATCCGCATTGAAAATCTTTCCGTCGCTTTCGACGGTCCGGAAGTGGTAAAAAACGTGAGCCTCACCATCGAGGACGGGGAGATCCTGGGCGTGGTCGGGGAATCCGGCTCCGGGAAATCCGTGACGGCTCTGACTTTAATGGGGCTTGCGGCGCAAAGCGCCCGGGTGACTACGGGAAAGATCTATTATGACGACACGCTTCTGCTGGAAGCGGGAAAGCCTCGGGATAACGGGCTCTACCGGGAATTTCAGGGGGATAAGATGTCCATGGTCTTTCAGGAGCCCATGACTTCCCTAAACCCCACGAAAAAAGCGGGAATTCAGGTAGAGGAGATGCTGATCCTGCACGCGAAGGACATGACCCGGGAGGAACGCCGGGAAAAGGTGCTGGAGACGTTCCGGAATGTCGGACTTCAGGACGCGGAGAGGGTGTACGGCTGTTATCCTCATCAGCTCTCCGGCGGTATGCGCCAGAGGGTAATGATCGCCATGGCGGTGATCCTGCACCCGGGTCTGATTGTGGCGGACGAACCCACTACGGCGCTGGACGTGAGCGTACAGAACCAGATCATGGATCTCCTGCAGAAGATCAACCGGGAACAGAAAAATTCCCTGCTTTTTATCACCCATGACCTGAACCTGGCGAGGCGGCTCTGCGGCAGGATCGCGGTGATGCAGGACGGACGGGTGGTGGAGAGCGGCCCCACGGAGGAAATCTTTGAAAATCCCAGGCAGGATTATACAAAGAAACTTATCGCCGCCGTGCCGAAGCGGATCGGAAAAAAGAAGACTCAAAAGGGAGGTCAGGAAGACCGGGAGCCGGAAAAATCGCCGGAGCGGGAGAAATTGGCGGAGATCCGGAACCTCAGCGTCTTCTACCGGGAAAACACGGGCTCCTTCTTTGAGAGAAGCCGGAAAAAATGTGTGGTGGAGCACGCGGATTTTCAGATCTACCGCGGTGAGATCCTGGGGCTGGTGGGAGAGAGCGGCTGCGGAAAGACCTCGCTCTCCAAGGCGATTCTTGGGATCAACCGGATGACCGAGGGGGAAGTGATCCACTACTCCAACGCGCCCCAGATGGTCTTTCAGGATCCCTACAGCAGCCTAAACCCCGTGAAGACCGTGGGCTGGCTTCTGCAGGAACCCCTGCGGGCCCAAGGGATCCTGGATCCCTCTAAAGAGATGAGTCCCGCGGACAGAGAGGCGGCCGCCTATGAGATGCTTCGAAAGGTGGGACTGGAGGAAAAGTATTTCCACCGGAAACCCTCTCAGCTCTCCGGGGGCCAGAGACAGCGCATCAGCATAGGCCAGGCACTGATCACAAAGCCGGGGCTGGTGATCGCGGACGAACCGGTCTCCGCCCTGGATGTGACCATACAGGCCCAGATCCTGGAACTGATAAGAAGCCTTCAGGCGGAGCTGGGAACGGCCTTTCTCTTCATCTCCCACGATATCAACGTGATCTATCAGGTCAGCGACCGGATCATGGTCATGCGGGACGGAAAAATATTGGAGATCGGTGAGACGGAGGAACTTTTCCAGAATCCGAAGAACGAATATACCCGGGAACTTCTCCGGTAGGACATGGCAGTCAGGAGCCATGTCCTTTTTTTGCGGGCTCGTCATAGGTGATTTTCCCCCGACATAAACATGGTATAACAACAGTTCAGCAGGCAGACGGTCTTTGGAGCAGGAAACCTCGGCAGACCGTCTGCGGCGGTCTTTGGAGCATGACACCTGGCAGACTGTCTGCGGCGGTCCGATCTGAGAAAAGCCATCCTTTTTGGTGAGGGGACGTCGCGGCAAAGAGTAAAGCTGCGGGCAGGGTATCTGTAGAGGCCGGCGCTGCAGAGTGTGCGGCTGCGGGCCGGGTATCTGTAGAGGCCGACGCGGCAAAGGGTAAGGCTGCGGGCAGAGTATCTGTAAAGGCCGGAGGTTTCAGTCAGACGGGCTGGACATGGAGAAAAAGCGGGGAGGCAGTATGTCGGATACGGGAAAGGGCCTGACGGAGCGGGAGGCGCGAAAGAGGCTTTCGGAAAACGGGCCGAATCAGTTGAAAAAAGCAAAGGGAAAATCGGGGCTGCAGGTCTTTTGGGAGCAGCTTCAGGATCCCCTGATCTATGTTCTGCTGGTGGCGGCGGGGGTGTCCCTTCTGCTTCGGGAGTACAGCGACGCGGCGATCATCGCGGTGGTGGTTCTGATGAACGCCTTTATCGGAACCCTTCAGGAGGGGAAGGCAAAGAAGGCCCTGGACGCCCTGCAGAAGCTCCAGAGTCCCAAAGCCTTTGTGATCCGGGAAGGCGTGAAAAAGGAAATCCCTGCGGCGGAGATCGTGGTGGGGGATCTGGTCTGTCTGGAGGCGGGCTGCAGGGTGCCTGCGGATCTCAGGCTGACAGAAACCATCGGTCTGAAAGTGGAGGAGTCCGCCCTGACCGGAGAATCCGTCCCGGTGGAGAAAGACGCCTCTTTTCAGGACGGCGGCAGGGAACTGCCCCTTGGGGACCGCAGGAACCTGGCCTATATGTCCACGACGGTCACCGGCGGCCGGGGAGAGGGGATCGTGACCGCCGTCGGCATGCAGACCCAGCTGGGGCAGATCGCGGACATGATCCATGAGGGGAAGGAAGAGCTCACACCTCTGCAGAAGCGCCTGGGGGATCTGGGAAAGATCCTGAGCCTTTTATCCCTCCTTTTGTGTGCCGCCCTGTTTGGCATCGCGGTTCTTCAAAAGCGGGATATCATGCAGATGCTGATCACCGCCATCTCCCTTGCGGTGGCGGCCGTCCCGGAGGGGCTTCCGGCGGTGGTGACCATCTGCCTGGCGCTCTCCGTCACCCGCATGGTCAAGGCCAATACCATCGTCCGAAAACTCCCCTCCGTGGAGACCCTGGGCGCTGTAAGCGTCGTCTGTTCGGATAAGACGGGGACCCTCACCCAGAACCACATGACCGCGGAGATGGGCTATTGGGACGGGAAGATCCGGGACCTGAAACATCCGAAAGGAGACGTGCCGCCTGGGGAATTCCTGCAGGGGATCGTTCTCTGCGGCGACGCGGTGCTGGGGGAGAAGGGCAGCGTGGGGGATCCCACGGAGATCGCCCTTCTGGAGCTGGGGAAGAGGTTCGGCGTGGAGAAGGAATCCCTCTCGGCGGCGCTTCCCCGGGTAAAGGAGGTTCCCTTTGACTCCGAGAGCAGACAGATGTCCACTTATCACCGCGGCAGGACGCGGAGCGTGGGATACCGGAAGGGCGCGCCGGACGTGGTGCTTCAGAGCTGCGGCTTTGCCAGGATTTCCGGCAGGACGCTTCCCCTGGACGCGGGGATGCGGGAGGGTATCCTCCGGGCGGTGCGGGAGCTCTCTAAAAAGGCGTACCGGATCCTGGCGGTGGCGTCCCGGGAGGACGGGGACATACGCGCCGGAAGCGGCTGGACCTTTCTCGGCCTTGCCGCCATGCGGGATCCTGCCAGGCCGGAAGCGGCAAGGGCGGTGAACATCTTGAAAAAGGCGGGGGTCAGGACGGTGATGATCACCGGGGACTATGTGGATACCGCCCTGGCAATCGGAAAGCAGATCGGTATTGCGGAGGACAGAAGCCAGTGCCTGACCGGAGAGGAGCTCGCCGCTCTCAGCGATTCGGAATTGGAAGCGGGACTCTCCGATGTGCGCATTTTTGCCAGGGTTTCCCCGGCCCAGAAAGTACGCATCGTAAAGGGTTTCCAGAAAAGGAAAGAGATCGTGGCAATGTCGGGGGATGGGGTAAATGATTCACCATCCCTGAAGGCGGCGGACATCGGTATCGCCATGGGAAAAAACGGTACGGACGTGGCGAAGCAGGCGGCGGACATGGTGCTGGTGGACGATAATTTTGCCACGATTGAAAAGGCCATCGAGGAGGGCCGAGGGGTCTATGAAAACATCAGAAAATCGGTGATCTTTCTCCTGTCCTCGAATCTGGGAGAACTCCTGACCATGTTTGCCGCGGTGATCCTGGGATTTGCTTCTCCTTTAAAGAGCAGCCATATCCTCTGGATCAACCTGATCACGGACTCTCTGCCGGCCCTTGCCCTGGGGGTGGATCAGAACGACCGGGCGGCGCTGATGCGCAACTCCCCCAGAAAGGCGGAGGAGAGTCTTTTTGCCAGGGGCGGGCTGGGGTGCACCTGCTTTTATGGGCTTCTGATCGCGGGGATCAGCCTGTGCGCGTTCTTTCTGCCGGTGTTTCCGGCGCTGGGGGAGCTGGGGGATCTGCGCCGTGCTCCCGCCCTGCTCCGGGCCTGCCTGGAACAGCCTGGCGTCCTTGTACGCGCCCAGACCTACGCGTTTACCGTCCTGGGAATGAGCCAGCTTTTTCACGCGGTGGGGATGCGGGACGTGGAGAGATCCGTATTCCGGATGAACCATCTGGAAAACAAGCTGATGATCCTGGCCTGTCTGGTGGGCCTGCTTTTGCAGTTTGCCGTGACGGAGGTGCCCTTTCTCGTCAGCGCCTTCGGAACCTCTTCCCTGAGCCTCGGGGAGTGGCTTGTGCTGGCGGGGCTTGCGGCGGCGCCGCTGATCGCCCATGAGGTGATCGCACTGTTTGCAAAACTAGGTACGCATTCTTAAAATCCAGGTGCAGGAACTCTTCCGTTATGGTATAATCAGGTCGAAGAGAGAAAATCTTGAAAGAAAGTCT